>CAZMEV010000010.1:0-8746 GCA_964565375.1 uncultured Spirochaetaceae bacterium
CCGTGCTGCGACTGGGTCGGAGACGGCGGGGCGGGGCACTATGTCAAAATGGTGCACAACGCCATTGAATACGGCGATATGCAGCTCATCAGCGAAGCATATCACTTCATGCATGAAGTGCTGGGGATGGGCTACGATGAAATGGCGGATGTGTTCTCCGAGTGGAACTCAGGCCGTCTTGAAAGCTATCTCATTGAGATAACCGCGGATATTCTTCGCACCCGCGACGAGGACGGAGAGCCTCTCGTCGAGAAAATCCTCGATGCCGCCGGTCAGAAGGGCACCGGCAAGTGGACGGTGATCGACGCCGCGCAACACGGTATCCCCATTACGCTCATGGCGGAAGCGGTGTTCGCCCGGTCGTTAAGTGCTCGAAAGGAAGAGCGTGTTCGCGCGAGTGAGCGGATGAGCCGCCATCGGAACTCGCTTCCGGCTGCTCCGTCGGCCTCCGAGCGGAAGGAAATGCTTCAGGACCTTGAAGCTGCAGTTTATGCCTCGAAAATTACGAGCTATGCGCAGGGCTTCATGCTTATCCGCGAAGCCGCAGCCGAGAACAACTGGCGCATCGATTACGGTGCGGTCGCCGGTATGTGGCGCGGCGGTTGCATCATCCGGAGTGTGTTCCTCGGGGACATTACCGACGCATACCGTGAGAATCCCGACCTCGAGAATCTGCTCCTTGCTCCGAAGTTCTCGGATGTCGTAACCGACGCGGCGAATGCGTGGCGGCGAAGTGTCGCGCGCGCGGTTCAGTACGCGATTCCGGTTCCGAGCATGGGATCGGCCTTAAGCTTTTTCGAGGGCTATACGCGGGACAGGGTTCCTGCAAACCTGCTTCAGGCGCAGCGTGATTACTTCGGTGCTCACACCTACGAGCGCGTTGACCGTCCGAGGGGCGAGTTCTTCCATACGAACTGGACCGGTACCGGTGGTGATGTAGCCAGCGGCACCTATAACGCATAACAGCCCGTCGGGGGCATCGGCCGGGGGGCCGCGAGTGAGGCTCCCCGGTGCGGCCCCCGGCTGTTCCGGCCGGCGGTGTTTCCCGCCGCGCCTGCCGGCGTCTCTGCCGCCCTCCACACCCGCGCCCCGAACGCAGCCACTGCTTCCTCATTTCCCGCCCACACCCGGGCCTGTCCCAATTGGATCCAGTTGCGTCCGCCGGTTGCGCCGGAATCCTGACCCCACGTAGAACATGTCACAGCATAATCTTTATCAGCTTTTTGACGTGAGGGGGGTCACGATAATATTGCGGACGGTACAAAACGATGATAGGGTTTCCACAGAATACCAGGGGCTGTGTGACTGGTAAGGCCTTCTGGTAACTGACTCAGACAGAGCCGCCGTTTAGGAGGAAGCCCTATGAGTGTCTTCACCCCGAAAGCCGGGTCCCACGCTATTGAGCGTGACGCCTCGAACACCCGCCCAACTACTCGCGAAAATATAAGAGTCGCCGCAGGCGAGACGATTGTTGTAGCGGTACTTGCATTTCTAATTCCTTTCATCCTTGAAGGACCACAACTGCTGGTCGGAAGTCTCGTTAACGCGGCGCTTGTATATGCCGCACTGAACGTCAGCGCAGGCCGCGCACTGCCGGTGGTATTCATGCCGAGTATCGCCGCCTTGAGCCGGGGCGCACTGTTCGGCGCGTTGACTCCGTATCTCGCGATCATGCTTCCGGTTATCTGGGCGGGCAATGTCCTGCTCGTATACTCGATAAAAATGGCGGCGGCACGAAGCGTCCCCCTCTGGATCTCGTTACCCGGCGCCGCTGCGCTCAAGGCCGGGGTAATCTTTCTGTTCGCATTTCTTATGGTTCAGGTCGATGTTCTTCCCCCGGCAATGGTCTCGGCGATGGGGATTGTGCAACTCGCCACCGCATTGATCGGTGCGGCGATAGCAGTCGGCGCTACAGGAATTGTCAATCGCCTCATTTCCGTAAACGAATGAGTACTCGAATGACACGCGCCGCTGCCGGTATGACACAGGCCGGCAGCAGACCGCGGCAGCAGGGGAGAGCTACATGAGCACAGATACGTATTCGGAGCTGGAGAAACTTCTTGACTGGGTAGAGGGCGTTCGTCGAAGAGTGCGTGAGATTGCCCGGGAATGGGAAAACGAAGAGGGCAGTCTGATCATGATTCTTCACGCCATCCAGGATGAGTTCGGCTATGTGCCGCGCGGGGTGGCCAACGAGCTGTCAAAGGAAACCGGCGTCAGCATGGCCCGAATATACGAGGTCATTACCTTCTATACCTATTTCCGGCTTTCTCCTCCCGGCAGTCACAGTATTCAGGTGTGTATGGGTACAGCCTGTTACCTTCGCGGAGCCGAACAGCTGCAGGAAGAGTTTGAACGGCAGCTGGAGTTGCTCAGCGCGTCGGGAGGAAAGGGAGACGACTTTCAGCTTGAAGCAGTTCGTTGTATCGGCTGTTGTGGTATGGCGCCTGCGGTGGTTGTCGATGGAGAAACCCATGGGCGCCTGAACCAGGACGCACCGGCGAAAATCCTCAAGCAGACGAAGGGGAAGTAGATCTATGGAAGGGCAACAATTGACGGTAAGCGAACTGGAATCATACTGGACGCAGAGCCGGGAACCCGAACAGTGGATCCGGGTGTGCATGGATACCGGTGGTGTGGCCGCCGGCGCCGGCGACGTGTTGCAGGCCCTTGTTGAGACGCGCGACAAGCTAGGGGTCGATATCGACATCCGGCAGACGGGCTCCTTGGGGCTGTCCTACGCGGACCCGGTAGTGGTTGCCGGAAGTCAAGCCGGCCCGACGGTTGTGTTCGGGGCCATGGATCCGGATGCTGCGAGGCGGCTTGTGGAACGCTATTTCGATCAGGGCACCCTTCTGCAGGACCGGGTCATTGCCACGCACGATCGCGGCAACGATTTCGGCGGTGAGCGTCAGACGGCCATACTGGTAAAGGACACTACTGAGGGCAGGGCCGAGGACCGGACGGAGGTGTTCCAGGAACTGATTCGCGAAGAGCTCGGCGTTGCAGGGCTGGATGAAGATGTCGATGTTTACCGTGCGCTGGATCTGGGCCTGTACGAACGCGGTATCTGTATCCAGATACTTCCCTCCTGTGTCACCTACGCCAACGTCAATGGACCGGATATCCGGCGTATCGTCAATGAAAGCATTCGTGGCGGCTCAGTGCTTGAGGATCTTGTAGAAACCGCTTCCGATCCCCAGGAGCGCATTGCGCTTCGCAACTGCGGTATCATAGATCCCTCCGAACTGGAGTCATACCTCTATGCCGGCGGATATCGCGGCCTCAAACGTGCGCTGTTCGACATGACGCCGGAAGAGGTTATAGAGGAGCTCAAAGTCAGCGGGCTGCGGGGCCGTGGTGGAGCCGGCTATCCAACCTGGCTCAAGTGGAAGAATACCCGTGATCCGGAAAGCGACCGGAAGTTTGTAATCTGCAACGGTGACGAAGGGGACCCCGGGGCATTCATGGACCGGAGTATGCTTGAGGGCGATCCTCATTCGGTGCTCGAAGGCATGCTGATATCCGCATACGCTATCGGTGCAGACACGGGGTTTTTCTACATACGTGTCGAATACCCGCTGGCGGTGGAACGGGTTCAACGAGCGATCGCTCAGTGTCGTGAAGCGGGACTGGTCGGGGAGAATATCCTTGGAAGCGGCTTCTCCTTCGACGTGAAAGTACGGTTCGGTGCGGGTGCGTTTGTCTGCGGTGAAGAGACTGCGCTTATCGCTTCCATTGAAGGCCGGCGGGGAAGTCCCGAGCCTCGCCCTCCGTATCCGTCGGTAAAAGGGCTGTGGGGTAAGCCGACGTCGATCAACAACGTGGAAACGCTCGCCTCGGTCTCAGCCATCCTCGATCGTGGAGGGTCATGGTACGCATCGTACGGAACCGAGGAGTCGCCGGGCACAAAGGTGTTCGCGGTAACCGGCAAGGTTCGAAATCCGCAACTTGTGGAGGTACCGATGGGAATCTCCATTCGAACCGTAATCGAGGATGTCTGTGGCGGCTCGAGCCGGGGATCGCACATAAAAGCTGTGCAGACCGGCGGACCCTCCGGCGGTGTTATACCGCAGGAAGAAATGGATGTCCCGGTGACATACGACGCACTTCAGGAACTCGGCTCCATCATGGGCTCCGGCGGTATGCTTGTCATGGATGAAAGTGACTCCATGGTCGACGTAGCGAAGTTCTACCTCGGCTTCTGCGTTGAAGAATCCTGTGGAAAATGTGCGCCCTGCCGCATCGGTGGATATCAGATGCTTACACTGCTCAAACGGATCCATGCCGGGGATGGAACGGCCGGCGATGTCGAGACCTTACGGGATATTTGCCGTTGCATGCAGACTGCATCGCTGTGCGGTCTCGGACAGACAGCACCGAACCCTGTGCTGTCGACTCTGAAGTATTTCGAACACGAGTACCGTGAGCTTCTTGGTACGAATACCGCTTCGACGGATCAACGCGAGGCGCAGACGACAACGGGAAGGTTCTGACCTATGACTGAGCAGACGGTTATGGTGAAAGCAACGATTAACGGCACACCGGTGGAAGTGCCGGAGGGAACGAGCATTCTTACCGCCGCACGCAGAACGGGAGTTCGTATTCCGACTCTCTGTTACGACCCGGATCTGCTGCCTACCGCCGCGTGTGGTCTGTGCATTGTCAAGATAGCTGGTAGCGGTAAGATGCCTCGTGCCTGTGCGACCAAGGTGCAGGACGGGATGGAAATTACGACCAACGACGGCGAGTTGACCCGTATTCGACGGACCGTACTCGAGCTGATTCTGTCCACACATCCCAATGCCTGTCTCACCTGTGGCAGAAACGGCAATTGCGAGCTCCAGACGCTTGTCGGCGAGTTCGGCGTCAGGGACGATCGCATGGAGAAGCATATTCGCGATGTTCCTCCCGACCGTTCGAACGGCTCGATTACCATCGACTTCAGCAAGTGTATTAACTGTGGCCGGTGCGTGCAGGTCTGCCAGCAGGTGCAGAATGTCTGGGCACTGTCATCGCTGAATCGCGGCATTGATACCCGTATGGCGCCTGCAGGAGATATTGCGCTCGCCGATTCGCCGTGCATTAAGTGCGGACAATGTGCCGCCCACTGTCCAACCGGTGCCATTGTCGAACATGACGAAACAGCCGAGGTCTGGGAAGCACTTCGCAAACGGGAGGTTTACTGATATGTACTGCTCGGTTCAGATCGCTCCTGCGGTGCGCGTCGCTCTCGGGGAAGAGTTCGGATACCCGCCCGGTACCAACCTGACCCGAAAGATTTACGCGGCGCTCAGAAGACTTGGATTCATGGCGGTTTTCGAAACACCGCTTACCGCCGACTTGACCATTATGGAGGAGGCTAACGAGTTCGTGGAACGCTTCTCCGGGGGTAAGGGCCCATTGCCTATTATCACCTCGTGCTGTCCGGCATGGACCGACTACATGGAGAAGAATCACCCGGACTTCATTGATAACTTCTCGAGTGCGAAGAGCCCGCAGCAGATGCTCGGCGTCCTCGCAAAGACATACTATTCGCAAAAGATGGAGATTGACCCCGCCGAGCACTATCACGTGGCGGTAATGCCCTGTACGGCAAAAAAATACGAACTCGAGCGCACCGATGAAATGTTTGCCTCCGGCTATCAGGATGTCGATGTGACGATTACGACCCGTGAACTTGCCCGCATGATAAAACAGGCCGGCCTCGTGTTTGAAGAAATGCCCGAAGAGGAACCGGATTCGCTGCTCGGTGAATACTCGGGAGCCGGAACGATATTCGGAGTCACCGGTGGCGTCACCGAAGCCGCAGTTCGCACTGCCCATTATCTCATAACGGGGGAAAACCTTAGCCGGGACAGCCTTGATATCCAACCGGTTCGCGGAATGGAAGGCGTCAGGGAGGCGGAGGTTCAGATGAATGGAACGACGGTTCGCGTGGCTATGGCTCACGGCATGTCGAACGTCGACAGAATCCTGGATAATGTTCGGCAGGCGCGTGACCGTGGCGAAGAACCGCGGTATCACCTCATGGAGGTCATGGCGTGCCCTGGTGGATGTATTGGCGGTGGAGGTCAGCCCTATGGAATTGGAGCTGAGGTTCGTCGTAAGCGAATTGAGGGTCTGTATCAGGATGACCGCGACAAAACGCTCCGGTTTGCCCACGAGAATCCGACAATACAGCAGATTTACCGCGACTTTCTCGGGGCACCGCTGAGTGAAAAGTCCATGAAACTGCTTCACACAAGCTACAAGCCTCGCCGGAGGTACTCCAAATAACGCTCCGGGAAGTCTATACGTGTCCGGGGAGCAAGCACCGGAAGGTCTGATAAGATCTGATAAGACCTGAAACAGAAACGCCTGAAACAGACAAGGCGCTGGTAACAGAAACAAGCCCGAAACAGACAAGGTGCTGGTAACAAAAAAGGCGGGAGGGTCGCATTCGAGCGATCCAACCGCCTTTCTAAGGTGTCGCTGTACGCAGAGTGCGCACGCTGCTCTATAACCTCTGTCCTCTGGCTGCAGATACTGATGACCCCACGCGTAGCGTGTTATTCCGCGTAGCGGGGAACGCATTGCCCGGTACCCCGTTCGCGGGGTTATGAAGGGGTTATGAACATGTCTTTGCCGCCGATCGGAATCGAACCGATGACACACGGATTTTCAGTCCGTTGCTCTACCGACTGAGCTACAGCGGCTACCGAATTGGGCCGCATCATACGAAAGGCGGGGGTAACTGTCAAGGGCTTCTTCGGTGTGTTGACCGGGAAGAAATTCGAAGGATATTCTGACTGCGTCTTCACATACTGGGAGGGATCTATGGGCATGGCGAACTGGCAGCTCAACGCCTATCGTAAGGTGGCCGGGACTGGTAATCGCGGGAAAAGTGACTTGGACTCCCGAGGTGCAGGGAACAGTGACTCGGAATACCGAAGTGCCCGGCATTCGTCCGAGGGTGCCGTACAGGGCTCAACAACGGCTGCGGCAGGGCGAGAGCAATCACCGGCCAAAGAATCCCCTGACGAAGCTCAGGATGAATCACAGGCGGTCTCAGATGCACTGAAGGGAGCTACGACGAAGCTCGGCAGCGACGGGGCCAAACGGCGACAGGTTGCGGTGCTTCTCAATGAACTGGGAACTGAACAGGCCGCCGCCATTCTCAAGCGGCTTCCCCCGTCCATGGCCGAACAGCTCGCTCACGAGTCCCTGCTCATGGAGCAGCCGGACGAGCAGGAGCGCGAGCAGGTAATGCAGCTGTTCGGATTCACGCGTACCACTCCCGGCACACAGGGGACCGGGGGAAACATCGACCTTAAAAAAGAAGCGTCCGGGGCCTCGGCTGAAACGGACACACAGGCACCGCACTGGAGTCACGCCTATGAAACGCTGAAACGCGCGTTCGGGCCGCAGAAGGCCGACAGAATTCTGCACAAGGCAGTCCCGGAAGCCGGACGTATGCGGTTCTCATTTCTGGAGGAGCTGGATGTGCGGCAGCTCGGCACCCTGTTTTCCGGCGAGTCGGCCTGGGTCGTGTCGCTTGTCGTCAGCCAATCGAAGCCGGAGGTCGCTGCGAGGATTCTCAAGTCTGTCGACGATGCTGCACGGCGTGATGTGGTCGCCCGCGTGGCAAAAATGCAGGGCGTTCAACCGGACGTCGTTGAACGTGTGAGTGAATCGCTGAAAAAACGCTGGCGGGAGATCGGAACGGAGCGTCCGCCCGAAACGGGAGGAGGAGTCTCGGCGCTGGCCGAGATCATGAAGCACATGAGCGACGAGTCGCTGCTCGAGGCGATCAGACAGGATGATCCTGAGCTCGCCGGCGCGGTGCGCGACGAGCTTTACAGCATCGATATGGTGCTCAAGGTTCAGGACCGTCAGCTCGCCGATATCCTTACCAGGTTCGACGATCACAGTATCGCGCTTATACTGAAGGGAAAAACGGAAGAGATCAGGTCGAAAATTATGCGTAACGTCAGTGAGCGGCGAGCACATATGGTGAGTGAGGAATACCGTGACCTCGGCCCACAGCGGCGCGAGGACGTGGATGGCGTTACCCACGAGTTTGTCGCCCATCTGAGGAAACTCGCCGACGACGGCGCGCTACTTGTTGACGATCCCGATGACCAGTATATTTAGGTTTCAGGAGGATACTGTAAGTGCTGTCTGTTCGAATGGCATATCTGCTCTGGCTCCCGTCTCTGTTCGGAGTCTGCGGCCTGCACCGATTTTATCTCGGAAAGTTCGGGACGGGTCTGCTGTACTTCATGACCGGTGGGCTGTTCGGATTGGGCACACTGTACGACGCCTTCACACTGCCGGATCAGGTTCGCGAGATGCGTCTGAAGTACCGCTATCAGGCTGCTCTCGACGCGGAGGACCAGGCGTTCTTCCGCAGAATCGGTCTTGATCTCGGCGAGGGCTCGGATCGGCGCTCCGGTTCCGGTGACCAGCGCAAGGAATCGGTTGAACACGTAATTCTGCGTATCGCCAAGAAGAACCGCGGGCTCGCGACGCCGGCGGAAGTCGCACTCGAAGGTGGAGTAAGCGCGGATGACGCGAAAGAGCACCTCGAACAGCTCGTGAACAAGGGGTTCGCCGAGGTTAGGGTGCGCAAAACCGGTACGCTGGTGTATGTGTTTACCGATTTTCTCGACGAAGAGACATCGTCTCAACTGGAAGCCATGTAGCCCGCCGACTGGAGGTTGGTCGTGGTTTCGGTTCCGGCTGTGGACCCCGGCCTGGCTGT
>CAZMEV010000010.1:8846-34407 GCA_964565375.1 uncultured Spirochaetaceae bacterium
TGGACCCCGGCCTGGCTGTGGACCCCGGCCTGGCTGTGGACCCCGGCCGCGGACCCTGGCCCGAAAGCAAACGGGGCTTGTTCCCGGAATACTATTTTTATCTGTTAGTGGATGACGCGTATGACAGCTGACGAGCTTCGCTCCAAGTATATTGAGTTTTTTAAATCAAAGGATCACGCCCAGATCGCGGGCAAGTCGCTTATTCCCGAAAACGACCCGACTGTGCTGTTTACGACTGCAGGAATGCACCCGCTTGTTCCCTATCTTCTGGGGCAGGAGCATCCGGCAGGAAACCGGCTTGTGAACTATCAACGCTGCGTTCGCACCGGCGACATAGAGGACGTCGGAGACTTCAGTCATCTTACGTTTTTCGAAATGCTGGGAAACTGGTCGCTCGGAGACTACTTCAAGGAAGAGTCAATCAAAATGAGCTACGAGTTCATGACCGAATGGCTTGGTATTCCCGCTGAAAAGCTGTCGGTCACCTGCTTCGCCGGCGATGAGTCGGTGCCGCGCGACGATGAGTCGGCGGAAGTATGGCGTTCGCTCGGTATTCCCGACGAAAGGATCTGGTTCCTCGGCCGCGAGGACAACTGGTGGGGACCCGCCGGTGCAACAGGCCCGTGCGGTCCGGACACCGAGATTTTTGTAGATACCGGGGTTGCCGGCGGTCCGGACAGCCGGCCCGGGAGTAACGACGGGAAGTACATGGAAGTCTGGAACAATGTCTTTATGCAGTACAACAAGCATGAAGACGGGTCGTTTACGGAACTCTCCCGTCGCTGTGTGGATACCGGCATGGGCATAGAACGGACGATCACCATGCTTCAGGGCAAGCAGAACGTGTACCAGACGGAAGTCTTTACTCCGATCCTCGAGCGTATCGGCGAGTTGTGCGGTCGCGTGTACGGCGAGGACCCGGAGATTGACCGGGCGTTCCGCATAGTGGCCGACCATGTTCGAACCGCTACGTTTATTCTCGCCGACGAGCGTGGCGTATCGCCGACGAACGTGGGTGCAGGGTATGTCCTGCGACGACTGATTCGCCGCGCGGTTCGTTTCGGACGAAAGCTCGGATTCGATGGCCCGTTTCTCACCGAACCGGCGAAGCTTGTTCTCTCGATGTACGCGGAACCGTATCCAATGCTCCAGGATCGCGCCGATGAGGCGATCCGGGAGTTGCACGCAGAGGAAGAACGCTTCCTGCTGACACTGAAAAAAGGGGAGCAGGAGTTCGAGAAAATGCTTCCGAATCTCAAAAAGAGTTCAACAGCGGTGGTTCCCGGCCGTGTTGCCTTCAAGCTGTATGACACCTACGGATTTCCCATCGAAATGACCGAGGAGCTTGCCCGTGAGGAGGGCATGTCGGTTGACCGGGAAGGCTTTGACGAGGCGTTCCGCAAGCATCAGGAGAAATCCAAACAGGACCCCGGTCAGTTCAAAGGCGGTCTCGCGGATGCCTCCAATGAAACCACGAAGCTTCATACGGCAACGCATCTTCTGCACCAGGCACTGCGGGACGTGCTCGGCGATCATGTCGCGCAGAAGGGAAGCAATATAACTCCCGAGAGACTCAGATTCGATTTTTCCCATCCTGATAAGATGAGCAGGGAACAGATTGAAAAGGTCGAGCAGATCGTAAATGAGCAGATTCAACGGGATCTACCGGTAAGCTGGAGAAGTATGCGCCTGAGCGACGCCCGGAAGGAGGGCGCGATTGCACTGTTCGCCGATAAGTACGATGAGGATGTTAAGGTGTACGATATCGGCGATTACTCGAAGGAAGTATGCGGTGGACCGCATGTATCGAGTACGCGCGAACTCGGGCTATTCCGGATCAAGAAGGAACAATCGAGTTCGCAGGGCGTTCGACGCATAAAGGCTGTCCTCGAACAGCCCGAGTAAATCTCGAAAAGCTCGAATACACAAATTCAGGCGCCGTTGCCGCCCTGTTTTGATCTTCCGCCGCGCAGCCTGTCATACATCTCGTGAATCCCCTTGTGACGGGCGCCATCTTCCATCTGCTTCTCGAGGATAGAGCGGGCTTCATGTTCGCGTCCGAGCTGGATTGCACATTCGGCGGCCTCGAGCGCAAAACGGTGATTGTCGGGGTCGGATTCAAGGATGCTGTTCAGGCTCCGCAACGCATCCTCATATCTGCCATGGTCCTTGGCAATAACGGCCAGTCCGAAGACCGCGTACAGGTCGAACTCAATATTCAGTGCGCGCTTGTAGTACATCTCCGCACGGTCCTCGTCGCCGAGCTCACGATAGGCGTCGCCTGCGCGGGTGAGAATGACTTTGTTTTCAGGGTTCTGTTCAAGGATCCGGTTCCAGTACTCAAGTGATTTGTCCGATTCACCAAGCCCCCGGTAGCAGTCGGCGATACCAAAAAGTGCGTAGAAGTTTTTCGGTTCCCGCGCAAGAGCTTCATCGAAAAAATCCCTTCCCTTGTCGAATTCCTTGAGTTTCCGGTGACAGTTACCGATTGCCGTCAGCACCCGTATGTCGGGTTTCTGATCGGGACGGTCGTACATGCGCCGCCAGTAGCCAAGCGCTTCCCGGAACATGCGAAAGTCATAATGCAGATGCCCAAGCCCGATAAGCGCGTAGTCGTTTTCGGGTTCCTGGTCGAGCGCCATGTAATACAGCTCTTTCGAGCGGTTGAAGTTCCTCGCTTTACGATGCGCGTCGGCGACCCGCGTGAGAACGGTTACGTTTTCACTGTCGTACTTGAGATACTCTTCCCACACTTCAATTGCGCGATTGAACTGCTTCATGGCCTTGTAGCAATCGGCCAGGCCGAACAGTGCATAGTTGTTGTCCGGTTTGGTCAGCAGGCACTGCTTGTAGAACTCGACCGCTTCCCGGCATCGTCGGCGTTTCCGGTAGGTGTCGCCGAGTCCTACAAGTGCATAGTTGTTGTTGGCATCTATCTCCAGAATAGCACGAAAGCGCTCTTCGGCTGCGCCAAGATTGTTTTCACGCAGGTGCTGGTATCCCTCGCGTGACAGATCGGTAATACGCTCCCGTTCGCTCTCAGGTAGTTCCATCGGTACTATCGTCCTCTGCAAGCCACTGTTTCAGCACGCCTGCCATTCTTTCTGCCATTGAATCGATCTCGCGCTTTGCCCCTGCCTGCCAGAACATACGAAAGGCTTCCAGTGGTTCGTTGCGTTTGAGGTGGTAGTTGCCCACGCGAATGAGCCCGTCGGTATACGAGACGGTAATAAAGATGCGTTTCGCGTCTGCAACCCGGCCCTTGTTGTACAGCTCGTTGCCACGGCGAATAAGCCCGGTTTTCTGCTCGGCGCTAAGCTGGGGTTTGCTCTTTTTTGTAAGTCGCTGAAACCCGGGAAGCTGGGGGTCGCGCTGTTCCTGCATATTCAAAACTGCGTTACGGGTAATTATATTACACCTTTTGTCGACATGCCGCCCCCGGTTCGCGGAACTAATGCCGCTCGGAGCGCCAGACCCAATGCTTTGAACATTGCTTCGGCCATGTGGTGTCCGTTCAGACCGTATCGCGCTTCAAGGTGGATGTTTGCCTTTGAACGAATTGCCAGTGCATAGAAGAACTCCCGCAAAAGACTTAAATCGAACGTGCCTGCATAATTCTGCGGCATCTCCGCCCGGTAGACAAGGTACGGGCGCCCACCGAGGTCCACGGTCGCTTCCCCGAGTGCGTCGTCCATGGGCACCATACCGTGTCCGAAGCGCTCGGTCGGAGCCTGTGAGGCGATATCTGCGAGACAATCACCGAATACCAGGCCGGTGTCTTCGACGAGATGATGAGGGTCGACCTCGATATCTCCTTGGGCTTCGACGGAAAGGGTCAGGCGTCCGTGGAAAGAGAGTGCCGTAAGCATATGATCGAAAAACGGCACGCCGGTTGAAATGGTCTGATCCGGACCGCTGTCAGCACCGATATCCGGGCTGCAGTATATCGAGATCGACGTCTCCTTCGTGGTTCGCGACTGTCGTGCCTCGCGTTTCACTCCTGCCTCATGTGTCTGATCCATATTATTTCTGCTCTCCGATTGCCGCATCGAGTTTCGCAGTCAGTGTGCGAATCGCCCGGTGGTTTAACTTGTAGTAGGCCGGATTTGCAATCATGTAGACGGATACCGTATCCAGCTGTTCCACAATCTGAAGATCGTTTGCTTTAAGTGTAGAGCCCGTTTCTACGAGGTCAACTATACAGGAGCTCAATCCCAGTAGCGGAGCTAGCTCCACCGAGCCTCCGAGCCGGATAATGTCGACAGGCACGCCTCTTCGGTGAAAATAGTCCCGGGTGAATCTGGTGAACTTCGTTGCAACCGTGAGCGTACCTCCGCCGGAAAGCGGGTGAGGAGCGCCGCGCGGAGCGGCCAGGCACATACTTGTGGACCCATACGGCAGTCGAAGCAGTTTAACGAAATCGAAACCGCTCTCGGTGAGTACATCTTCCCCGCAGAAGCCGATACCGGCGATTCCATGGTGGACATATGTCGGAAGATCACTGTTCTTGACCAGAAAGGCCTCAACGCTTCCACTCTGGTCCTGCACACGCAGTTGCCGGTTATCGAACGATATGTTGTATCCGGCATCGGCGAAGTGCTTTTGTATCGCGCCGAAAATGCGCCCTTTGGGAAGTGCAATGCTGATTCGTTCACTCATGTGCGTGTTACAGGCGTACCGCCACTCCCTCTTTTCGAAGCTTCTCTGCCTCTGCAAGCCTCTCGACAAACGTGCCGGCATCCGGCGACACCGAATGAATTTCCGGGAGCGGGCCCGGATCATTCAGTCTTTCCAGTCGCCTGAGCATAATGGAAAATCCCACCGCCTCGGTATCGAGTCCGAAGTGCCCGTACAGTGAATCGTAGCGCCCCCCCGAGGCAACCGCCGCCTCGGCTCCGGGCGCATACGCCCTGAAGGCCACACCGGTATGGTAGCTCTGAGAACCGCTTTCGGAAAAATCAATACGGATCCGTTCGTGGTCGAAAAGGGATTCCAGCACCGTCGCCGTCTCGATCGTATCCCTGACTGCCTCGGAGAACGCTTCCGGGAGGGCTCCGATTCGTGATTCAAGCTCGGCAAGGGCGGCACGCGTTTCCTCCGCCGATCCGATGTGGAAGAGAAAGTGCAGAAGGCCGTCTCTTTCCGTTTCAGAGCGTGCAACCGTCCCCGGCACCTCGAGCAGTACCTCCAGCCGCTCGTCGTCATGCAGTGACAGCGCCTCACGGAAATCAGCGGCGGCAGCGTCAGTGAACCCGTATGTGATCGAGTCGATCAGCTGCCGGTTCCCCAGGTGCAGTACCGATTTGCCGGGAAGTACGGAATCGAGCTGGCGCATGAGAAGTGTCGCTGCCTCAAGGTCTCCGTGCCGTCCGGTTGCCCCGATAAGTTCGCCGCCGATCTGGAAAAACTCGTTGCGGGAAATATCTTCCCGGTCCTCGGGCCGAAGAATGCTTTCTGCATAGTACACGCGCAGCGGCAGTTGTTCATTGGCGAGCATGCGGGCGACCTGTTTGGCAAGAAATAGCGTGGCGTCCGAGCGGACTGCCAGCAGATCTCCGTCCCGGTCGATAAGCCGGTACATTCCCCCGGCATGCCCGTCGGAGAGAAGCGGACTGTACGCGTCGTAGTAGTCGAGAACCGGCGTTCGCACCGGCAGGTATCCCCACTGCTCGAAGGTCGTCGAAAGATCCGTCACGAGTGACTTGTGATTCCATGCATCGCGAAGACTCAAGCCTTCGGTGCCGCTTGGTTGCTCGAGTATACTTCGTTGTTTCATACGCTACCTGCTGTATACCACGTTCAGGACTTACCTGTCGCTTCTTCCTGTGTTTCCGCCATTGCTTCAAAGACGTCGAGGTGCGATTTCCCGTACCGGCGGGTCTGCGAGTGCAGCAGGCCGTCCGGCGTTCCGAGTTCCTCACCCGGATGATGAATCAGGACAAGGGTGCGGGCGTGAACGAGCCTGCTTCGTCCGATCCGCGACAGCAGATCCGCGCTGTGGCCGTAGTCAAACGGCGGATCGACGTAGATGATATCAAAGGCGTCGTTGCCGCGCTTAACGTACTGCTCTACCGGCAGCAGGACGAGTTCGACTGTTCCGTCCGCTATGTTGATGTTTTCCCGCAGTACTTTCTCGTTCCGTCGATCCCGCTCCACCGTCACAATCCGCTCGGCGCCGCGGCTGGCCGCTTCGAGCGCGACCGCACCTGAGCCTCCGAACAGATCGAGAAACCGCACACCGTCGAGCGGGCCGAGCATTCCGAAAATGCTCTCGCGCATCCGGTCCATCGTCGGCCGGACCGTACCCGGCGGCATGCGCAGTTTCCGTCCTCGAAGCGTTCCCCCGGTAATCCTCATAGTGCTCCCCACTGGCGTCGTTCAGCCGTCAATCATGGCCCGGGAGAATGCGTTCAGTCCAGCCCGAAGTGCTTGATGGGCAGGTTCTATCAGTCCCGCATCCTGCTCGACAAGCCGTTCCGCCTCGGTGCGGGCGTCTTTGAGCAAATCGAAGTCGCCGGCCAGATCGGCAATGTGCAGTTTCACGTAGCCGGATTGCCGCGTGCCGGCGACATTCCCCGGTCCGCGGATGCGCAAATCCTCTTCTGCGATCTCGAATCCGTCATTGCTACGATGCATGACCCGCATGCGTTCCTTGCCGGCCTCGGTAAGCTGGTCCGAATAGACGAGAAAGCAGTAACTCTGCTTCTCACTTCGCCCGACACGGCCCCGAAGCTGGTGAAGCGCCGAAAGCCCGAACCGTTCGGCGTGCTCTATGACCATGCAGGTCGCATTGGCAACATCCACACCGACCTCCACTACGCTTGTCGCCACAAGAATATCGAGGTCACCACGTGCGAATGCCGCCATCGTCGCCTCTTTGTCCTCCTCGCTGAGCCGGGAATGTACCAGGCCGACACGTGCATCGGGGAACACCTGTGTGGCCAGGGTATCGCGCATTTCGGTAGCGTTTCTGATATCCGCGTTGTTTCCTTCCTCGATGAGCGGATAGACAAAGTAGGCCTGATGTCCCCGCTGGAGTTCGGCGGCGACACTGTTGTAGACCTTGCGCTCGTTTCCGTGCCGGGCGAGGTGGGTAATAACCGGTTTTCGCCCCGGCGGAAGCGTTCGGATTGTTGAAATATCAAGATCGCCGAACAGACCAAGGGCAAGCGTTCGCGGAATCGGCGTGGCGGTGGTGACGAGCACGTCGGTGTTCTCGCCCTTCGCCTCGAGTGCCGCCCGCTGGAGTACGCCGAACCGTTGCTGCTCGTCGATAATCGCGAGTTTCAGACGGGAAAAACGGACCTCCTCGGTAAACAGCGCGTGTGTCCCCACGAGCAGGTCCACCTCGCCGCCTGCAACCGCCTCGAGAAGTGGCTCACGCTTTGCTTTCGCAAGTGAACCGGTGAAAAAGGCCGTGCGGATTCCTACAGGTTCGAGAAAGCGCGCGGCGTTATCGGCATGCTGTCGTGCGAGCAGGGCCGTAGGCGCCATGAGCGCGACCTGATATCCGGCTTCAATGCAGCTGAGCGCCGAAAGCAGCGCGACCATCGTTTTTCCGCTTCCGACATCGCCCTGCAGCAGGCGGTGCATCGGATGAGAGGACTCCATATCCGCGTGAATTTCCTCGATTGTGCGTTTCTGATCCTCGGTGAGCGTGAACGGAAGCGCCCGGGTGAGTGCGTTGCGCTTTTCGGTCGGCAACGGAGTTCCGGTGCGTGCCTGCGCTTTTCTCAATGCCGCGGCGCGAACAATACGAAGCTGTAGAAGCAGAAACTCTTCAGCCGCAAGGGCTTCCCGGGCCCGTTGCGCATTCTCACGCTCGCACGGGAAGTGAAGTGCTGCGAGCGCATCCGGGGTAGTGAGCCCATGCAGACGCTGCTGCTCGGGAAGTGTGGGCACGAGATGGTTTCCGTAGTGAGCGAGTGCCGTTGCCGCAAACCCACGCATGTTGCCCTGCGTCAGGGAGCCTGAGAGCGGGTAGACCGGAAGAATGCGGTCGAACGCTCCCGCCGGCCGCCCGGGCGGCGGTGGGTCGGCGATCTGCTGCCCGGAGGTGCTCCGGTTGTCATCCCGTGCGGGCTCGTGTGTCTCCGGCGCCGGCCGGCCCTCCGGGCGGCTGTAATTGCCCGGCGCGGGGACCGGCTCGAAGTCGAAGCTGCTCGTCTGCAGCTCCCCGTAGCGGAAGGAAACGGGCGCATACAGCCGTATCCACTGCCCCGGCGGCAGCTTGGAGGCGAGAAAGTTCCTCCCGAAACAGACCAGCGAGGCGGGCGTGGCCGACTCATCCTGCAGAATCACTTTCAGGGTCGGCTTGCCCTTGCGGGCCCCGATATAGTCGTGTGAAATGACTTTCGCGGTCGTATTGACCACCGTCTGCTCGCGTTCATCGGAGGAAAGCATGCGCATCGCGGTCGCGAAATTAATGAGTGTCCTGCGATCCTCGTATTCGCGCGGGGCGAACAGGAGAAGGTCCCGCACCGTGGTTATGCCGAGACGTGCAAGATCCCGCGCTTTCGCGCCGCCGACACCGCGAAGCCGGCTGACCGGTTCATCGAGCTCCCAGAGTGTCACGAACGCCTCACTACGGTTGACTCCGCAAAGCGCCGGCCCGGCGCCGGCCGGGGAACAGGACAGGTGAGAATCCGGAACGCGGACGGGGCGGGGGAAAGCATCAGCCTGAAGGACTTAAATGGGGATCTGCTGAAGCAGCATTGCAAGTGCGTTGCCGCCTATGTTGAGCACGAGCACCGTTACAATCCCGAAGCCGATCATAATGAGCAGTGCATTGCGATAGGTGAAGAAGCGGTCGCGGGCCACCTTCGAGACGGTCCTGTAGGTAACCGGCTGCAGGAGCTGATCAAGGGTCATCCAGATCCGCCGGTCGCCGCGCGCACCCATGGTTATTGCGACGGCTCTGACCGCCATAACGACGGTAAAGAGTCCTGCAACGAATGCCGCAGCGGAGGTGATCTGAGCGACGATGAGCGCGAGCACCATGCCGAGCGTAACGGTACCGGCCGTCGCAAGGCTGCTGAACACGAACGAGGCGACACTGAGGGTGATAATGCCCAGTATCGGAGAGAGATCCACGTATCCCACGCGCAGGCCTGCCCTGCGGAAGAAGTTCAGAAACGGGTCGGTTGCCGCCCGCAGATAGTGCTGCACGCGGCCGAAGTCGGAGCCGGGAAACCAGCTCATAAGAATTCTGAATACGATTACAAACATGTACAGGGTGATCAGTGAGCTGATCACTCCAAAAACGGTACTCATATGAGTTACCTCCGTGAGGTTGATGCTGCGTCGCTGCCGGCGTCAGCGCCGGCGTGATGCGGGACCGGTGTGCCGTGCCCGGTCTCTGCCCGGTCGCTTTCGACGTCCTCGCCGGCAGCCGGACCAGTGCCGGTGCCGACAGGCGGGCCAGCCCCGGGGGCGTTGCCGTCGCCGGCTGCCATTTCCGCGCCGGCATCTGCGTCTTCGGGGCTTCCGGGCGCGCCTCCCGTAGTGCCGAGAGCCGCTTTCCACACGTCCTGGACCACCGGAATTTCCCGTATACGGTCAAGGGTCGTCGCTTTCGATGAAATCGTCAACTGTGTTGAAGCTTTTATGATTCGCTCGGCGCCGCCGGACTGTGCCAGGTGCAGAAATACCGGACAGTGGCCATGATGGTCAATCAGGACACTGCGCAGATCGCACAGGGTCTCTTCGGTTGCGTCCTCTTCGGAAAGGGCAATGTGTATTTCGCTTACGCCCCGGTCCGGCAGTTCACGGGGCGGGCGTATCCGCGTTACGACAAGTTGTTCTCGGTCGCGGCGAAAGTCGGTGCTACCGAAAAAGCCCATTACTTCGTTCTGCACCAATCGTTCGCGTTCGGTTTCCAACGCTTCGCTGAACAGAACCACTTCGCAGCTCCCGGAATAGTCCTCGACCATACCGAAGGCCATATGAGAGCCGCGTCTGGTTACAATCGTTCGGACATCCTTCAGCAGACCGACTACGACCTGCTCGGAGTCCTGCTCGCATGAACCGATATCCGCGCATGAAATGGTGGCCGAGCGCTCCCATTGCTCCGCGTAATCGTCGAGCGGATGCCCCGAGGCATAGAAGCCGAGGGCTTCCCGTTCATACGCGAGGCGCTCACCGGCACTCCATTCCTCCACCGGTTCGAGCTCAAAGGTGTTCACCTGCTCGTCAACGCCGCTGTCGAACAGGGATGTCTGTCCGCTGATACGGTTTTCGCGCTCGCTTGCCGCAAACCCGATTGCGCGGTCGAGATTTGCAAGAAGCGATTTACGCCGCCGGTCAAGCGAGTCAAAGACACCGACGCTTATGAGCACTTCAATAACCTTCCGGTTAACAGTTCGCATGTCGATACGGCTTAGGAAGTCAACAAGGCTTTCAAACGGACCTCCGGATGACCGCTCGGCGAGAATTGCTTCGACCGGTCCGGCGCCGACGCCCTTTATGCCTACCAGGCCGAAACGGATCGCTCCGTCGACGACCGTGAAATACTTGTCGCTCGTGTTCACATCGGGTGGGGTAACGTTTATACCCATCGTACGGGTTTCTTCGATGTACTCGGCGAACTTGTCGGGCGTGTTGATTTCGTTTGTGAGATTTGCCGCCATGAATTCGGCCGGAAAATTGGCCTTGAGGTAGGCAGTTTTGTATGCAACGACCGAATAGGCGGCAGCGTGGCTTTTGTTGAAGCCGTACCCGGCAAACGGTTCAAGCAGCGTGAAGATTTCCTCGGCTTTCTGCTTTGGTATACCGCGTTGCTCTGCGCCGTTAAGGAACTCGACCTTCATGCGGGCCATTTCTTTTTCTTTCTTTTTCCCCATGGCACGGCGCAGAATATCGGCCTGACCAAGGCTGAACCCGCCAATGATCCGGACGATCTGCATGACCTGCTCCTGGTACACGATAACCCCGTAGGTCTCCTCAAGCTCCTGCTTGAGTCTTTCGTGCGGATAACGGATCTTGCTGCGGTCGAACTTGCTTTCAATGAACTGGGGAATGTTCTCCATGGGCCCCGGTCGGTAGAGCGCGTTCAATGCAATAAGATCGCTGATACTCTCCGGACGGGCGCGCGTAAGGATGTCCCGCATGCCTCCGCTTTCGAACTGGAATACACAGGCGCTTCGGCCCTGGCCAAGCATGCGAAATGTCGCAGGGTCTGTGGTTGAGACCTTTTCTATGTCGAAGTCAGGCGTATGCTTGCGGATGAGTTTCTCGGTATTCCGGATAAGCGTAAGGGTCTTCAGTCCGAGAAAATCCATCTTTACCAGGCCACACGGCTCAATCTGATCCATGGTGTACTGGGTCGATATGCTTCCGGTCCGCGAATCAAGATAGAGCGGCACGTACTCGGTCAGTTCGTCTTTACCGATCACGATACCCGCAGCGTGAGTGGATGCGTGCCGGTGCAGCCCTTCGAGCTTGAGCGCGGTATCGATAAGTTCGCGATAGACGCCGCCGGAGTCATATACTTTCTTGAGTTCCGGCTCGTCGTTAAGCGCCCCGCTTAAGCTGACCTTCGGGCCTCCGGGTATAAGCTTGGATATCCGGTCACCATCTGCAGGCGTGAGCCCCAGTGCCCGGGCGACGTCGCGAATAACCGCTTTCGCCTTCAGTGTTCCGAAGGTAATGATCTGGCCGACTCGATCCGTGCCATATTTCCGGGTTACATAGTCTATGACCTCCCCGCGGCGCTCGAAGCAGAAGTCAATGTCGAAGTCCGGCATGCTTACACGGTCGGGGTTCAGGAAACGTTCGAAAAGCAGACCGTAGGAGAGGGGATCGATGTCGGTAATCTCGAGCGCATACGCAACGATACTGCCGGCTCCGGAACCGCGGCCGGGACCAACCGGTATGTCGTGGTCGCGTGCGTAGCGTATGAAGTCCCACACAATGAGAAAGTAGCCGGTGTAGTCCATCCCGATGATGGTGTTGAGTTCGAACTCGGTGCGCTCTGAAATCTCGTCGGTAATGTCACTGTACCGTGCCCGAATACCCTCCCATGTCAAATGCCTGAGGTAGCTTTCAGGGCCTTCGAACCCGGGCGGAACATCGTATACCGGCAGGAGCGGCCCAGGCTGCGGAATCTCCACGTTACAGGACTCGGCAATGCGTACGGTATTCGCGAATGCTTCCTGTACAGCCTCATCAGGAAGGCGTTGATCTTCAGGAACGGAAGCAAACGCACGCGCCATTTCCTCGCCACTTTTAAGAAAGTACTCGGCACCGCGCATGCGGGGACGGTTTGTGTCATGCTTGCCGGTACCCGAGCCTATACACAGGAGAATATCATGCGCGTTTGCGTCGTCCCGGCGAACATAGTGGCAGTCGTTGCCTGCGACAAGCGGAATGCCCAGTTCCCGGGAAATGGCGTGCAGCTGTGCATTAACCGTGCGCTGCTCCGGAATCCCATGATCGGTCAGTTCGAGAAAAAAACCGTCGGGCCCGAACATTTCGCGATATCGCTGCGCCCTGCGGCGGGCGTCATCGAAGCGATTGTTAAGAATGAGCGTGGGAATATCGCCTGCGAGGCTGCCACTGAGGCAGATGACGTCGGTGGAATACTGTTCGAGCAGTTCGTCATCGACGCGCGGCTTGTAATAGAACCCTTCGGTAAAGCTCGCCGAGGAGATCGCCATGAGATTGCGGTATCCGGTGTTTGACTTTGCAAGCAGTACAATGCGGGAATAGCGGCCCCGGCGGTCGCTCGATTCACGGGCGTGCCGGGAACCATCGGCGAGGTGAACTTCGGTCCCTATTACCGGTTTGATTCCGGCGTCACGGCACGCATTGTAGAACTCGAGTGCTCCGAACATACTGCCGAAGTCACTGATTCCGAGTGAATGCATGCCGAGCTCCGTTGCTCGGGCGACATAACTGTCGATCGTGCCGGATGCCCGAAGCAGGCTGTAATCTGTATGCAGATGCAGGTGAACGAAATCGTCCAAAGCCGGTGTTTCCTCTCGCAGGCTTCCACTATAGCCGCTCTAGAGAGCTCCGGTAAAGTCGTCGGCGAACTCCTTACTGAAGCACGGCGGGGAGTGAAGCGTGGCCGTGAGTGAAGCACGGCGGGAAGTGAAGCACGGCCGGCGCTTCCTCTGCATCCCCCGGAGAGAGCGGGCCGTGAAGGGCACCCGGCGGCGTTTCATAGAGATTCTCGGTCGTCTGCCTTAGGTTCGAATATCCGGCAACGCTCCGTGACGGAAAGATCACCCGAAAGTATTATTTTCTGGAAATATCGATGTTTATTGCTTGTTGAGTTACAAAAACGGGTATAGCGTACCATCAAAGTCAGTAACTAAGGGTAGGAGGTGGGGTATGGTTTCTGGTCCTGTTGCGATCGTGCTTCTGCTGGTAGCCGTAGCACTGATCATATTTGCCACCGCCAAGCTTCGTATGAATCCATTCATCGTGCTTGTCGCGGTTGCGTTTCTGTACGGGTTGGGGGTCGGACTCCCTCTGCCTGATGTTGTTTCGACGGTCACCCGGGGGTTCGGCAATACGCTCGGCGCGATCGGGATTGTCATTATCTGTGGAACAATCATCGGCGTAATCCTGGAGAAGACCGGTGCGGCTCTGTCCATGACGCAGGCTGTGCTGAGGCTGGTGGGGCAGAATCGGGCACCAATGGCCATGAGTATTGCGGGATTTGTGGTGTCGGTACCTGTCTTCTGTGACTCGGGCTATGTCGTTCTGTCACCACTGAACAAGGCTCTGTCTGTTCAGGCGAAGAAATCCATGGCGATGATGGCGGTTGCACTCGGCACCGGACTTCATGCCACGCACGCGCTTGTACCTCCGACGCCCGGGCCGATTGCAGCAGCGAGTGAACTCGGAGCTGATCTAGGGGCGGTTATTGGCCTCGGATTGATCGCCGGCTTGGGAAGTATGACCGCCGGCTACCTGTTTGCTGTCAAGGTAGCGAGTAAGTACAAGATAGATATGGCACTCGAGGAGTCCTACGATGATCTCATCAGCAAGTACGGTAAGCTTCCGGGAACGTTCCATTCGGTGCTGCCGCTTCTGGTGCCGATACTGCTGATTCTCCTGAACTCAGTTGCGAGACTTCCGGCGCGCCCGTTCGGCGATGCCGCGATGTTCGACGTTCTGACGTTCCTCGGTGCTCCTGCGACGGCGCTCGTAGTTGGAGTGTTCGTGGCCCTCACGCTTGTGGTCAAAGATAAGCGGGCTGAGGCCCGGGATGAGTGGATCGGGCAGGGTGTGAAAAACGCCGGACTTATAATTGCGATTACCGGCGCCGGTGGCGCGTTCGGAGCAATGCTTCAGGCATCGCCAATGGTCGGTTTCGTTGAGCAGTCGATGGAAGGCCTGCCGCTCGGACTGTTCCTTCCGTTCCTGATCGCGGTCGTACTTAAAAGTGCTCAGGGAAGCGGGACAGTTGCCATTATCACCACTGCGGCGATCATGGCGCCGCTGATCGGTCCGTTCGGATTGCATCCGGTCCTGACCGTTCTTGCGATCGGCTCTGGATCCACCATCGTGTCGCATGCGAACGACTCGTATTTCTGGGTAGTATCGCAGTTTGCCGGTATGCCTACGAACATGGCGTATAAACTTTGGACACCTGCTACCGGTGTTCAAGGACTTGCCGCGTTCGTGATTGTCCTCATTATGTCCATTTTCATTGGCTGACGGGCTACGGCCTCCAGTCAGAAAATCCTTGTCTGCCGCCATCCGGTCAATTGACCGGATGGCAGGTGCTTCCACTACGGGCGATTGGAGTTTTCGACTTTTACACTTTCACGGTCGCCTGCTCGAATGACGGGGCATACCGCGCGGCCGAGAGAACCGCTTCGACCATGCCTGCAGCGTCGGCTTTGCCGGTACCGGCTACATCGAAGGCGGTTCCGTGGTCGACCGAGGTGCGCAGAATCGGCATACCGAGGGTTACCGAAACGGTGCGATAGAAGTCATAGGTTTTCGCAGCGATGTGTCCCTGGTCGTGGTAAAGCGACAGAATTGCGGCGAACTTGCCTTCAACACCCATATGGAAAATGCTGTCGGCGCCGATCGGGCCGTGAACGTCAAGTCCTTCGCCCCGCGCTGCTTCGACGGCCGGGATGATTTCCCGGTCGTCCTCGTCGCCGAACTGCCCTCCGTCGCCGCAGTGCGGATTAAGGCCTGCTACCGCGATGTCCTTGCGCTCGACACCTAGCTGCGTCAGCGCAGCCGTACACCGTCGCAAATAATCAACAATACGGTCCTTGCGAATCATGTCGATCGCTTTTCGAAGCGATACGTGGCGCGTGAGAAAGAAAATCCGCATTTTGTCGACTTCGAACATGGTAAGTGGATCTTCGGTGTCCGTAAGCGTCCCGATGATTTCTGTGTGCCCGATCTGCTCCACATCTGCGGCCCGCAGCGATTCCTTATTGATGGGGCCGGTGGCCATCGCCGCAATCCTGCCGTCGAGTGCGAGTTCAACCGCAGTTCGAATGTATTCGTACGCGGCTCTGCCACACATTGCCGAGACTTTGCCCATGCGAAGGCTTTCCGAGTCGACATTCTTCAGATCGAGAACCTCAATAACTCCCTGTTCTCCGGTCACATCAGCGGGGCTTTCAACGGTGCGAAGCGCCGCAGTCGAGCCGACTATCCCGCAGGCCCTGCGCATAACACCGTAGTCGCCGATTACAAGCGGTCTGGATAGCTCGTACACGGAGGGTTCCTGCAGGGCTTTCGCCACGATTTCCGGTCCGACTCCCGCCGGATCACCAATTGTAATTCCGATAAATGGTCTGTTGTCCTGGCCCATCCACCTTGCTCCTTTCGCTTCGTTTAGCCTCGTTCAGCTGAAGCCCGCCTGATTTGACTCGCGGCGGAACATCAGCCCTGGTCTTCTTCATCTTCGGCGACAGCTTCGAGAAGGCTGTTCACGCACCGTGTGGTGGCGTCCCGTTCGCCGACCATTCCGCCCTTGCTTACGATATATGTCCCATGATGCCGGCCTCCTCGCAGGCGGCCCGTTGCCGCGAGCGGCAGTACTTCATGGTGCAGGGATATTCCGTCCGCACCTCCGGCTCGGCACAACGCCACCGTGATATCGCCGCCACTGGAAAATATTCCTCCTATCGATGGTACTTCATCGAGAATGCGCTCGCCTACTGCCGCGACAGCGCGATTGATCCGGTCACTGAGAGTTTCAGCGCTGATCTCCCGGTTCCGGGCCTCTGCCTCCAGGTCAATTGTCTGCGACAGATCGAGTCTGTTGGTACTTACACACAGGACCGTGTGGCGGTCCGCGAGCCTGGCCAGCCCGTTCGCGACCCGCGTAATCTCGCGCTCGGCGCGTGTGTCCGGATCGCCGGAGGTTGCCTCGGCCTCCTTATGCTGCCGGGCGGTGGCGGCAGTTCTGTCTTCGCTATCCTCCCGCCCGGCGCTGCCGTCGGAAGCGGCGCCGAGCAGTTCCTCCGCTTTCAGGAATGCATAGGCCACATCGAGCGAATCGAAGGTATGGCGCAGTTGATCGGCGGTCATGCTCGTGACGCTGCCAACGCACATAAGAACACGCGCACGCGATGTGTCACGACTGTGTGGCGAGCCCTTCTCGGCACGTTCTGTATCGCGAGCAAGCAGAGCGTTCATGACCGCGGCCGTAAACGGGCCCGGGTCTGCCGTTATGAACCGCAGCCCGGATTCGATGGCTCCGTAGGCAACGGCACGCAGATCTGCGTCGGTAAGGCTGTCAACGACAATCATCCTGCAGCCATCTGCTGATGCCTCTCTGAGTGCAGCGGCAATCGCCGAAGTACCCCGTGTCACCGTGTCGAGCCCGACATGGCCAACGCGGCGGTCGGTCTGGGATGCAACTATCTCGGTGGGGCGTGAGCTTCTAACGGGCATCTTCGGGTCGCGCGCGGCGTCGGTATGTTCAAGGAGGATGCCGTTCACCAGCAGATAATCCCCGATGCAGATCCGGCCGGCCTTTGGAAAGACGGGGACGACAATAGCTGTCCGCGGCGGCGTAAGGACGTCGAGTACAGCATCAATCTCCCGTCCGATGTTTCCCCGCAGGGTGCTGTCTATGCGCTTGTTGAAGAGTTCTACTGCGTGCGGATCAAACTTTGCAACGGTATTACGCACGATCTGGTATGCTTCGCCGGCAGTAAGGGCCCGGCTGTCGGTAGGCACCGTAAGTGCTTCGAAATCCCGTATAGAGTCATCCGTGCCGGAATCAAGGCTCAGAACCGTACAGGTACGAAGGCCTTCATTTCGAAGAAGTACTCCGGTCGCATTCGCGCCTGTCAGATCATCGGCTATCACACAACAACGTGGTCCATACATAGTACATCACTCCCCCTGTTATTCCACCAGCAGGAGCGCAATATCATTTACATTGGTTCCCGTGGGGCCGAGCTTCACCAGATCGCCTGCTGCATCGAGGGCATGGTATGCGTCGTTGTTCTCCAGAAGTTCGGCCGGGTCCAGACCGGCAGTTCGCATTCTGGAGACTGTTTGCCCATCGACGATGCCCCCCGCCGCATCGGTCGGACCGTCGGTTCCGTCCGAGGCGAGGGCGAGAAATGCAACATTATCGAGCCCTTCAATACCGAGTGCGGCTGAGAGCGCCATTTCCTGATTACGTCCTCCGAGTCCGGTTCCCTTCACGTGCACAACGGTCTCACCACCGGCAAGAATGGCGCATGGTGGTGATGATGGTTGTCCGGTCTCGCGGATCTCCACAGCAATTTCCGCCATAAGTCGTCCAATTTCCCGGGCTTCTCCCGACAGTCGGGTTGTCAGGAGTGTCACCGGAATCCCGGCCTCGCGAAGTAGTTCCTTCGTCCGCGCGCACAAAACCGAGACGCTGCCGATGATCCGCGAGGAAACATTATCGACGGACTTGGGTGTCTCCTCGGTCAATGCACGCTGAATCACGGAATTGCCGGCCAATCCGAATCTTCGAACTGTGTCGCTGACTTGCGCATTGGTAACAGCATCGGGAGCGGCTGGACCACTGGCGATGCTGTCGAGTCTATCGCCGAGTACATCCGAAAGTATAAGCGCCTCAATGTGTGCCGGAGCGGCTGCATGCGCGAATCTGCCACCTTTCACGCGTGATAACCGCTTTCGCACCGCGTTCAGTGTTACGATATCAGCGCCGGCGTTCATCAGGTGCGAGCTGATCTCCTGCAGGTCGCTGAGTGACACCCCCTCGATCGGTTTCTCGAACAGTGCCGAGCCGCCGCCGGAGACGAGAAAGAGAACAGTATCGTCGACTCCGAGACCTGAGACCATCGAAAGCGCTTCATCGGTGGCCGACAGCGCACGTTCATCGATTACCGGGTGGGATGCCTCGCGTATGGCCAGCGGTCCGATTGGTCCTTTCGCGTGATCATCCTTGGTAATGACGATACCGCCCTCAATATGCGTGCCGATTGTCTCCCACGCCGCATTTGCCATGGACCATGCAGCTTTTCCGATGGCCACGAGTATTACCCGCCCGGCCGGCTGGAAATCGGCCAGCCCCTCGCGAACCGCCTTGTCCGGAACCATATCGGCTACAGCGGAACGGCCGATAGACACCGCTTTCTCACGTACGTTCATATCTGCTCCCCCCCGAGTCCGGCGGATGTAGTCCTGCCTTCTTATTGTAAGATGCATATGCCGGGAGGCGCTATGAATAAATGCCCGTAGCAGAGAAGTTGATCAGCCGCGACCGAGTCGACTCAGGAATGTGGCGACGAAACTCTTTATCCGATAAAGGTCGAAACTGGTAAACGAGAGTTCGGCCGAGCGCGCAGAAGAATACATACGTGCGCTCGCCGACTCGATCTCACGTCGCCCGAGCGGCAGCTTTCGACCTGCGAGCTCGGCCTCGAGTTCCCGATCGCGCATAACCGAGTGACTGGTAGAGCCGATAACAATACGGACTTCGTCGATAGAGCTTTTGCTGCCGCGCGCAACTGCAGCGAGAATAAGGCGCGTATCCTCAGTTTTGCGGAACGTCTGAGCATCGTAGCGTTCGAGGGGAATGCGCAGCCGCGTTACTACTTCCCCGGGGCGAATATCCGGTCCGTGCTCTCCGCCGTGGAATCGGGAAACCGGTACCCACCGGCTTCCGCCTGACCTTCGCAACTCCACCGATGCGCTTAAAGCCATGAGGGTTGGCACCGATGTCATTGTTTTTCCGGGAACACAAATGTTTCCGGTCAGCGTTGCCAGATTTCGCAGGCCCGGCGGAACTATGTGTGGAAGCGTTTCGGTGAGGATCGGTGGTACGACGTTGTGTCCCACTCTGCTTATTGCACGGATTGTCGCATTCGCACCGATATCGAGGTGCTGATCGGTTCTTGCGATCCTTCGCAGGTCTTCGACATCGTAGAGGACAACAATTGTCTCCGGCATACCGAGGTTGCGACGCCGGCTGGTGTCGAGCATAGCTGTTCCACCGGAATAAATGCGGGCGTCTTCGTGACGCCTCAGCAACTGAGTCAGTTCTCCTACTGTTTTCGGGATATAGACCCGCATGTTATCTCCGGCCGTGTTGTCTGCGAAAGTCCGCCGACATTTGGACCGCCTCCGCGAAATGGCGATACGATGTGCATCGACAGCGGACCGCCTGCGACTGGACAGCCATCTCCTCGCTTCTCGGTTGCGTAGTTTCACTTATAATTGCGTGCGTGAGCAGCGTTTTTACCGACGCACAGTACTGACATGGTTCGAACCCTGCCTTGCTAAAACCGCGTTCAATGTCCACGAGGTCCTGCGTTCCGTAGAGTCCTTCCACGGTAACGACATCCGAAGAGACGACCCGGAACATGGGTACCATGCAGCTGCTGACCATGCGTCCTTCGAACAGGACCAGGCAGGCCCCACACCTTCCGGTGGCGCAGTCGATGCGCGCCGAACGTATGTCACACTGCTCGCGAAGTACTGCAGTGAGCCGTTCATCGGGGTCACATTCAACCTGCATGTCCTTGCCGTTCAACGTGAATCGCACACGCATCATGATTGCTCCAGCATCTGATAGATTGAAGATGGCCGCGCCGGCAATGGCGTGGACAGAGTTCCTGTCGCCTGTTCAATTGCCTGTGTAAAAGCAGCAGGTATGCATGTATACGGCAGATCTCCGATTCCACAGGCATGCCCCCCGGTTCGCGCTGATCCATCAAGAAACCGCACCCAGAGTGGTGGCTCATGCTTGAACGGCGGATTGAACCCCGAAGCGCCGTCGAGCGGGCGGGAAAGTCCGCCCGCGCTCATAGGCTGCCTTGCTGCCCATGTCAGGGCGTGATTGCATGTGGATCGCATTGTCTGCAGCGCAGCCGGCTCATCGAGGATTACCCCTCCTTCAACCGCGATCCACATGCCGCGGACCTTCGGCTCAAGCGCGATGGGGTCGACCTCCACCTCGACGACGGCGGCGGCAAAGCTGCGCCGCGAGTACGGTCTTCCTTCCTGAGCTTCCGGATCCCACGACTGGCTGCGCGGCCTCCGGTAGGCGCGGCTTGCCGTAATCGGAAGGGGCTGTTGAAACCGTTTGCCGTTCACCGCAGCGAGAGCCTGTTCTATAAGCCGTGTCTGCTGTCCGACCGCTCTCGAGAACATGGAAGGGCCGCTGTCGGGCACAGTATCCGTATCGCAGGAAGCAAGTCGCACCGAGTCGATATCCAGTCCGAGTGCCTCTGCGATTCTCTTACGCCACAATGCCTGCAGTGCAGCCGAGGCTGACCGGCATGAGTTATACAGCCAGGCATTGCCTTCTTCATCCAGCTCTATGCGCACCATGCTCGGTACCCGTTCTTCCCCGCGTCCGCTGAAACCGGTACCCTGACTGCCGAAGGCGAGACCGACACCACGGGCTGGCTCACTCTTGCCGAGGATTGTGTCGCGGTTGCGCCGCTGCAACTCGAATGCAGCGAATTTGCGGTGAAAATCGCTTTCGGCTGTTGCCGCTTCCATTAATGCCGACGCTGGGACCTCGCCCGGGGGGCGTTCGCCCACATGGTTTCCCGATTCCGTGGTAATAATGTGGCGAAGCTTCCATTCCAGTGGGTCACTGAGTGTCTTTCGAATGACGGCGCCGGCGAGAAGCTCTGCCGCGTGCCATGCCGGAGCATCCACGGCAACGGTTGGAGCCGCAGGCACGGAGTTCGTACGGTAGGCGGCAACATGTACCCTTGCAGTTCTCGACGTGTACAGTCCCAGTGCCGACACCAGAAGCCTGCGCATTGTCTCTTCGGTCATAACCGGATACGCACCGGTGTCATACCGTATCGAGGCATCGAATGCCAGTGTGTTTCCCTCCGTATCGAGCGCGGCGCGGTAGCGCATGTACATAGCCGGCCGTTTCGGTGAGACGAGCAGATCTTCACTGCGGTCGTACACAAGCAGACACGGCGCACCGGTTGCGCGTGAGGCCATTGCCGCATGCGAAGCGACGAGCGACGGGTACCATACTTTGCCTTCCAGGGACTGAGCCGGCTCAACCGCATACACTTTGATATTCGCCTGGGCCATGCCCGTGCTCTCGGCCACCGTGTGCCGGACGTGATGCGGCCACTGCGTGGCGCAGACGACCTCCATCCTCCCGTCCTCCCGCAGACGTGCATAGGCGGCATGCGGGTCGGGGTAGAAGTGTTCCTGGACGCCGGTGCGTATGTTGCGTTCAGTAACATTGTCCGCCGCGGCGAACGTTTCATCGACGTTGCCGGCATCCTTGGTAAGCTCCCGATATGGTTGCATTTCCGCACTTTCGGTAATAGAAAACTGAGGGGCGAACTCCTCATAAATCACGCGAACATCTTCGCGAAGCGAAAGAAGTGCCTCGCGATCCGGGCCTGCGAGGAGACCGATCGGTTCTCCGACGTAGCGGACGATTTCGGAGGCGAGGATCGGCATGGTATCACCGCCGAAGCGAAGTCCGGCCCGGGCCGACAGAGCGCTCGCGTCGATGAAAAAGACGCCCTCCGGCAGTTCCGGAGGTCGTATGCGGATAATTCGGGCATGAGCCTTCTCAGAGCGCACCGTCACCACTGAAAGCATGCGGTTTGCCCGTATGTCGGCGGTAGGCAATTGCCTGTTTCGAAGAAGTGCCCGGATATGGCGTGCGCTAGGCATGTGTAGTTCGTACCCTCGTAACGTATTGTCAGCAGCTGCCGACTGCCGCTGTCACCGACTCTATAACAAACTGCCGTTCGTCGCCATGCAGGTCGGGGTATAATGGGAGGCTGATGCTTTTCCGAAAGCGATCGGCTGCATTCGGGAAATCCCCCTCCGTGAGCCCGTACCGGTCGTGATAGTAGCTCATCATGTGAAGCGGCTTATAGTGAACGCTCGTTCCGATTTCCCGCTCAGCAAGTTCAGCGATAATCCGGTCGCGGCACTCAGCGGCGACCTGCACGGTGAAAAGATGCCAGGCGTGCCCGCGGCGGCGAGTGGGTATGGTCAGCTTACCCTGTTCTATCTGTTTGGCCGCAATTCGTTGAAACCCGTCTATATACGCATGTGCATGCATGCGGCGGGATTCATGCAGCTCCCGGCTGCGCGACAGCTGCACACGGCCGAGCGCGGCGAGAATATCCGGCATGTTGTACTTGTAGCCCGCGGCGATAATGTCGTATTCCCATGTGTGTCCCGGCGTGCGATATCGGTTCCACACCGGACGGTCAATGCCGTGCAGTCGCATGAGCCTGATTCTCGAGGCGAGCTGCTCGTTGTCGGTTGTGATCATTCCTCCTTCTCCGGTTGTAAGCGGCTTGTTCGCGTAGAAGGAAAATACGGCTGTACCGCGTGAGCCCACCGGAATCATCGTCGAACCCGGGGCAGCCGGAGCGTGGGCGGTGTTTTCATCCTTGGGAGAATTATCGCGTTCTTCTTCGTACGCCGCAGGAAATGCGTGTGCCGCGTCCTCTAGAACCGCAGCTCCCATTGCCCCGGCCACTGCGCGTATGGCCGGCATGTCGCAGGGCAGCCCTCCCATGTGTACAGGAATGACCGCCGATACGCGTCCTCCACCGTCACGCTTTGCCAGGTCGAGTACACGCTCAAGTGCCACCGGATCCATATTCGGCGAATCGGTCTGAATATCGACAAAGACCGGGTCGGCGTCGAGATATCGAATTACCTCCGCGGTTGCAGCGAACGTATATGGGGTAACCGCAACGCGGTCGCCCCTGTCGACGCCGGCGGCCTCCAGGGCGAGGTGCAGGCCCGCGGTTGCACTGGTGCATGCTATCGCGTGACGCGCGCCTGTGGCATGAGCAAACTCCTCCTCGAACCGGGCCGCCTCCTCCCCTGTCGTCAGCCATCCGCTGTCGAGCACTCGGTTTACCGCCTCCTTCTCCGCGCTGGTGATGGAAGGGCGGGCAAATGGTATTGGAGTTGATACAGCTCGCTTAGTACTCTGGTTCATCGTCGGGTACCGGTACGCTTGGAATGTACTCGTGAATAATCTCGCGAAGTCGTCTTCTTGCCCGGTAGTCATCAGGCCGGGACTCGTCGAAGTAGCAGACCGGTCGCAACCGGGACAGCAGCTCTGTGAGGCGATCATCGGACCAGGGCTTTCGCTCAATGCGACTGATCCGGTCGTATTCGCTTGGTTCAACCCGCTCGTAGTCGGCGACAAGCTGTTCGCACAGCTTCTCACCAGGTCGCAGGCCGACAAACGAAATATCGATATCTTCGTACGGCGTGAATCCGGAGAAGGTAATGAGCTGTTCGGCCATCTCGCGGATGGGCAGCGGTTCACCCATATCGAGTACATACAACGTTCCCGCGCTACCGACTCCTCCCGCCTGCAGTACGAGACTCGATGCTTCCGGAATGGTCATGTAATAGCGTGAAACCTCCGGGTGCGTTACCGTCACGGGGCCACCACGGGCGATCTGTTTCTGAAACAGCGGAACAATGCTCCCACGGCTTGAGAGCACATTGCCGAAGCGAACAACCATGAAGGTGCCGTTTGCGGAAGTGCTGGTGGCATTTGAGGAAGTGTCGGCGGCATGAGGCGCCGACGCCTGAAGTACGATTTCTTCGGCGATGCGTTTGCTTGCGCCGTACACGCCCACCGGTGAAACCACCTTATCGGTGGATATGAATACGAAGCGCTCGACTCCCGCTTCCTTCGCGGCGGTTACCAGGTTCCTGGTACCGAACACATTATTTGCGATCGCTGCAACCGGATTAGCTTCCATCAAAGGAACGTGTTTATAGGCGGCCGTATGCAGGACTACGTCGGCCCTGAGACGGCGAAGAATGTAGCGCATGTAATCGGCGTCCTGGATCTCGCCGATTACCGGAACGATAGTAGCTTTTTCGCCGACGCCTTCCTCCTGAAGAAGGCGCAGTTCCCGGTCGATTTCGTAGATCGAGTTTTCGCCGTGCCCGAACAGATACAGCCGGTCCGCCCCGCCTGAAAGAAGTTGCCGGCACAGCTCGCTTCCGATACTGCCTCCTGCACCGGTAACAAGCACGCGTTTTCCGCGGAGGTAGGAAAGACTTTTTCGAAGATCGATGGGAACCGGCGTCCGTCCGAGCAGATCCTGCGGATCAATTTCGCGTGTCTGAATAAAATGCGCTCCGCCGTCGATGACCTGCGACAGCGTCGGCAGGATGCGGATACGGGCGAAATCCGCCTCCTCGAGCAGGCGGTAGACTTCCACCAGTCGCTCATGCTCCGCGCTCGGAAGCGCAATAAGCGCCTCGTCGCTTGCGTGTTTGTCGAGAAGCGGAATTACAGACTCAATCGGCCCGAGAACCGGTATTCCTTCGATTTTCCGGCCGATCTTTCCCGGGTCATCGTCGAGAAACGCGACAACCTCGCCGAGCACCTCTTTCTTTTTGAGTTCAATTGCCAGAGAAACACCGGCGAACCCTGCTCCGACAATATACACTCTCGGAATTCGTTTACCCTTCACTGACAACGCACTCCTGAAACGGCGTACCTCATGATGACGATGGAGCGATCACGGTAAACCCGAAATCGATAAGAAAGCTCTCGTCATACAGGTCGAGTTTTACCTTTGCCCGTCCTTTTCTTTTGTCGACCTTTACGATTCTTCCCTCAAGTCCCGACAGCGGGCCGTCGACTACGACGATCCGGGAGTTCTCGTCGAACCTCACGCGTGACTGCGAGGCAATTTCCCCGAATCCGAGCAGATGGCGGATCATCGCAAGTTCCTGCCCTTCAACCCGCCGAATGTCGTCATTGTTCCGGAGGAATCTTATAACTCCGGGAGTGCGCCGCACCGCAAGTGCCAGTTCCTGCGTGAGTTCCGGCGTCTGTAGAATGACGTACCCCGGAAAGACCGGAGCCACCGAATGGACTATCTTACCGCGGCGGCGAATATTTAAAGAGCGTCTCGGCCAGAGAATCTCGGAGCCACTCTCTTTGAGAGCCGGACGTGCGAGCCGTCTGACTCTATCTTCATCCCCGGTCAATACCTGAATTACATATGTATCCATGAGAACTTCTTGCGCGTTACGCTGCGAACAGTAGCACGTGCGAGAAGCCGCATTCAACTCAAATCCCGATACCCGGCGATCAAGGACGATCGCCTGGCGATCAAGGACGATCGCC
>CAZMEV010000010.1:34507-46475 GCA_964565375.1 uncultured Spirochaetaceae bacterium
AAATCCCGATACCCGGCGATCAAGGACGATCGCCTGGCGATCAAGGACGATCGCCGATATGCCGACATATCGAAGTATGAGACGTGGATTCATATGTGCTGCGCTGCTTGCCATTTTCGCCGCTGCGCCGCTTTTCGCAGATACCATTATGGTGCACCTGTACGCGGATATCCCTGAAGAATACACGGATAACGACGACGCGATGCAGCTTATTTCCGCGGTTGAAGACGGAATCATGTTCGAAATGTTCGAAGGAGGTCACATCGTATTCAACACCGTTGATCGCTTCGTTCGCCTTGATATGGATGAGGCAGTCGCCGGCGGCGCGGATGAAGGCGCCGACTGGGTAATGGCTGTCGATCTTACCGTGGATCGGGCCAACGAGTCGTTTTCACTTGAGCACGTCGAATACCGCACGGTAGATGTTTCCGCCGATGCGTTGTATCTTGAACGCAGTGTGGAATCCGAGCTTCTCGAACCAGGTTCGGACGAGTCCCCCGACGAGGCAGCGCGCCGCGTTGGTTCCGAGGTCGGAGCACAGTTCCTCGAAGAGCTATAAGGGAGAGCATTCGTCGCGATGAAGATTCGACTTCCATCGATACAACGAATAATGCTCGCTGGTATTGTCTTTTTCCTTGGGCTTCCGCTTGCCGCTGGAGCGACCGGTTGGGAAGGGCGCGCGGAAGCTGCAGAGGAAGGTGCATTCCCCGGCGAAGGAGCATATCTTGCCTCCAACGCCGTTTCACGAAACACCGTTGTAGAGATCATTAACCTCGAAACCGGCGAACGGGCTGAGGCTACCGTTACCCGTCGGTTGACCCGTCCCGGGGTACTCGCACGTGTAAGCCCGGCTCTCGCTGAAACGCTCGGAATCTCGAAAGATGAGCGTATACCTGTGCGAATGACCGCTGTGTCGGTCCCGGGAATATCCGATCTGACTGACGAAGACGAACAGGCCCTCTCTCAGGACCCGGATATTAATCCTCAGGCGAGGGCCAGACGGTCGACGGTTACGGAAATACCGCACGAAATGTCTGAGCTTGATCCCGCTGAGGTCGAGCCGGACGAACTACCTGAGCCCGCCGAGCACGATATCGATGAGGACCGCGAGATCGTAGCATCGACCGAGCCGCGTCCGAGTGAAATACGTGGTCCGGCGATTTCAACCGATCGACTGCGCCCGGATGTCACCCTTGAAGAAGACGTTGAAGAGGACATAGTCGAGGAACCGCGCGAACGTCGTTCGCCGGAGCTACCCGAAATGCGCGACCCCCGCGATATCGATGAAGCCGCGGAAACCGCACCGATGCCGGAGCGGGACATCGCGGATACCCAGCCCGGGGAACCGGAAATCGAAACTGACGAACCGGAAGACCTTCCTCAGGAACCTGAAGAGGAGCTCCGCGAAGCGCCGAGAGCGGATCCACAACGGGTGCTTGAGGATCTCCTTGGTCCCCCCGAGGAGGAAGACGTGGACGTTGAAGACCCGGAAGATCCTGAGGTCGCCGAAGAAGACCCTGAGCATGAGGAGCGGGAACCGATTGCTGAACCGGAGGATGAGCCTGGCACCGGTGAGCTTCCTGTGGTAGACGAGCTTTCCGCTGATTCGTACTATCTGCAGGTATCCGCACATCGCAGCGTCGAAGCCGCGGTTCGAACCGTTCGTTCGCTTGAACAACGGTACCCGCTTGCAGTGACCGAACATGGCGAGGGCGAAGAACGGCTCTTCAGGATTCTCGTCGGCCCGGTTAATCGTGACGAGCGTGGCGCATTACTGATTGATTTGCGCAGCCTGGGCTTCCGCGACGCATTCGTGCGGCACGGAGGACAGTCATAGACGTCAGAACCGAAATAGAGGAACTTCGCGAACAAATCCGGCGGCACGAGTACTGTTACTACGTTCTCGGGCAGCCGGAGATCTCCGATCAGGAGTTCGACGGGCTGTTTGAACGACTTCGTGCGCTTGAGCAGCAACATCCGGAATTCCAGTCCGAAGATTCCCCGACTCAGCGGGTCGGCTCGGATTTGTCGCGGGATTTTCCCGAGGTCGAACACAGCGTTCCCGTTCTCAGCCTTGATAAAGCCTACAGTTACGACGAGCTGCTCACCTGGATTACACGCACTACCGGAAGTGCTGCCTCGGCGAACCGCTTGAGCGAGACGGGCGGCTCATCGAGTCCCGTTATTGTCGCCGAGGAGAAACTCGACGGAATAAGTATCGTGCTTTACTACCGGGGCGGTTCGCTGAAACAGGCGGTAACCCGGGGAAACGGGCGTGTTGGCAACGACGTAACCGCTAACGTTCGCACAATCCGCGGAGTGCCGCTGCGCCTTCGGGAAACAGTGGATGTTGTGGTGCGAGGTGAGATTTTCCTCCCGCTCTCGGAGTTCAAGCGTATGAACTCACAAAGCGAAACGGCGTACGCGAATCCACGGAACCTTGCTGCCGGATCGCTTCGGCGCGCGAAGTCGTCTGAAACCGCTGCGGTGCCGCTGCGGTTTTTCGCGTATGAGGGGTACTTTGAAGCTGAAAGCCTTTCGACACATCGGGAAATACTCCAGCGTCTGCGGAAGATAGGGTTCCGGCTGAACCCTGCATTCGGGATTTTCAGCAACGATACCGCGGAGATTGCAGCAGAAGCCGAGCGTTTCCCGGAGGCAACAATCGGTGACTACGCCGAATTACGAGCGTTCATCGAAACCGAAACTCGCCGGCGGGAGTTAAAGGATTACGAAATCGACGGGCTGGTTCTCAAACTCGACTCTCTCGAACAGCGGGAACTTCTCGGGTATACAGGCCATCATCCCCGCTGGGCTATCGCATACAAGTTCGAGTCTCCGGAAGGTATTACCACCGTGCGCCGTATAGACGTTCAGGTGGGGCGTACCGGTCGGGTTACGCCGGTCGCCCGCGTCGAGCCGGTTTCGATCGGAGGTACCACCGTCAGTAACGTGACGCTGCACAATCAGGCCTATATTAATGCGCTTGAAATAGGGATCGGTGACAATGTGGCGGTAAGCCGGCGCGGGGACGTGATTCCGGCTGTTGAACGTGTCATAGAACAGAATCCAGAACGTGCCGGTGTATGGAAACTCCCTGATACATGTCCGAGCTGCGAGAATCCTCTCAAGACGTACGGAGCACATCACTTCTGCGTGAACTATGAGTGCCCGGCGAGAAAGCGGGGACAACTGTACTTCTTTGTCTCGCGGTCGCAGATGGACATCGACTCTCTGGGAAACGAAACACTCTCGCTCCTCATCACCGAGGATATGGTGCGCGATGTGGCCGATATTTACGAGATCGATTTCGAGAAGCTCGCGAGTTTTCAAGGGTTCGGTGACAGGAAAATCGAAGCGCTTAAGCGTTCGATTGAGGACAGCAAGACTCGTCCCTATCGCACCGTCCTTGCCAGTCTCGGGATTCCGGAAGTTGGTCCGAAAGTGGTGGAGCTTCTGTGCGACGCCGGTTACCACTCTATCGATGACCTGTTCGCGCTCGCCGATGCAGGCGACTCGTCGCCACTTGTTGCAATCGACGGGATAGGCGAGCGTACCGCCGAGGTTATACTCGAGGAGTTCTCGCGCCCCTCGCTTCGCTCGCTCGTTGAGCGGCTGCGGGCACACGGCCTTCAGTTTTCCGAGGAGGCTGAATCCACAGCGAATGACGATCCCAAACCGCTATCAGGCCAGGTCTGGTGCGTTACAGGAAGCTTCGAACAGTTCAAACCACGGTCGCGCGCTGCCGAGCACATTAAACGACTTGGCGGGAGAGTCTCCTCGGATGTCAGTGGAAAAACAACCCATCTACTCGCCGGGGATAACGCCGGGAGTAAGCTGGAGAAAGCTCGTGAACTCGGAGTCGAGATCGTCGACGAGAGTACGTTCCTCTCGATAATTCGAGGGTAGTTGAGCCGGTTTATGCGTACATTTCGCGTATGGTCTGCTTGAAGTTCTCTTCGATTGTGCGACGACGCTTTTTGCGGGTATGTGTCAGTTCATCGGGCTCGCGGAACGCCCGCGGAATGAGAGTGAACCGGTAGATCTGCTCATGCAGCCGGTAGCCGCTGCCGGCACTCACACAGTCGGCGATGTCCTGCCGTACCCGATTGTACAACAGTGATGACTCGGCGAGTCTGGCACGACTGGGCGTGATTGTGTCCGATTGCTCGTAAACGTCGGTCTCACCATGCTCCTTAAGAAATCGGCCTGCTTCGCCGGGATCGACGACGACGAGGGCTGCGAGATAGCGTTTATCCTGTCCGACAACCATAACATCTTCGATAAGCGGGGAGCGACGCAGATGTTCCTCGATCGGCTCAGGTTCAACGTTTTCTCCTCCAAGCAGAATAATGGTGTCTTTAGCACGCCCGATAATGGCGAGCTCGCCGCCACGGGCCCTTGCTACGATATCACCGGTGTCGAGCCAGCCGGACTCAATTACTGCATCGGTCAGTTCGGGATTCCGGTAATATCCGTTCATCACTGAAGCGCCGCGAACATGCAGTACTCCGTGTTCTCCAACGGCGACCTCTCTCCCGTGTTCGTCGATAATTCTCGATTCAATATCCGGCAGCAGCGTTCCGACTGTCCCTGTTACCTGGTGGAAATAGTCGCGGATCGCAAGGATCGGACCGGCCTCGGTTAACCCGTAGCCTTCGAGCAGGTTTATGCCGGCGGCGCGGTAAAACCGTCCGGTATGTGCCGGGAGCGCGCCCCCTCCCGAAATTCCGGCAATAAAGTTAGGTCCGAACCGCGCTCGAAGCTTGCGGTATGCAAGGTAGCGACCGACCAGCCCCGGTATACAAACGCTGACAGCATAGGGCAAGAGCATCATGCGATACAGGATGTCGGAGTTCGTACTCCAGACTGGCCGGCGGCCGAGCACCCGATCACGGGCGCGCGCCCACTTATCCGCGAAAAGCGTCCATGTTCTCAGAGTCCGACTGACGAGTTCGGTCTGATATGAGCGCTGTAACCCTTCCCAGAGCCTGGGTACGCCGGTCGCATAGTGGGGGGAATATGCCCTGAGGTCTGAAAACAGCGCCCGAAGCATTGGTTTCGAGTAGGCAAGGGTGCCCCCGCACGCGAGCACGATATATTCTGCGGCGCGCTCGAAGCTCTGCCAGATCGGAAGGGCGCTCATGAATATCTGGCCTCGCTCCACCGGCAGGCGGTTGGGAACCCGTTCAATCTGGAACAGGAACGAGCGGTGAGTCAGAACAACCCCTTTCGGCACACCCGTGGTTCCGGACGTATACAGGATGGTTACCGGGTCGTCTTCATCTCCCGCGGCCAGCAGTTCCTCAAGTTTATTGCGTGATATCGTCTCTTCGGCCGCCGCCCGCGCGAGAAGCTGCGACAGGCTGCAAATGCCGACTTGCTGTGACCGCGCCGTTTCCGAGGCCTGTTCGCGGAGGCCATGGATGTTCTGCTCGTCTTGCTTCTGCCGTTCGTCGTTATCGCTATCGCTGTCGCCGGCTTCCGGTTCAGCTTCAATCACCACGATCTGCGAAAGAGACGTATGCCTCGAGTTGGCGGAGAGCACTCGCGAAGCAAGTTCCCACGTTTCGCATATGATCACGGGGCACTCTGCGTGATTCAGCAGAATGCCGATCTCGGCATTGGTTATGTCGGCGCCCATCGGAACGTCCACCGCTCCGAGCCCGATAACAGCAAGGTCACACTGCATCCATTCCGGACGATTGTCGCTTACTATACCGACGTGTGTGCCATGGCCTACGTTGAGAAGCCGCAGACCTGCCGCTGTTTCAACAATGTCGGTGAGCAGCTGCCCATAGCTCTTTCGCGCAACTTCCCTGCGAGCCGGGCGAGTGAGGAATGCATCGGTTTCTGGTCCGGCGACAGCCGCCGATCGGATACAGGAGACAATGGTCACGGTGCGGTTTTCCTGTGAACCTTATGCCGGTGCATCGCCGACGACGCACATCCACGTAGCCTCCGCGGCAACATCCTCGCCGACGAGGCACCTTCCTTCCTGTTTCAGCACGCGTGAGCTTGTGCGCAGGTTTGTGATCTCAATACGGACGGTTTCCCCCGGGCGAACCTGACGTCGGAATTTGGCCTTCTCAATGCTGGCGAGAAAAAACAGTTTATCGCCGAGTACCCCGAGTTTTCGTACCCCTGCGCCGCCGCATTGTGCCATGGTTTCCACGAGAATCACGCCCGGCACAACCGGATAATCGGGAAAGTGTCCGGGGAAGAAGAACTCTTCCGGGTCAAATGTATGGCTGCCGACGACCTTTTCTTCGGTAGCCTCCTCGATTTCATCCACGAAGAGAAATGGCGAACGATGGGGCAGGAGCCCGTGTATTTCATTAGTCATATCAGCCCGAAAGGATATGCTAAATTCCGTCGTACGTGAACCACAGCGCGAGCGCCCTCGTAAGCGGCAGGATATCTGCGAAATGCAGCACCGCGAACGAACCGAACACAATTCCCCATCCGAGCTTCCAGCGTGAGCGCAGTCCATTTCCCCGTGTGAGCGGCAGTCCGGCCAGAGCAATCGCCAGGATGCCGGGAAGCCAGTATGCAGCCCGGGGAAAGCGGTCGGCCCAGCGTTCGATACTCCCTGCGGCGCGATACAGCGTTGCCTGAAGATTCTGAAGCTGACCCGTCGCCACAAGCACACCGATCCCTACCAGAAGCAGCCCGGTCCCGAGCTTTACCGTTCCGAGCCAGGGCTTAATCCGGTCGAGATAGCGAAGGGTAGGGGCAAAGAATATACTTGCCATGAGAAAGGGCAGCCCGAGGCCGAGCGAATAGGAGAAAAGCAGTAACGCTCCCTCGGCTACGCCTCCACCGGTACCTGCCATGAAGAGAATGCCGGCGAGTACCGGCCCGATGCACGGGGTCCAGCCCGCTCCGAAGGCCATGCCCACTGCTGCCGAGCCCAGATACCCCTTTGGACGGTTGCGCAGGTGCACGCGGCGTTCCCTGTTGAGAAACGACGCGAAATCGAACATCACGTTCAGACCGAGAATTATCACAACAGTGCCTGCCATCATGTTTACCCAGGAAGCAAGTCCGCCGACGAGTACCACCGATCCGCTGAAAATGATACCAAGGGCCACGAAAACCAGTGAAAAGCCGAGCACGAACATAACCGTTCTTGCAACAACATCGTTCCGACGGGGTAGCGAGCTATCATTAAGGTCCCCGAGGCTTACCCCGGTTACATAGGAGACGTATGAAGGCACGAGCGGAAGAACACATGGGCTGAGGAAGCTCAAAAGGCCGGCTGCAAATGCGATAAATATATTGATGTTTTCCATGTACTGCGATTACACCTGCTCGAGCAATGCGGCGAAAGCCTCCAGTGTTTCCGGCTTATCCCATTCGTGGTAACCGAGTCTTGTGCCTATCACTGTACCATCGCGCCCGATAATAACGGTTGTCGGATAGCCACGTACGTTGAAATCACTGGTTGCCTGACCATCGGGGTCAAGAAGAATTGTATAATCCAGCTCCAGCATCTCGACGAATCCAGCGACCTCTTCGGCATCTTCCCGGACATTGACCGCGACGACCTCGAACCGTTCATCTCTGAACTCGTCGGCGAGAACCTGCATCGCCGGCATTTCCTCCACGCACGGAGCACACCAGGTTGCCCAGAAGTTGAGAAACACCACGTCTCCGTCGTAGTCGGAGAGCGTTCGTGTGGTTCCGTCGAGCGATTCAAGTTCGAACCCTGCTGCCTGCCCCGAGCCCGGGGTGACGCCCATCGTGGCAAGCGCCTCTTCGATGGCAATATCCGGTTCCGCCGCTGCCCGTCTGCTGTGTTCAATAACGACAACAAGAGCGGCAAGAATACCGATCGTCAAGCCTGCCATTGTAAGGCGGCGTCGCAGAGTGTAGCTTTCCATTCCAACCGGAACCGTAGTGTGTGCTTTGTACGCAGGTCAATACACGATTACTGTCGACACTATTGACATATGAGCAGTCCTTTGAAGGCTTACGGCGTATTGCCCCGGCTGTTCACTTTACAGCAGGACATGGACTACCTATACTTAGGGGCAACGATTTATCTTTTGGAATGAAAAAAGTTGATTGAGGCCGGTGACACAGTATGAACCTCTTTCTCATAATTTCCGCAGTAGCGCTTCTGGTTATATACCTCCTCTTCAGGCGTCTCGGCGGGTTCAGTTTTCCGTGGGTGCCGTTCTTCGTGAAAGGGAAAGAAAGCGGGTTTTCATTTCGCGAGGTGAATCTGCTGCGGCGTGTTGCTGTCGAAAACAATTTGAAGAATCCGACCTCATTGTTCTGGTCGGAACGGACCCTCGACCGCTGTATACGGTCGACGATCGTGCGGTTCCGGTCTCGCGGTGAAGAGGACAGCGAGCATGCCGCCGATTTCCTGTCGAAGCTCTACGACTATCGAAAGCGGGTGGAGTTCAGCCAGCCCAAGTATCGCCTCGGATTACGGTCAACAAGGAACGTAAACAAGGGGCAGCCGATTAAGATCACATTCGCGGGCGCGAGCGGTGCGTTTTCCTCACGTGTCGTGGAGAACATGCGCAAATACCTTGCGATCAGCTATCCGGAAGGCCCCAAACTACCGCCCGGCTATACCTGGCAGGGGCAGAGGATAAGCGTCTATTTCTGGCGGAAGGAGGACGCCGGCTACTACTTTGAAAGCAAAGTAGTCGGTGATTACCTTGACCGCAAATATCCGATCCTGCACATTCAGCATGCCGACCAGATCGTGCGGACCCAGAAGAGGAAGTCCGTTCGGGCTGAACTCAAGACTGAAGGACGGCTGTTTCCTCTTCGCAGCATTGACCAGGCAAACGAAACCGTAGAGAAGGCCGGCGGGTATCGCGGCCGAATGGTGGATATTTCCGAGGACGGCGCAGCCATTATGGTCGGTGGCAAGGCGAAACCGGGCCTTCCCGTCAAGATTCAGACCAGAGTAAACGACCGTGACGTGGTACTGAGTGGGACCGTCAAAGGTGTTTCCTACAAGCAGAAGCAGAATGTGAGTGTTCTTCACATCGAGGCGAGACCACCGAGCCGGCAAATCCGGAATACCATACTCACCTATGTGTATAACATTTTCCGTGATGAAACGCGTGATCCCAAGTACCGTGGTAATACCAGAGGTGCTGCGCCAACTCGTGCGGGACAAACAGGTGGAAGCAGCGAAACATCTGATCGTTCACAGCAGACTCATAGCGCACAGCAGGAGACGGACGCAGAGTCGTCCGGTCCGCCGAACGCTGAACATGCTGCCTCATGAACCTCTGATTCCCGGCTCCGGCGAAATTTTCAGCCCATTACACGAATCATAACGGCATCACATCGCGTAATTCTTTAATGAAATGGCTCGAATACGGGTATCCGCGAGGCTTTCACCGGCGGAGTGGTGTGCGTTGATCGCAGCGGCTGCCTTTTATGGGTTGCGGCAGCTGCCCGAGGCGCTCGACATGCTTTCGGTGGCGGTCGGGATTTGTATTGCCGTGGCAGTTATATCTCAGGGCATCGCACGGAAACAGCGCCGTGCTCACGCCGTCATTGCCGGAGTTATCCTCTGCGGCATTCTCATCGGAGCAGTCGCATCTGCCCGCGTGCGAAGCCATGAAGCCGGGCCCGAATTCGGGATCGAGCAGGTGCAACGCACCGGAGAGGCGCCCACGGTACAACTCGCACTACGCGCCGAGGATGACGCCAGACGTGCGCCAACCGGCGAGTTTCAGGTGTGGGCGCGCGTGTACTGGATCTGCAGGCAGGATGTATGCGCTTCGGCGAACGCCCGTGCGTTCGTTCGCGACAGCCGGCTTCCACCGCTGCTTGCGGGCACACCCTTTCATGTGTCCGGAAGTCTGCGAAGCGGCGAAGACGTGGTGTTCGTGCGCATAGATCGCCGGAACGAGTCGATTGCCGTTGCCGATCACACGGACTCCGCAGGACTTTCCGGCTTCCACCGGACAGCCCGGACCGTGCTTACCCGCGCGTTTCGAAGCCGAATATCGCACTGGCCCCTGGAAACTCGAGGAGTCTTCGCTGCCCTGTTCGCGGGCGACCGGATCGATCTTCCCCATCGTACCGAGCGACTCATGCGGGATGCAGGCGCCGCCCACATACTGGCCCTCTCGGGAATGCATCTGGGTATACTGGCCGGTAGCGTCTTTCTGCTTTCGAAAAGGTTGATGTCACCCCCGGTTGCCCGTGTCACCGCCTGTGTGTTCGCCCTGGTATACCTCGGCTTCGCCGGTCTTCGCCCGTCACTGGTTCGGGCCGTGGTCATGCTTTGTATCGGTACTGCGGTTCGCGCGCGGGACGGCATTGTGCATTTGCGAATCGTTCTTGCCTTGAGCTTTCTTGTACATTCGCTTCTGCTGCCGAAAGATCTGACTTCACTGGCATTCGGACTGAGTTTTCTCTCGCTGTCCGGGTTGGTTCTGCTTGCCGCGGGTGTGCATGCTCTTCTGCCGGCGTGGCTGCCGAAGACATTTCGAGCCGGTATTGCCGCCGGGCTCGCAGCCCAGACAAGCACTGCGCCGCTGGTATTCTCGGTGTTCGGCGTAATGCACCCGGCGGGGATTCTCGTGTCCGTTCTTCTGACCCCCATAGCGGTACTCGTGATTGCACTCGGTGGCCTGGCTTTTCTGTCAGGACCGTTCTCCGGGCCATGGCTCGCGGCGCTCAGCGTAGTGACAGGAGTGCTTGAGCAGATCGCACGTGCGGGAGGGAGAGTACCGTCGCTTGCGAGCGCTGGGGGAATGGTCGGGTTTCTGTGTGTGGTTCCGCTCTTGCTCGTGATCGCCCGGGTGCGATACCGTTGGCAGCTGCGCCGCTGGCGGCGAGACGAGCATGAACAAAGACTTTTTCGATTCAATGGATGATTCACCGGCTGCTATCCGCGACTATCTCGCCGAACATGAGATTGCGGCGCGAAAACGGTGGGGACAGAACTTCCTTGTTGACGCTCCTGCCCGGGCACTGTTGATCGAGCTTCTCCAGATCGAGCCGGGAATGCGTGTCTGGGAAGTCGGGCCGGGGCTCGGAGCGATGACGCGAGGGCTGCTTGATGCAGCTGCAGCAGTCACTGCATTCGAAATAGATCATGGCATGGTACGACACCTCAGGCGTCGCTTTGCTCCCGAAATCGGTATTCCTCGAGAAGAGGCCGGAGAGCAGGATGCTGCCGGTGAAACTCGGGCAGGCGAATCGGGCTCGGAGCTTCATGCAGGCCGGGCGCCTCATGCAGGCCGGGCGCCTCATGCAGGCCGGGCGCCTCATGCAGGCCTACAGCTTCACATAGTAGAGGGTGATGCCGCCAGGAAGATTCCGGCTGCCATCGAAGAATGGGGGAAGCCCGAGGCGATACTCGGGAATCTACCCTACAACGCTGCGGGTGCCATTCTCTGGTCGGCACTCAACCGCTATGATCCTGTAGAACGCATTGTTTGCACCGTTCAGAGGGAAGTCGCCGACCGCATGGTTGCGGAGCCCGGCAGCAGGGATTTCGGCGCCTTCTCGCTTCTCTGTCAGCTCGAGCACAATGCGCGTCTTGTAAAAAACATTCCCGGTGGATGCTTTTATCCGAGACCGAATGTCACCTCGGCAATAGTCGTACTGGAACGTATTCACGATGCGGCAGCCCGCCCGGATCGGACACAGGTTCTTGCGCTCGCCAACCGTGCTTTTACTCAGCCACGAAAAACGCTTTCGAATAATCTTCGTTTGCTCTGTACCGGCAGCCGGAGCGAAACAGATACACGAATCCGGGCAGCGGGCATCGACCCCTCCCGCCGCCCTTCCTCCCTGAGTATCGAAGAAATGTGCAGTCTCACGAAGGCCTTTTCCGACAGGCTCGATGTCTGATAGGGGCTCTGCTTTTTTTCGCCTCCGCGGGCAGGGCAGGGACTCCGATGAGCCCCGGCATGCTCGGATGAGCCCCGGCATGCTCGGATGAGCCCCGGCATGCTCGGATGAGCCCTGGTAT
>CAZMEV010000010.1:46575-54319 GCA_964565375.1 uncultured Spirochaetaceae bacterium
GATGAGCCCCGGCATGCTCGGATGAGCCCCGGCATGCTCGGATGAGCCCTGGTATGCTCAAGTGAGCAGCATGCTCGGATGAGCCCCGGTATGCTCAAGTGAGCCGCATGCTCAGATGAGCCCCAGCATGTCGAGGACGCCGTCGATTGTTCGCTTGTTGTCGTCGCTCAGCTCGCACATCGGTAACCGATAGACTTCCCGGCAGTAGCCGAGCGATGCCATAGCGTACTTGACCGGGATTGGATTGGTATCGAGAAACATTGATCGGAACAACGGCAGCAGTACGTAAAACTGCTCGCGGGCTTCCTTCGCGTTGCCGGCAAGCGCGGTCCCGATCAGCGATGACATCCGGTTCGGAATTATGTTGCTTGCGACCGAGATCACACCACTTCCGCCGAGCATGGTGATCGGGAAACTGAGATTGTCGTCACCGGCCAGTACGCAGAAGTCATCCGGTTTGGCGTGTATGAGCTCCATGACCTGCGACATGCTCCCGCTTGCTTCCTTAACACCGACGATGTTCGGATGGGCGGCGAGCTGAATCATGGTGTCATTTTCGATGTTTTTCCCGGTTCGCCCCGGAATGTTGTATATGACAACCGGCAGTTCCCCCTCCTCGGCCACCGCGGTAAAATGCCGACGCAAACCTTCCTGACTCGGCTTGTTGTAGTAGGGCGAGACCTGCAGTGTGGCGTTCGCACCGACATCGCGCGCTCTTTTTGTCATATCGATGGCTTCGGCGGTGCTGTTGGAGCCGGTGCCTGCTATAACGGGCACACGGCCGCCGGCCTGTTCACACACGATCTGAATAATGCGGATGTTCTCTTCGTGCGTCACTGTGGGGCTTTCCCCCGTGGTCCCAACCGGCACAAGCCCTTCGACACCCCCGGCTATCTGCGCATCCACAAGTGCGCGCAGGCTATCCTCATCCACGGACCCGTCGGCGGCAAACGGCGTTATGAGCGCCGTATAGACTCCTTCAAACATGAACTGACCTCCCTAATCTTCGCTGCCTGCGGCACCAAGCTGCTCGGCGAAAAAATCATCCACCGAGAAGAAGCCGCTTCGACCTGCAAGCCACTCTGCGGCCAGGACCGAACCGAGCGCAAATCCCGCTCGCGTGCGCGCCGAGTGTGACACCGTTATCGTGTCAAATGGTGAATCGAACGAAAGCTGATGTATCCCTGGAACCGAGCCTCCACGTAAGGAAGCGACATGCAGTTCCTGCGGTTCAATGCGGCGCTGTAAAGCATCGGTGACAATATCCTGTTTCCGACTCGACACGGCAATAAGCCGCCGCGCAGCTTCGAGTGCCGTCCCGCTTGGACTGTCTTTCTTTCCGCGATGATGCGTTTCGAACAGCATGGAATCGTAGTCTTCGAAGTGATCGACCAGGCGACCGGCTGCCTGTACTATGGCAAAAAACAGGTTTGCTCCGACCGAGAAGTTTGCGCCCCAAAGGTATGCTCCTCCGGCCTGCTCGACAATGCTTCGAACTTCTTCGCGCCGGTCTTCCCAACCGGTCGTTCCCACGACGGCCGGTACTCCGTGCCCGGTATACCACTGTGCGTTTTCAACAACTCCTTCGGCCGAGGCGAACTCTATTACCGCATCCGGCTTCGCGCGTTCCGCTCCGGCGAATGCTTCCCGCAGCGATGCCGCGTCCGCCTTCGTCGCCACGGGGTCAATGCGGACCGAACAGCTATGTCCCCTGGAAATGAGAACCTGTTCGATTTCGTGTCCCATGCGGCCGTAGCCAACCAGTGCGATGTTCATAAGCCCGCCGATTACTCGCTTTGACACAGGGTCGCGGCGGAGGTGTTTACGATGTCGTCGATCGAGCAGCCCCTGCTGAGGTCGCTTATGGGATAAGCGAAGCCCTGCAGAAAGGGACCGTACGCATCCGCGCCGGCCAGTCGCTCGACAAGCTTGTATCCGATGTTACCGGCGTTCAAATCCGGAAAAATGAGTACGTTTGCGCGCCCGGCCACACTCGAGTCCGGAGCCTTTCGCGTTCCCACGTTCTCGACAAGTGCCGCGTCGGCCTGCAGTTCTCCGTCTACCTTCAGCTTCGGAGCCCGTTCACGGACAATTGAGAGGGCTTCCCGAACCTTATCGATAGACTCATGTTCGGCCGAACCCTTGGTCGAAAAGCTCAGCAGTGCCACGACGGGCTCTGCCTCGAGGAAGCTTCGGCAGCTGTCGGCTGCTGCAATCGCGATTTCGGCGAGCTGCTCTGCGTCGGGGTCAGGTATTGTTGCGCAGTCGGCGAAAATAAGTCCACCGTCGGCGCCTCTCGTAGTATCCGGGAGCTGCATAACGAAGCACGAGCTTGCAGACTTCACGCCGGGTCGCGTTTTGATAATGGTGAACCCCTGGCGAAGCACATCGGCGGTGGAGCTCTCAGCCCCCGCGACCATCGCATCCGCGTCGCCGCGACGGGTCATCATGGCTGCCCATGCGAGTGGCTGAACGATCTGCTCACGAGCCTGCTCCTCGGTAATACCCTTATGCTTACGCAGTTCAAAGAAGTCATTTGCGTAGTCATCGAGCAAACCATCTTCGCCGGGCGCCTTTACGGTGATACCGGATAGATCCACACCTGCTTTCCCGGCGGCTTCTTTCACAGCTCCGGGGTCACCGAGCAGTGTTACGCTTCCTGCGAGCTGCTCATCGACGAGTCGGCGGGCTGCGGCAATCGTTCGCTCTTCGGTACCCTCGGGCAGTACAAGATTGCCTTTTCGTACGCGAGCCCGATTGTGAATTCTTTCTACAAAACTCATTATTTCATCTCCATTGGTTACGTTGGTATTGGACTTCAGAGAAGTAGTGTAGCAGAGGTATCCCCGCGATTCAAAAGTAATTGAGCGGTTCGGTATCGCGGTAAAACACATTTATCGCTTTATCCGGGATGAACACCGCTCGACAGGGGCCTTGCGACTGCAATGCGGTAACGCTATTCTTGGCCATCTATGCACGTCGGCGTATACGGGCTCGGTCGGTTCGGATCTCTGTGGGCACAGCTGCTCAGCGGTGTCTGTCGTGTTTCAGCGTTCAATAGATCCCCTCGACCCGTGCCGGATGGTGTTAAGGCGATAGATGAAGCGCAGCTTTCCGAGTGCGACATTGTATTTCTCTGTGTGAGCATTCGCGCGGTTGAGTCTGTATGCGAGCGGCTTGCGACGCTGCTCGGTCCGGCAACTGCGGTGGCTGACACGTGTTCTGTGAAGGTGTACCCCATCGAAACCATGCGACGTGTGCTTCCGGACCATACTCCCGTACTCGGGACACACCCGATGTTCGGTCCGGACTCGGTAGGCGATACCGACCACCGGCTCCCCGTTGTCATTACGCCGGGCCGTAATTCCTCCGCGCTTGAGTCGCAATGGTCGCAGAACTTTTCACGGCTTGGATTCGAGGTTCATACCATGAGCGCCGATGAGCATGACCGCGAAGCTGCGCGTACGCAGGGCATCACGCACCTTGTAGGCAGGATTCTCGGGGAACTCGACTTGCCCGACAGCGCCATCGCGACGACCGGCTACCGCAGGCTTCAACAGCTTGTGGAGCAGACGTGTAACGATCCCTATGAGTTGTTTGAGGATCTGCTTCTTCTCAACCCACATGCTCCGGCAGCCCGGGAAGCGTTTGAACGCTCGGTTTCAAGTGTTCTTGCTCGCCTCGATTCGGTAACCGGTGACAGGACCGCCGGCTCAGGTGATACCGGCGCACCGGGGACGAACTTGTAAGAATCAGGGCGCGTCGTTGTCACAGCTCTGCTGACAAGGCTTCGTTGACACGGCTTCGTTCACACTGCTTTATTGACATGGCTTCGTTGACACGGCGGGGTCTGGCCTGTAGCATCCTCGCTTATCATGTCAGATCTGCGCATTCGTTCGGTAGAAGAATCCGAGCTCACCACCGTTCTTGCCTCCGACGTCGACTTCGAAGGAGAAATGAGCTTTGATGAGCCTGTGCTCGTAAAGGGGTCTTTTCGCGGCACTGTGAACTCGGAGTCGATTCTGTACGTCGGCAAGGATGCCCGCATGACCGCCACGGTGCACGCCGATGTGGTAAGCGTTCAGGGGCAAATCAAGGGGGATGTGTACGCGGCCAGCAGAGTTGAATTGTTTTCCTCCTCGCAACTCAACGGAAGCGTCACGAGCCCTGATCTCATCATGCAAAGCGGGGCGCTGCTCAACGGTACCTGCCGCATGTCGCGCAAACCGTGAGGAACACATCAACCTAAAAAATAACCTCCAAAAAAGCGATCGTTTGCGGGCGAGGTAACCACCGGACCATTTGACGGATAACCACCAACCCACCTCACCAAGATGTAGTGGAGAAATTGTAAATTTCTTTGATTTGCACTATATTATTGCCTGTGCAGTATCGTGTTTTACTTCTAACGCTTGTTCTTTCTGTAACGGCTGCTACAGGTGTCCTTTTTTCCTCGGATACTACCATCTACGAGCCGCGCCTGCGGGTGACAGACCCTGAGCTGGAAGCCGGCGGGGGCGGTTCGGTGGCAGTTCCCGAGGGGGCGGCAGCGCTTCGTTCCAATCCGGCAGCATTCGCAGAACCGGGACGCGTTCTGCTTCGTGGTGCCGGTGGGCTCGCTGTAGAACCCGGGACAATCAGCCGCATTGGCAGCGACGTTGTGCTCGACGGAACGGTTCCGTTTCCCCGCAATTTTGCCTCTGTGTACGGTTCGGAGTTCGACGACAATGGATTCGGGTTCAGTGGGTCGGGGGAGGTATTCCTGAGCGGGTTCAATGTAGGGATCGCGTTTTTCACCGACCATGAAGTGTTCATGCGGGGGGTCGGCGCAGACAACGACGGATTCGACGCGGCCGAAGGATTCCTCCTCTCGGAAGCAGGCTTTGCCGCCGGGGCTGCGATTCCCTTCTCAGCGGGGCCGTTCGATGTCCGGGTTGGGGGTGCGGTGCGCCCGATGCTTCGGGTCAGGGGGGAACTCGATGACCCGGGGGCAGTGTCGGCATTCGCCGGTGGAGCCCGCTTTGATGAGGCTTTTGCCGACACTCCGGTTCTGAACGGCTTCGCACTCGGCATTGATCTGGGAGTGCTCGCACATTACGGCAATCTGTCGGTCGGCGCGAGTGTCCGTGATATAGGCGATAGCGTGGTGGATTACCGCGAGCACTCGCTATCGGACGTGATGGATGCCTCCACCGAGGGACAGCTTCCGGAAGGCGGCGCTGATCACGGAACTCTTCTCGACCCCGACAGTTCGTATGTTATTCCGATGCAGACGCGCATCGGCGCCGCGTATTCCTTCGAAGGGGACTACCTGCAGCCGACGCTCTTCGCCGATATCCATGACGTGCATCGCTTGTTTGCCGTGCAGAGAGGAAAACTCGATGCTCGCGGGCATCTGTCGCCCGATTCGGACAGTCCGCGGGTGGTCGATCACCTTTCCGCCGGGCTCGATGTGGATATTCTGCGCTACTTTTCGGCGCGGGCGGGCCTGAACTCCGACGGACCATCGCTTGGATTCGGGGCAAACCTCGGGCCGCTCAGGCTTGATTCCAGCCTTCGATTTTCAGAGGGGGCAGCGTCGCGTGCATCGGTCGGTGCACAGCTGCGATTTTAGTACTATACTTTACGGCGAACGCGGCGGAGTCCCCGGCTTGCGTTCGGGAGGCGGGAGCATTTATGAACCACCGGAGAACCTCGTACAAATCTTATCTCAGGTATGCACGTATACTGGGTGTCATTGCACTAATCATGCTTTTTTCCGGCTGTGAGGCACTTTTTACCACGAATATATTTGAAAATTTCGCCCGTGACCCGGAAAATATGAGTGAGGAACAGCTTGTAGCGTACGGAAATGAGGCAGTGGCCTCCGGCAATCGAGATCGCATGACGAGTGCTTTCGAAGCGCTGTCGGCAAAGGTGGGAGACCGTGACCTTTCCGATGATCCGGATACGAGGAACACGCTTGTGGAGCTTGGTCTCGGCGTGACCGATATCGTGAGTGTCGTTCGCGAGAGTATCGAAGATCCCACCGGCGTAAGCGAGCAGGAGTTCGATGCCGAGCGGCGTGAGATTGCCAGACGGACCGCCGATATTATGCTGGAGGCGGACTCAGAGGACTTTGAGCCGGATCGCTGGGCCTATGCTGCGGCCGGCGTCGGGCTTGCGGCGCTTGGTGACGGAGACGGTTGGGAAGAGGTTGATTGGGACGAGCAGGACCAGATTGACTCGGAAGACCGGGACCGCGTCGAAGCGCTTCTCGAAAAGTCACTTGAAGGATATGAGCGGGAAGGGCGGACCGACAGCGAGACGTTCACGCAGATTGACTCGCTATACGAAGAGTTAACAGGGAGTGGTTGGAGTTCTTCGGGTTCTTAAGGCACTCGCACAGCACAACCAAACAGGATAATCTGAAATGCGAAAATCATGGATAACCGGAACAGTAATTGCGCTCCTTCTTGCAGTCTTCGTGGCTGCCACCGCCTCGGCGCAGACCGACAGCGGTGAGCGATTTCGTGTCCGGTATCCGAGAACGAACGCAATAGGCGGGGCGCATCCGACCCTGAGCGGTGATCTGTCGATGACCCAGAACAACCCGGCGACGTTGAGCCGGGCCGAGCCTGCCTACCAGGTAACCATGCTCGGAACGACCATTACCGGTCCGGTGTTCACCATAGCACCGTATTTTCTGCCTGGCGGCGATGGCGTTGACGGTCTGCTCGACGATGACGATACCCTCGATACGCTGCAGAGTATCAATGCTTCTGTGGACCTCACCGGCCCTGTGGGGTTCGGATACACCGGTAACGGGATCGGTTTCAGTATTCATAACGTGAGTGGTCTGAGCCTCAGCGCACCGACAAGTGGAACATTTGAGCTTGGTGTGAGCGAGCGCCTGGTCCTGCGGGGTGGCTATGCGTTCGGTGTGCCGCTGCCGCGGTTTCGCGATGCGACGCTTGATATCGGGCTGTCCATCGGTGCGTTCATAGAGGGTGGTACCGCCGAACGGTTTCCATTTATTGAGCTGGATGATGTGGTGGATGACTTTGGTCCGGACTTCATTCTTGATTCACCGTTTGCCCTTTCCTCGGGATTCGGTCTGGGACTGGGGATGATGTATACGTACGCCGAGGATCTGTCGATCGCGATCACCGCGGATAATCTGTACGCGCCGACCGTGACGACTGAGTACGACTCACTCGACGACTTTTTAAACGATGACGGCGGAGAAACATCAACCTCCACAGATAGAGCACCGGCCGAGATTAACACCGGGGTGCGCTACAGCCTGCCACTTGGTCGCGTCGGGCGATATATCGATGAAGTGGATGTGTACGCCAGCTATTTCGACGCGTTCGATTTTCTCACGCGCGATAATCCCCGGAACGTGCTTCTGAAGTTTGCCGTTGGAACCGAGGTGCAGCTTCTTGAGATTCTGCGGCTGCGGGGCGGACTCTCTGAAGGATTGTTTGCCGCCGGCGCGGGGCTGGAGCTTGGTGTTCTTGACTTCAATGGCGCCGTATACGGGCGTGAACTTTCGAGTGAACCGGGCCTTAATTCGGTCTACAACGTCGGATTCAGCGTTGACCTTACGCTGTAACCGTGATTCGCCTTGCGAGTACGTTGACACTCGGACTGAGCTTTGGTAGCTTCTGCTCACCTTTCGAGACTATTCGAAAATGAGATTAAAGACGCGGGCCGCTAGCTCAGGTGGTAGAGCAACGCCCTTTTAAGGCGTGGGTCGCAG
>CAZMEV010000011.1:0-27073 GCA_964565375.1 uncultured Spirochaetaceae bacterium
CAGGTTCACGTGGCGTGAACCAGGTTCACTGAAAGCGAACCAGGCTCACCTTTGGTAAGCCAGGCGGTAAGCCAGGCACTACTCTCGTGAGCCAGGTACAGCGCTCGCGTGACCATATACCCCCCGCTCATCCTTATGTCGATTCAAAGCATAGCGGCACTGTGAACGCTTGTAAAGAACCGATGAACTTTTGTACGAAAAATCATCGGGGAATACCGAGTTAATCTCTTCCCGTTTCAGTAACGCGTGTTAGTATAGCGGGTATGCAGCTCAAAGATAACCTTTCAACTCAAACCGGATGGGATATCCAGGAATCCCGGTTCGATCCGGAGCAGCTGGTCACAAACGGAAGTAACTACATGGTCGGCAATGGGTATCTCGGGTATCGGGGTACGTTCCCCGAATGGCGCAAGGAACAGTATGTCGGCTGCGTTGTAACCGATACCTACGATAATGCCGATGGAAAATGGACCGAACTCTGTACGGTTCCCAACGGTCTGTTCGCTGAAGCAGAGGTTGTTGATATTGTCGGTGACCGCTCGCCGGTTACCGTCTTCTCCGGCAGCATATTCTCCTACGAGCGCAGACTGAACTTCCGATACGGTGTACACAGCCGTGCCGTGGAGTGGGGGCGGGGGAATACCGCCGAAGTTACGGTCCGGGACGCCCGGTTTGCCGATTACCATGATCTGCACCTTCTCGCCGCCACATATCAGTTACAGGTGCACGCTGACATGCGCGTGCGCTTTACCACCGGGATCGATTCGGACGTCTGGAGTCTCAACGGCAACCACTTCACTGCCTTTCATCCAGACGCCGAGGGGGAACTGCTGTTTGTCGAAACACGCACCCAGGAGCGTGGAATACCGGTCTGCGTCGGGTCGGCGATAACAATGACCGGTGTCGAGCCTTTGGCCTCCGAGACGCGTGTTGAGCGCTGCGATGCGTACCGGGCCTTTGACTTCGATCTGGCCGCCGGGGATGTAATCTCGTTCAACCAGTACATGGCTGTGCATACAGGCAATGACACCGAGTTTCCGCGGGACGGTGTCCGGGCATCGCTGAAGCGGGCTGTGGAGACCGGCTATGAAGCGCTGCTTGTAGACCATAAACAGGTATGGGACGCGAGGTGGGAGCGATCCCACATCGACATTGAAGGCGATCCGGCAGCACAGACGGTGCTGCGGTACTGCCTCTATCAGAATGCCATAGCAACGCCCATGCATACCGATCATCTGCCGATCGGCGCGCGAGGGCTTTCCTGCCAGGCCTATCAGGGGGCGGCATTCTGGGACCAGGAGATTTTCAATCTGCCGGTATTTCTGTACACGGAGCCGGAGATCGCCAGGCGGATTCTCATGTTTCGCTACCGCACGCTCGACGGTGCGCGCAAGAAGGCACGTGATCTCGGGTACGAGGGCGCGTTTTATGCCTGGGTGAGTTCCGATTCCGGAGAGGAAATCTGCCCGAGCTTTTTCTTCAAGGATGTGCTGACGGGCCGATGGATTCGAAATCACTTCAATGACTGGCAGATCCACGTTGCGCCGGATGTCGCCTATACGCTCTGGAAGTACTGGCAGGCAACCCACGACTTCGCGTTCATGCACGACTACGGCGCGGAAATACTGTTCGAGGTGGCGCGGTTTCTGTGGAGCCGTGCGTTCTACAGCCCCGCCCGCGAACGCTACGAGTACATCCGGCTTCTCGGCCCCGACGAGTATCATGAAAACGTCGATAACAACCCGTTTACCAACGTACAGGCCCGCTATGTGCTCTCACGGGCTCTGCAGATGCACGAGCTGCTCGCCGAGCAGGCACCGGACCGGCTTGAGTTCCTGCGGCGCAGGGTCGGGTTCAGCGATGAAGAAGTGGCACAGTGGCGCGACATGGTTGATCGCATATATGTCAAACAGCCGGAATCCGGGAGCGGGGTTATTGAGCAGTTCGACGGCTTTTTCGAGCTCGAAGACACAACCCCGGAGGCGCTGAAAAAACGCCTTCAGGACCCCGGCGAGTACTGGGGTTGGCCGAACGGAGTTGCCGTTCACACACAGGTTTCCAAACAGGCTGATATCGCGCAGATGTTCACGCTTCATTCCGACCTCTGGGATATCGAGACCATGAAAGCCAACTTCGATTACTACGAGCCACGCACCCAGCACGGGAGCAGTCTGAGTCTGTCCGTTTATGCCATGGTCGCCGCGTGGATCGGACGACTGGATACAGCCCACGAGTATTTCATGCGCTCATGCACCGTGGATCTGTTCAGCACCGCGAAATCGGTAAGCGGCGGCACATTTATCGGCGGCATTCATACGGCCGCAAGCGGGGTTTCCTGGCAGATCATCGTCTTCGGGTTCGCCGGCGTCGTTGTCCACGCCGACGGCATCCATCTTTCTCCAAACCTCCCGCCGCAATGGAACCGCATACGGTTTCCCATGACTTTTCGGGGACAGGATGTAGTTTTTGAGGTCGATGGTTCGAACGTGCACGTCCGGGCATCGGGTGAAAACGGGGCCGCGGTACCGGTCCATGTCGCGGGCCACCGTGTGGATGTGGCGCCCGGCTCGGAGCACGATATGCCCTTGCCGGCGTAGCGCTCGGAGCACGATATACCATCGCCTCCTAGGCGCTTGAAGCACGATATACCGGCGCCTCCTTGGCGCTCGGAGCACGATATACCGGCGCCTGTCCGCGGGTCAGGCACGACACACGGGGACCGTGCGCAGGGGTCAGGCAGGAACGCTCTCGGAGCGGGTGGGTTCCTGCTGCGGCTTCTGCGTTACTGTCTCTGACACAGCAGTGAGATAGCCGGTGCGCAGGCATGTTTCGAAAAGAGACTCGGATATGAACTCCACCTGCTCGCTGCTGTTCCATTCCCCCTCGGTTCTCAGGAGCACCATATACCCGCCAGGTACTTCCCTCGTGATTTCCAGGGTTGTGGTCGAAGTCTCACTGCTTTTTACGCGGTATTTCTTGTGCATTGTGTCTCTCCCTCACTATAGTGTTGTCGGCCGCTTTCACATCCGGTTTGACAGGGATGAGACAATTTGTGGCGATGGTTGCCGGATGCGTCGGAGCACTGTGGTGGTGTCCGGGCACAGGGCGCACAGGAAGGGAGGAGTGAGCCGAAATGGTGACGCATGTTGTTATGTGGACGGTAAAGGACAATGGATCAAAGGCGCGGGGCGAGGTTTCCGAGGAAATTCGCCGGAAGATCGAGTCAATGCGGGGACAGGTTCCCCACTTCGATTCGCTCGAGGTCGGTATTAACAAGAATGAAAGCAGTGCCGCTGCGGATGTGGTGCTGATCTCCCGTCACCGTGACTGGGAAACCCTCGCGCTATACCGGGATGACCCGATTCATCGTGAGGTAGCCGAGTTTGTTACCGAGCGAACCGATTTCCGGGCGGTGGTGGATTACGAGTCGTGAGTTCTCTGTCCGCGCGCGTTGAAGCGGAGATCGATGCCGGATACGAAGCCGGCGAAACGCTTGTTTTCCCCTCGCAGCTGGCTGCAGAGTTCTGGCGCTCAGCCACTCTGCGCCGCTGGTATCGTGATGGTCGACGCACCGTGGTGCGAAATGACCGGTTTATTTCGTGGGACACCTTCAAGGAGCGAACCTCGAGTTCGCGAAAGGACCGTGCTCCTGCCAACAGTGCTCTGCGCCGGCTTGCTGCGCGCAGACTCGCTGCCGACAATGCACAGACGCCGTTTCTCACCCGCGTTATCCCGGCTGCGTACGCGGGCGATTCCCTTCTGTTCGCAGATGTGATAAGGCAGGGAATCCCCGGCCTCCAGATACTGCTCGAGCAGCAGCAACAGCTCGATTCCGCCCTCGCCTCGGATGTACGTGAACTGATCGACCGGTATTCGGCAATGCTCGATGCCACCGGCTATTTCGAGCCCTCCTGGGTGCCGCCGGAGATTCACACCGGAGGGCATCGCTATATTATTCTGTTTCCCGAGCTTATAGAGGATTTTTCCGAGTTCGCGCATCTCGTGCGTCAACGCGAGGAGCTGCGTGAGGTGCCGCTTCCCGAATCGATCGACGAACATGCGGTTACCGTTTCGGAGTACCCCGATTCGCTGATTGAGCTGCGGGACGTCTTCGACCAGGTCGAAACGCTGCTTGATTCGGACGTTTCCGCTTCCGACATAGCGATTACCTGCGGAGATCTCGACGGGATGCGGGATGAAATCGAGCGTGAAGCGCGGCGTCGCGGATTGCCGGTGGGGCTGCGTGCGGGAGTGCGCCTTTCCGATCATCCGGCGGGGCAGATATTTGCGCGGATCGCCGAATGTGTCGACACCGATTTTCACGCCGACGCGGTCAAACGGCTTATTCATCATGCGGCAATTCCGTGGCGTTCGCGCCGGCTTATGCACCTGGTGGCTCGTGCAGGCATTGATCACGGCTGTCTCGGAGGGGGACAGCGTCCGGCGGCCGGCTGGTATCAGCTGTTTGACGCGGGCTTCAGTAATGAGTACCGCCGGCGCCTCGAGGAAGCTGGAATCACGGGCGAGGAGGTGACGAGGGCATTTACCTCTCTCGAGGCGGCGCTGCGCAATATCTGCCGTGCACGAGGATTTGCTGAACTCCGGAGTGCTGTGTACGCCTTCCTCGGTCGGTTCGTGGATACTGACCGGTGGGGCACGGAGATCGAACCGGTATTTCAGCGCTGCATTACGGTGCTCGCCGAATGGGTGGAAACCGAAACGCGCAGCAGGTTGTCCGCCGACGACCCGTTCGCACTCTTTCGCGGATCGCTTGCCGAGTCCATTTATGTGCGAAAGGGCGATGTGAGCGGGGTCGCCGTGTACCCCTACCGGGTCTCGGCCGGAATCTCTCCGCTCCGGCATTTCGTCATCGGTGCCTCCCGGCAGGCCACGACCATCCCTGAAACCCGGCTTCCGTTTGTCAGAGAGGACGAACGCGAGCGGATCGAGCAGGCGCAGGAGGCCGGCAGCCATATACGGGTCGATCCCACAGCGGCTTTTCACCGGGCATATACCGTAAGCGGAGATACGGTCCGGCTCTCGTATGCGCTGAAAACCCGCTCGGGGGCCCAGATTGCCCCACCGGGTGTTCTCGAGCCTGTGGCCGGAAGGCCGGACCGCTTCGAACTCGAGCGGGCCGCTGTCGCTGCTTCAGCGAGGCAGGCGCCGTCCGCCGACAAGGAGCCGACAGTGTTCCCGGTTCCCGTCTATCCGGTTCAGCAGAAAGGGTATCTGCACCATCATATTCGCATATCCGGGGTGTCCCTTGCCCGTTCGCGGGGGTTGCTCGCAGGAGGGGCCTTCGCCGCAGATTCGGGAGGCTCGAACCCAAGTTCGGACGCCGGTGAGAGTACCCCCCGCGTCCGCGATCTGCGGTATCACCCGGTATCGGATTCACTCGTGCAGACCTGCTGCGCCGGCTTTCTCAGCGAGGAGCTTCGTGTTCGCCTGAGTCCCTCTACGGTGCAGCAGATGACCGGATCACCGTTCTCGCTGCTGCTTTCGCGGGTGGCAGGTGTCGAGGAGGACCGCTGGGCCCTGTGCCTTTCCGATCCCATGTCCGAGGGTTCCCTTGTCCATCGCCTGATTCGGGCCGGGGAAGCAGAGCTCGCCCGTACGGCTTCTGCATACGGCGATGCTGATCCGAGCGCACTTGCTCCCGTGGTGGAACAGGAGCTTTCGCGCTACATGAGCGCGCGGGCTGTGTCCGATTCGCCGGTGCCGGCCCGTCTGCTGGAGATGCAGGCTCGCGCCTTTGCTGCGCAGGCTTTGAATGTATTTACCCGACTGGCTGAGAAGTTTCCCGCCTTTATTCCCGCCCGGCAGGAATGGGATATGACGGCGAAGCCGCTCGAGGGAGTGGAACTGTCCGGGCGCACGGACTCCATTTCCCGCAACGCCGGCCGCAGTATGATTATCGACTTCAAACGAAGCGGGGGGAGCGTACCGTCGAATTCAGCTGTGAACAGCTTTGATGCTCCACAGCTTCCAATGTACGTCCTCATGGCTGAGGAACTTGGAGTGCAGGTGGCACATGCGGTATACGTAGCTGCCGCCGATGACACGGTGCGGGTTGCCGTCGGGGAACGACCCGAAACGTTCAGGCACAGTGCGAAGATCGGTATATCGGATGATCTCTGGCCGGAGCGCCGCGAGCAACTGCTCGATCATCTCGATGCTGTAAGCAGGCGTATTGACGACGGGGATTTTCGTTGTCCGGCCCCGTGGCTCGGATGTGACGGGTGTCGGACCCGTTCTATCTGCAGGGCGAAATACAGCCATCGCGACGGCGGGCAGGGAGCATAGGGATGGCCGAAGGCAACAGTTCAGCGGGTGTAAAGGCGAGGCGACCGCAGCTCGATCACGACCAGAGACGCGCGGTGGAAGCGCGTGGACATACAGTAGTTACCGCCGGTGCAGGTTCCGGCAAGACGACCGTGCTATCTGAGCGGTTTCTGTCGCTGCTTCTCGAAGGTGCAGACGTGACAAGTATTCTTACGCTTACCTTCACGAGGAAGGCAGCGGCCGAGATGCATAAGCGGATTTACGGGCTTATCGCTTCACGCCGCAGTGAGCACGAGTATTTTGAAGCCGCTTTCCGGGCGTTCGACCAGGCGCGAATATCCACTTTGGACAGTTTCGTCTCCGAGATCGCACGCAGTGCGTCGGCCGACTTCGGAATTCCGCCGAACTTTTCAACCGACGAAACACAGCTTGAGTCGGTGTGCATGCAGACCGCTTCAGAGTTTCTCCTCGCGCACAGTGACGAGCCGGTATTGCGACGGCTTGCACAGGAGCGGGGGCCGGCCACCCTGATCGAGGAGGGGCTCGCCCGCATTGCGGTCGAGTATATGAGTCCTGTCCGGCCGAGCGACTTCGCTGGCATGGTGGACCAACAGCTTGCAGAGGCGCGCCGCTTCGCCGAGAGGGCCGTTGCCCGCCTTGAAGAGTTCAGAAGCTATGTTCGTGACGAGGTCCCGGATAATGCAGGCGCTGCCGCGAAAAAAATCAAACCGCGCTTCGCTTCGGTTGAGAGGGCCCCTGAGACGCCGAACGAGGCGGAAGAGGTGTTCTCGGCGCTCGATGAAATATCAAAACCTCCCTCGACCGTCAAAGGCGATGAGAAGATCCGGTTCCGTGAAGCCTTTATCGAAGCAAAGCAACAGCTTTCAACGCTTCGCGAATGTCTTGTGTTCCTCGAGGCCGAAGAGGATATGCGCCGGTTGTACGGGCTGCTTGACGAGTTCCAGGAGCTTGTCATCGCCCGCAAACGGGCATCGGGCCAGCTGTCGTTCGGTGATGTGATGGAACTCGCGATTGCAGTCCTCGAGCATAATGAAGCGGTTGCCGCATGGTACCGGCAAAGAATCCGCTACCTCATGATTGACGAGTTTCAGGACAACAATGACATACAGAAGCGCCTTCTCGAGCTGCTTGCCGGAGACGAGGGAGAGCTGTTCTTCGTCGGCGACGAGAAGCAGAGCATTTACCGGTTTCGGGGCGCGGATGTCCGCGTTTTCAAGGGCTTGTCCGAGGCAATGCAGGAGCGGGGCGGAAATCGCATTGAACTGCGTACGAACTACCGGAGCGCCCCGCCGCTTCTATCACACTTTAACTGGATGTTTTCCACGGTTCTCACCGGCGGCGCCGAGTATGAGGCCGAGTTTGCACCGCTGTATGCGCGCGATAATGTGCCGACCGGGCCTGTTTCCGGGGCTCCCCGCTCGGTCGCGCCTGAGGATGCGTCGGGCACAGCCGGCGGCGAGCGGCAGGTGGTGTTCCACGAGCATGGTCCGGCCTTGTCGGGGACCCCGGATGAGCCGCAACTGCGGATCTTTCTCAGAGACGGAGGGGGGAACGCTCAGGAGAAGCAAACCGGCGCAGCGACGGGTGAATCCGGGAGCAGCGACGATACAGCGATTCCGAGCGAGAACGAAGAGGATACAGCGATTCTCAGCGACACCGAGATAGAGGCGTTTTTCGTCGTCGAAACAATATTTCACACGGTGCAGGCGGGGAAGCTCACGGTGCCGGACAGCTCCGGAGGCGAGCGTCCGGTTCGCTATGATGATATTGCGCTTCTCATGCGGACCGGGGGAAACCAGTATGAGTACGAGCGTATGCTTCGCCGGTTCGGCATTCCGTACCACAGCGATGCCATTCGCAGCCTGTATCTCGAAGCACCGGCGAACGACCTGTACGCCCTGCTGCAGCTGTGTGTCTATCCTGAAGATCGGTATGCGTACGCGACGGTCCTGCGCTCTCCTCTTGTCTCACTTGGCGACGAGAGTATCATCAACCTGCTGACAGAACTGCCCGAACCATTCGGCGAACTCACGCCGTCGCTTCGTGACAAACTGGGTCGCGAAGATGTCGACCGCTATGAGCGTGGTCGGGTCCTCTATGCCGACCTGTGTGCGCGGGCCGACCGGGAGCCTGTGACGTCGCTGCTTCATACCGCCTGGTATGACTACGGATATCGGCATCTCTATCTCGACCATCCGGCGAATCACGGGTACCTGGAGTACTACGATTTTCTCTGTGCGCTTGCGGTGCAGTACGAAACCGAAGGACTTGCGGCCTTTCTCGATGCGGTGCGTCCACAGCTCGGACAGTTCGAGAAGACCGGCGAGCTCGAAGTGCTCGGGCGCCGCAGTCAGGGTGTGAATATTATGACGGTACATCGGTCGAAGGGCCTCGAGTTCCCGGTGGTGTTTGTGGCCGGTTGCGGTTCGACAACGCAGGGAAGCAGGGATTCTGCCGGACTGTGGAGTGCACATCCGGAGTACGGGGTAACCATTAACCTGAAACCTGCGGAGGGAATGAGCAGCGGAACCGGACGAACGGCAGCGAATCTGTTCCTCACTCAGGCGCAGGAGCGAAACCGTGCCGAGGAGGCGGCCGAACTGCGGAGGTTGCTGTACGTGGCGTCTACGCGGGCTGAGAACCATTGCGTGTTTACCGGTGTCTACAAGCCGTCGAAACAGGCCGGCGCACGTGAACCGAACAGCTTTCTCGAATTACTCGAACCCGTACTCGACAACGGTCTGCCTGCCGAGTGGATTTCCGACCGGACCGTGGGTGAGCGCAGGAGCGCCGGGGTTGAGTTAAGCGCTCCACCGGTGAGTCTACTGGATTCCTGGTATGTCTCCTCACCGGTACAGGGGCGCACGGGTGAACCCGCCGCGGTATCGCCGAGCGGGCTGAACGAGGTATACCGGGCGAGCACAGCATTTACCGAGGTACCGCCTCTTCCTGACTTTCGCTGTGAAGCGTTGCTCGACCGGGCGGATCTGCATGGGGCGTTCGGTACGCTCGCTCACTGGTGTGCCGCCGGGTACAGTGACGGCATCCTCGCCGCCGATGCAGACGCTGCCGGCGTGGCCCGGCAGCTGCCCGAGCGCATCGTCGCAGGTGTCCCGCCTGAACTTCGGGAAGAAGTCACTGCCGAGGCCTTCGAACGGGCTGTCAAGGCTGTGGATGCGCTGGTGTGGCAGGCGGGGCAGGTCCATGCGACCACCGCCGAGTTGCCGTTTACCACGATTCTTCCGGGTGACCGCGGGGCGGGGTCGGAGCTGCGGGAAGTCCGGGGGTCGATCGACCTGCTGCTCGAGACGGACCGTGGCGTCGTGGTCGCGGATTTCAAGACCGACCGGTATCTTGATCCTGAACACTACCGCGTACAGATGGATCTCTACAGGAGGGCGGCAGCCGGCCTCTTTGATGGGCAGCCGCGGGTGGTCATTATTTCCATGCGGGATCTGGCCATACACGATATGGCTCCGGTTGACGATGCGGTGTACGCCTCGCTTGTAGAAGCGTAGTGCGGGAAACGCAGGACAAGAGAGCGCAGGCATGGCAGACAGTGCGAGCGCGGGAACCGCCGGGTTTTGCGCTTGAACCAGCGCGGGAGCAGACACGCTGCGCGCGGCAATGCGCCGGTGGCTACAGCCTGATTACATTGCCTCCGTAGGCGAGGCCGGCGCCGAATCCGACGGTCAGGATGAGTGCGCCGGGCCGCAGAAGCCCGTTGCGGCGCATTTCGTCGAGCGCGATCGGAATGCTCGCGGCAGATGTATTTGCGTATTCCTGGAGATTGGTGAAGAACTTGTCCATTGGAATATCCGCACGTTTTGCCGCTGCCTCGATAATACGGATGTTAGCCTGGTGAGGAACGATGTAGTCTACTTCGTCTATGCTTATGTTGTTTCGTTCCAGCAGTGTTCGAATAATATCCACGAGCACGCTGACGGCGAACACGTATACCTTGCGCCCGTCCATTTTCAGATAACTGTCGGTACCATGGGGTTCGCCCTTGCCGAGGGGCGAGCGGCTTCCGCCGACCGGTCGGTAGAGACTTTCGGCGTCGCTCCCGCGGCTTCGCAGGACACTGTCGATAAGACCCGGCCGGGTTTCGTCAGCGGAGAGCAGGCACGCGCCGGCACCGTCTCCGAAGAGGATACAGGTCGAACGGTCACTCCAGTCGACAATACGGCTGTAGACTTCCGATCCAACCACGAGCACGTTCTTCGCCATACCGCCGCGGATATAGGCTCGGGCCGTTTCAAGCCCGTAGACGAAGCCGGTACACGCAACGACAAGATCCATGGCACCGGCGTTCGTGCAACCGAGCCGGTCCTGTACGACCGACGCTGTTGAGGGAAGCCCCTGATAGTCGGGGGTAGATGTTGCGAGAAGTATCAGGTCAACAGCTTCGGGATCACACTTCGCCTCGGAAAGGGCTCGCGTACACGCTTCGACTGCAAGATCGCTTGCTGCCTGTTCGGGTGCGGCGACATGGCGGCTCCGAATTCCTGTGTGCGATTGAATCCATTCGTCGGAGGTATCGAGGGTCTGTGCCAGCTCGTCATTGGTGACTCTCCGGTCCGGAGTGTACGAGCCGATTCCACGAATTACTGCTTCCATGGTGAGCGCTCAATGTAGCCGCTCGGGGTATGGCCGGTCAATTACTCGCTCTGAAGTGCCGGTCGTGTAATGACGGTGACCGAGGCACCCGGCGGTACCGAGTAGTTGATGGTGATCGGCTTCTCCGGCGAGCGGATATGCACCACCTGGGCGGATACGGCTTCCATTCGGTTCCCGGGGGACTTCCAGCGGCCGTCGCTGTCGAGTGTTCCGTAGTTCGGTCCGGTGCCGCCTTGCCCGGCTCTGCCGTATGCCCAGATATCCACGCTGCCAAGGAGCATGGATTCGGGCCACGATTCGCCTGGTCCGCCCGGGCGAAACTCGAAAAAATCGGAGCCCGAGTTTGTCTCCGGCGGTGCCTTGGACATGCGGTAGGGCACCGGAAGATTGTCACCGGCGACCGAAAGATCGCTCAAGACAAGCGCGCTTTTCCACAGGTCGAGCAGCTGCCCGAAGCTGTAGTCGCGGCGGTCGAGTCCCTTTGCCCGGGCACTCTCACGCACCGCCCCGGTTACCGCGTCGCGGCCGCCTGAGACATTGTCGTTCAATCCGGAAAAAAACTCTCCGCGCAGTCCGAAATTGCGGGTGAGCCAGGCACCGAAGAGGTAGCTTGTCGCGTAGTCGGCGTCGACGATTGCTCCTGAGTATCGGTAGCGCACCTCCTGATCATCCCATGCGGTCAGCGAGCGCGCATGATTGTCACCCGTGTTGTACGCACGAGTCCGGGCGAATGTGGTATCTATCGCGCACTCGCCGTTGTTCGGGTCTGCGTTCGGGTCTGCCCGCGCGCAGTCCGCCGGCAGCCCTCTCGGCGAGCGGAGGATCCCGGCGGTGTGGCTGCCACTATCGCTGCCATCGCCGCTGCCGCCGCCGAAAACCGCGTGGTGGCGCAGAAGCGAGGCGGTAAGCTCCTCGGCCTGAAGCGACATGAGTTCATCGAGCCACGTATCCACCGGTACACCGCGACGGACCCGCTTTTCGTAGAAGTTAATAAGATGCTGGAACTCGTGCGCGACCGTCAGAAGCATTTCCGCGGGCCACAGGTCGGTGGCCTCCCAATCGCTGTCGTCGGCCTCGGCGAATGCCGGGCCGTGAAGATACACCATGGCCCGTTCGGCGGAGTTGTCGATAACCGATGTGCGATACAGGTCCCGGGGGTCGAAGTATCCGAGAACGGTCTGTCCGAAGCCGTTCGTCGGTGAGTCTGTGCTGCCAATGTTAAAAAGGACGACATCCACCGTGTCGGTATTACCGATAACCGCGCTTCGATCGTTCGACCCCCAGAAATCGCCGAAAAGCGTTGTGCTGATTTCGAAAATCCCGGGATTGCCGGCGCCGTCGTCTTTGAAAAAGGCTTCGGCGATCGTGTCGGCGACCTTCGAGTATGTCTCACTGTCTCCGCTGTAGATGTCCTTCTCGACCCAGACGTTGAGCGTAGTGTCATTGTGTGATTCCCGACGCTTCAGCACCGCGTCAAACGGATTTCGTGTTGCGCTCGACAGCTCGGTGAGGCCGTGGAAGGTCTTCTCCTTGCCCTCGCTGTAGTCAGTCTGAGCCGTGGCTGTTCCGTCGCCGGTCGCCGACAGGGGCGGCAGGTCGGCAGCTCTCGGAATCAATCCGGAGGCTCGCAGGGGGTTCCGGACGCCTTCCGGATTAGACACCGGGGTGGTTTTCGCGGCCATTTCATCCCGGTTTTTAGTGCGGCTGCTGCCGGAAGTACTGCCTGTCTGAGCACCTTCGAGTTCCGGTACATGAACGGTTGCGGCTCCGCGCTCGTCACCCCGAGGATTTGAAACGATAACGAACACGTCATTGTTCCCATTGCCCGGGTCAACGGTGTGGCTGCGGTCGCCCTGCCACTGTTCACCTAAGTGCTCGATTACAACATCTCCGAAGCTGACACGGCTTTCAAGCCGCTCGAAGGCCGGCTCGAGCCGGCAGCCGGAAAGCAGCAGTATCAGGGTGAACCCGAGGCCTGCCATTGTGATTCCCGGCATCCTGCCGCAGAACAGCCACGACCGGAGCCTGCTCATTGAAACTCGCCGATCCATTGGCCGAACGAATCAGCCGAGCCGCGCAGGTATTCCTGAAGCTGGTCGGTAGTCAGTTCATCTTCGGTCGGTCCGGGAAAGTTGCGTCGCGCATATTCAAGGGTATCCTGGGTATAGAAATCCGGAATCACCCTCGCAGCTCGATACGCTCCGATGGGCCCGAGGGTAATGTAGCCGTCGGTAACATCGGCGACCTGCAGCTCGTCATGGTACTGAGCCCACTGGCCAATAGAAACGGAAAAGGCACCGAGCGGATTATCCGGGCTTACATCGAAACCTCCATGGCGAAGCTGGTTCGGTACCTCTTCGAGCATTGAGTCTATGTAGCCGTCGGCAGCGTAGTTCAGGTTGGAAGGTCTCTGTTCGTCCGGCCACGGGCCGTGCAGAAGCACACTTGTAACACTGCCGTCGGCTCGCCCATCCACGTAACGACCGAACGGCACGATCCCTTCGAAGCCAAGCTCCTGCATTTCTTCCTGGAGATGCGGCGCCTCATATCCGCGAAACGCATGAGGAAGCGTGGTAAACACCACAGCCTTTCCCCCATGCTCGAGCACTTCGCGTTCGAACACATCTGCCATGAACTCATCCGGCGCCTGATCGCCGACGACCTGGCGAAGAATCCCGGTATCGTCCATATCCTCACGGGTGCGCACGAAGTCGTAGCGGAACTGCGGGGCAAGACCTACTACCCGCATCCGGGGAGCATCCTCCCCGCGCTCAGCGTTGTACTGATGCACCGCTTCGAGAATATCAACATATCCCTGATAGCCGTTAAGGACGTCCGCGCGCAGGAGGAGGTCGGAGGCAGTGCGGCGATCGAACTCCCGCTCCCCGTCGAGCAGGGAGTCGAGGATATCCTGATCTTCGGCAAGTACGTGTCTGAATCCGATCGTGTAGACATCGGCAAGCGGAAGAACTTCGACGAGGTCAACCATGAACCGGATTTGCTGCCGGATCCGTCCGAGCTCGCCGATAAGGACTATCTGGTCTTCTTCGAACCGGTCGAGAATGTAGTGTTCCGGCTCGCGGTGCTCACGCTCGTACCACTCGGCCGCTTCCCGAACGGTGGCAGGATCGGAGCCGGGCCGCCTCACCCGACGCTGCGGCATAATGTCGAAGGGGTCGAGCAGGAAGAAGGCGGCCAGAAGCAGGCCGATGGAAAGAAACAGCTGAGTGCGACGGCGATTCATAGCGGCCCTATTGTAGCAGATGCCGAAGAGCCATCGCTACAGGAACCGGGAGCATGCTCTTAGACCGCTGTGCGGCCGCAGGGGCGAATGTTAGGCGCAGACCGGGCCGGGCCGGTAGCGACACCCGGCACCTGCAGCCTCCAGCTGCTTTCTACGGTGTATGCACGGGTGCGCCCGGCAGACTGTATGCCTGCTCGCGGATCGCCTGATAGCGCTCGACCTCGGCGTTCCAGCGTGCCGTATCCCAACCGAGAATCGGCCGGCACAGCGCTCCGATTTTTTCGAGTACGGCCTCGCCGCCATCACGAATCAACAGGCCAACTCTGCTTCGCCGAAGAAGGAGATCGTCGAGGTGGACGACGTGTTCCCGCCGTGCCGCGAACGCCAGTTCGGCATAGAGCATATCCGTGTCAGCGATGCGTTCGTGCGGGCCTGAGGCGAGCATTTCGGCGGTGCGGTTTCCGTACCATCCCTGCACGCGGTGCCATTGGCGCACGGAAATGTCGGCGGGCGGATCGCTGCTCTCGACCAGGTCAAAGACACGGTCGGCTCGCGCCTCGGGTGCGGAAACACCCCGCCCTGCGCGCCCGGATTTTTGTCTCGACCCTTCGCCCGGAAGGTAGCGTGCAGCCTTCGTAAGCGCATCATTCGCGATAATACGAAAGGTGGTGAGCTTGCCACCGGCAACGCTGATCACTCCACCGTCATCCCAGATTACATGTTCCCGGCTTGCCCCGGAGGGCGGCTTATCCGGATCATCCCCTTCGACCACAATCGGCCTGACGCCAGACCATGTGCTTACCACGTCCTCCCGGCTGAGTTCCACGCGGGGGAAGGCAGCGTTCGCCGCGGCGAGCAGGTAGCGAACCTCCTCATCGGAAATCGCCACCTCATCATCGAGATCGCCCTCGTGGTCGAGATCTGTTGTCCCGATGACCGTCGCCCCTTCCCAGGGAAAGATGAAGAGCGCCCGCTTATCCTCGGGATGGCGCATGGTAAGACTTGCCATAACAGGAAGCCTCCAGAAGGGAACAAGCAGATGACTTCCGCGAAGCGGTCGTATGACTTCGTCCGCGCCGAGCATGCTGCGCACCCTGTCGGTCCACGGTCCGGTCGCGCTTATTACCGCGTGCGAGCGAACGGTCCAGGATTCTCCCGGGGACTCCGGTCCGTGGTCCTTAAGGGTGACCTGTGCCGGCTCGGATACGCCGCCGGGTACAACTGCTTCTGCGGCGGTATAATTGACGGCGGTGCCGCCTGCATCGCAGGCCTCCTGAATGAGTCGCAGAACCATACGGCAGTCGTCGGTAACCGCATCTTCGTACCGGGTTCCACCGACCAGTCCGTTCATGTCGATTTCCGGCAGCCAGTGCTGAACCTTGTGTGGTTTCAGAAAGTGCCGGGTGCGTCGCGAGGCGATATGGTCGTACACGCTCAAAAGCACGTTGAACACCCGTGGGCTCGGGCTTTTGTTGGCGTAATGCGGCATGATATAGGGCAGCGGATCAACGAGCCCCGGCACTTCAGCAATAAACCGCTCCCGCTCGCGCACCGAGTCACGGGTTATACGGTACTGTCCCGAGGCGAGGTACCGGAGTCCCCCGTGAACCATGCGCGAAGAGCGGCTGGAGGTTCCCCAGCTGTAGTCGTGCTTTTCCACCAGTAGCGTACGATACCCCTGCCGTACAGCTTCCCGAAAAATTCCCGCGCCGGTGATGCCGCCTCCAATAACGACCAGGTCCCAGATCTTTCTGTCGGCTTTGATTTCTGCGATGGTGTCCTCGCGCTGTTGTGTTCCGGATGTATTCGTGTTCATGACAGATGCACCTCTTGTGTTGCCTGGTTCGGGACATCCCGTTCGAAATCCACCGCCGAATGAATTGTCTCCGGTGTCGCTGAAATCAGAGATCCGGGGTTCAGAAGGGCGGCCGGATTGAAATGCCGGTCGAGAGCACGAATTGCGTCCATGCCGAGACGACCTTTCTCTACCGCCAGATACGGCGCGTGGTCCTGTCCGACCCCATGCTGATGGCTTATGGTGCCGCGGTTTGCGACGATATAACGGCTTGCCGCATCCTTGAGTGCCCGCCAGCGTTCATAGGTCTCTTCGAACGTAGCCCCGACGCGAAACACGTAGGTGGTATATACGCTGCAGCCCTGGGGATAGACATGAGAGAGGTGTGTAAAGGCGTGGATGCGCTCGTCCTCGACTGCGCTGCGAAGCGCTCCTTCGATCCCGTGCATCATGCGGGTGACATTGTCCCAGTTGGTAGCTGTCTCGAGGGTATCCACGAGGTAGCCCTCTTTCCACAGGCGCTCACGCAGATACGGGGTGCGGAACCGGTTTTTCCGCCACTTATTACCGAGTGTGGTGCCGGTGTTTACCCCACCGTGGCGTCTCAGGACACGGCGAAGCTCGCAGGCGGCGAGCTTCCATTGTCGTTTCGTTCCGGTTATTCCCACGGTCATCATGCAGGGGGTGGAACCCGCCCCGCGAACCTTCAGATATGTCCGCAACGCGGATACCGCACGCTCGTGGCCGGCAAGCTTCAGCTGACTTTCTGTTTCCCGCTCATTGCTCAGACGGATCATCGAAAGCGGGGTGCGCTGCTGTACCAGCTCCCGGGCTGCCTGTTGGCCACTCTCCCAGTCGGGAAAGAACCACGTGTGAAAGCTCTCGCGCTCCGGCTTTGCGTACATGCGGACGGTAACCTCGGTTATGATTCCGAATCTTCCCTCGCTTCCGAGAAGAACTTCCCGCAGGTCCGGGCCGGCCGATGATGCCGGAAATGCCGGAATGTTCCAGCGCCCGTCGAACGTCTCTACCGAAGCGCCTGCAAACATGTGCTCAATCTTTCCGTAGCGAAGTGACTGCTGTCCGCTCGACCGCGTCGCTACCCATCCGCCGATCGTCGAGTATTCGAACGACTGCGGGAAATGCCCGAGGGTCCTGCCGTATGGAACGAGCTGCGCCTCCACCATCGGCCCTGTTGCCCCCGCACCGAAGGTGGCCAGATTACTTTCAAGGTCGATGTCTATAAGCCGGTTCATCCGGGCAAGCGAGATTGTGAGAACCGGGGAACTGGTGTCGGGGGCGTTCACGTGCCCGACTACGCTCGTGCCCCCTCCGTAGGGGATCACGATAATGCGGTGTGCCCGGGCCCATTCGAGCAACTCTGCTACCTCCGCTCTCGTCTCGGGAAAGGCAACCCCGTCGGGGACTCGCCCGGGTCTTCCCGAGCGGAGGGCAAGCATGTCGGGAATACTCTGGCCGCGGGCGTGCAGAAGTCTCGTTGGCGCGTCGGTGTACACAAGCTCATGGCCTGGAAGGCGTGAGACAGCTATACGGTTGCAGGTATCGTGGAACCCGGCATCGGAAAGAGCTCGTGCCCGCCCGCAGACCCCGATAAGGTAATCGAGTCCGTTGGGGGGTAAATCCATCGTAATTGAGTCATCGCCCCATCCATTCCAGCGTTTCATACATTTCTCCCTGTAACACAGGGATAGTCTCCGCTATACTGGCCAGTGCAAACAATGTCAGATTCCGTCAGGTTTATTGGTAAATGGCGACAGAGGCCCATAATCGACATCCGAAGCATTTAGGCGAAGCCTCGATGGCCGCAGTACGGCAGTATCTCGCGCTGGCCGCGGACCGGGGTGTGGATGTTGCGCGGCTTCTCGTGCGTGCCGGAGTGCCGGAACAGGTAGCACGCGATGACAGCGAGCGGATACGGGGCGACCAGTTCATTACGATCGTGCAATCTCTGTTCGAGGAAACAGGGGACCCCTTACTCGGGCTTCGAAGCGGCGACTATGTACGTCCCGGCTCCTACCGCATTCTCGGCTACATCGCAATGAGCTGTTCGACCCTCGGCGGGGCGATTGAGCACATCGTTCCCTACGAACGCCTTGTCGGCGACATGGGAGTCACATCGGTTGAGTATCATCGTGACGAAGTGCATCTGCAGTGGGATTGCGCGTGGGATGACCCGCTCGTGCGCTACCACATCGTGGACAATGTGTTCGCCTCCTGGATTGCATACGCTCGGTGGCTTGCCGAACGGCCTGCAGCAAAGCCGCGTCGTGTGCTGCTTGAACACAGCCTCCCCGCTTCCGACCACCGGTCGCTGCCTCAGACAACCGTGGTCGAAGAATATCGCAGACGCTGGATGTGCGAGGTGAAATTCGGCTGCGAGCGCAATGCGATTATCATGCCTCGTGACATGCTCGATATACCCTTGCGCCAGCCGGATCCGGATCTGCTTTGCACTCTTGAGGACCATGCACGAGGCGAGCTTCAATCCATTGAGTCGGGTGCCTCCGACATGCGCTTTCTTACGCTCGTGCGCAATGCGATTCGACGGGGACTGCGCGAGGGGGTAAGTCGGCAGGACGTTATAGCATCAACCTTGAACATGACGCCCCGGACTCTCCAGCGGCATCTCGGAGCCGAAGATACTTCTTTTCAGGCATTACTCGATGACGTGCGTCGCGAAATGGCGAGAGACCTCCTTCAGGACTCCATGCTTTCGGTTTCTGAAGTTGCAATGCGCCTCGGCTTCGCAGAGATACGCTCGTTTCACCGCTGGTTTAAACAGTGGATGGGTATGACACCGGGTGCATACCGGAACAGGGTTCGCCGCGACCGCGATTGACCGGCACCTCGCGAAAGCCTGACCTGGCGCGCTGCGCCCGAGCGTTTGTACCCGAGCATTTGTAACAGTGCAGGCGCTATGCTATTGTAAGCGCAAATTCGGCCGCGAACCGATTACTTCGTGCTTTCGCACCGATACGACAAGGGAAATCACGTAAGATAGACTCGAATAAGGTGGTTCACAGATGATCCTGGAAGGCAAAAGAGCAATTGTTACCGGTGGCTCGCGCGGAATCGGTCGCGCGATTGTCGAGCGTTTCCTCAGCGAAGGCGCTAAGGTCTGCTACGTCGCGAGATCCCAGAGTCCCGACCACGAGACACTCGTATCTCGTGCTACTGAACACGGCACGGAGGTGGTGTTCCGCAGTGCCGACGTCGGCGATGAATCGGCGGTGTCCGAGGTCATAGAGTCAGTCGCCAAAGAGTGGGACGGGGTTGATATTCTTGTGAATAACGCCGGCATTACCCGTGATGGTCTTATCTTTCGCATGAGCGCAGAGGACTGGAACGAGGTTCTCCGGGTGAACCTTTCGAGCGCTTTCTTTACGAGCAAGGCGGTCTCACGACGCATGATCAAGCAGCGGTCAGGAAGCATCATTAATGTGACCTCGATTGTTGGAATGATTGGAAACGGTGGTCAGGCAAATTACTGCTCAGCGAAAGCCGGTATGATCGGACTGACGAAGAGTCTCGCGCGTGAGGTCGCCAGTCGTAATGTGCGGGTGAATGCCGTAGCCCCGGGGTTTGTAGATACCGAGATGACCGGTAAACTGAAAGACGAGCAGCGCGATACGTTGCTCGAACAGATCCCAATGGGGCGAGTCGGTGCGCCTGAGGAGATCGCTTCAGTTGTAGTGTTCCTTGCATCGGACATGGCCTCGTACATGACCGGGCAGGTGCTGCCGATTACCGGCGGCATGTCCATGTAATCTCGGGGTAAATTTATGAGTGATTCAGTAGTAATAACAGGAATGGGGGCGGTTACGCCCTTAGGCAATACCCTCGAACAGAGCTGGAATTCGATTCGGGCCGGCCGGTCCGGCGCCGGGCCGATCACACGGTTCGATCCGGAGGGATATCAGACAACCTTCGCTGCCGAAGTGAAGGATTTTGATCCCAAGGATTTCATGGATCGAAAGGAAGCGCGAAAGATGGAGCGCTTTTCCCACTTTTCCGTCGCCGCTGCTGTGCAGGCGTGGGAGGATGCAGGACTTTCTTCGGTTACCATCGATCCGTACCGTGCCGGTGTTATGCTCGGGGTGGGAATCGGTGGTTTCGAAACGATTGAGCACTCCTACGGGCAGCTGTTCGACAAGGGGCCTTCCCGTGTTCCGCCCATGACCATACCCAAGCTCATAAGCAATATTGGACCGGCAAATGTTGCCATCAGATTCGGGCTGCAGGGCCCATGCTTCTCCATGGCTACCGCGTGCAGCTCCGGAACAGACGCCATTAACCAGGCAGCCCGGTGGCTTCGTGACGGCGCGATTGATGTCGTGATAGCCGGGGGTGTGGAAGCCTGCATAACCCAGCTGGGGATTTCCGGGTTCAACGTCATTGGGGCTCTCAGTACAAGAAACGACGATCCGCAGTCGGCATCGCGACCGTTCGATGCGGACCGTGACGGCTTTGTTATGGGTGAAGGCGCAGGGATTGTGGTGCTTGAACGGCGTTCCCATGCCGAGAAGCGCGGCGCGGTGCCGTATGCCGAAGTAGCCGGCGCCTCAATGACCTGTGACGCAAACCATCTCACCCAGCCCCATCCCGAAGCAGAGGGAGCGGTTGCGGCTATGCGTCAGGCACTTTCCAACGCAGACATGCAGCCGGAGGAAATCGAGTACATAAACGCCCATGGAACGAGCACCCCGATTAACGATCCGACCGAGGTGAAAGCGGTCCGTGAGGTTTTCGGTGCGCATGCATATTCCCTGGCTATGTCTTCGACCAAATCCATGACCGGCCACCTTATCGGGGCTGCCGGCGGCGTCGAAGCCATATTTGCCGCGCTTACCATCCATCACGGGTTCATACCGCCGACAATTAACCTGGAATCTCCGGATCCGGAGTGCAACCTCGATCATGTTCCAGGTACCGGACGAGAGGTTCCCGTGCGCACCGCTATGTCGAATACTCTTGGCTTTGGTGGTCATAACGGCATTCTCATCCTTCGAGCGCCCTCATAAACATATATGCGGCGAGTGCGCGCTCTGTTGCACAAGTGTTTCAGAACCAGGCGTTTGGGTGTTGCCCTTGGCGGCGGAGCCGCCCGGGGGCAGGCACACATCGGTGTGCTTGGAACGCTCGATGAACTTGGCATTCCGGTGCACTGTGTCGCCGGAACAAGTGCCGGAGCGGTTGTTGGCGCCCTCTACTGTGCAGGGTTTCAGGCGAGGGATATCCGCGGCATTACCGAACGGTTTGACTGGCGCAAACTTGTGTCTCCTGCCGTAGCCGGCAAAGGGTTCATTTCGGGAGACAAGCTTGAAACTGCCATTGACGAGCTTGTCGGCTTCCGTCCATTCGAGAAGCTCTCCATTCCATTTATGGTAAACGCCGTGGATGTAACAAGCGGTGAAGAGATCGTGTTCTCCAGCGGTCCGGTCGGGCGTGCGGTCCACGCAAGCTGTTGTATACCCGGCCTGTTCGTTCCCAAAGAGATCGACGGGCGACTGCTCGTCGATGGCGGTGTGGTGCATAATGTGCCCGCGCAGCTGTGCCGGAGCATGGGGGCGGACCTCGTGCTTGGCGTCGAGCTGAACGCAGACATCGTAAAGACTCGACCTCCGCGAAACACGGCCGAAGTGTTCCTGTATACAATGAATCATCTGATCTACAACTCGGTGCAGATGACAAAACGGGAGTGTGACTTCTGGATTGAGCCCGATCTCACCGGCGACAGCTATGTGGATATGCGGGCGATCGATAAACGGATACAGCGCGGTTCGGCCGCGGTCCTGACAATTGCAGACGAGCTCACAGCGGCACTCGGATTGCCGCCGCCGAAGCAATCGTAAAAAGCCCGAGGGGCGCCTCGGGATGGGAGTGCCCACAGGCGCCTCGCCCCGGATTTCCCGGCACCGCAGCGCCCGGGACCTCCCCACAGGCGCCTCGCCCCGGATTTCCCGGCACCGCAGCGCCCGGGACCTCCCCACAGGCGCCTCGCCCCGGATGCGCCTGCAGGAGTTTCTGTCGTGAGCGTGTTACTCGGTCTGGTTGTCGTCTACGGTAATGTCTATGGTGCCGCCGATGGCGTCGGCGCCGGCCGCTGTGGCGGCGGCGTCGGATGCTTCAAGACCGAGCATTTCCAGTACTTCGGCTCCGGAAACATCCTCTTTGTCGAGCAGCATTTCTGAAAGTTTATCAAGGCCTGCCCGCCGTTCAACCAGCGTCTTTCGCGCCTTCTGATAGGCGTTCTGAAGAATGTCCTTGATTTCCATATCCACTTCCCGAATGGTTTCTTCGGCGTTTTCCTTCGACTTTCCGAGATCCTCGCCGAGGAAGACATTCTGTCTGTCACCACCGACAGTGAGGAACCCGTGCTTCTCACTCATGCCCCAGCGGGCGACCATGTTCCTGGCAAGTTTCGTTGCCTCGCTGAAGTCATTTTCCGCACCGGTGGATATTGAGTCTATGGCGATGTCCTCGGCGGCCCGGCCTCCAAGGATTACCGCGATACGGTCGAGCAGGTATTCCTTGCTGTAGACATACTTCTCTCCCGACGGAAGCTGCTGCGTGACACCCATTGCTCCGCTGTCACGAGGAATAATCGTAACCTTGTGCAGCGGGTCGGTGTGCGGTAACACTGCCGCAAGTATCGCATGACCGGCCTCGTGGTAGGCGATAATCTTGCGCTCGTTATCTGAGATTTTGAGATTCTTGCGCTCGAGCCCCATGAGGATCTTGTCGCGGGCGTTGTTAATGTCCGCCATCGTGATCTTCTTACGTTCCCCTCGTGCGGCAAGCAGTGCGGCCTCGTTCAGCAGGTTGCGCAGGTCGGCGCCGGCAAAGCCCGGTACGCCGCGAGCTACCTCATACAGATCTACGTTTTCGTCGAGCGGCTTGTTTTTCGCGTGAATCTGGAGAATTGCGGCGCGATCGTCGAGACTCGGAAGCCCTACCGTGATTTTGCGGTCGAACCGGCCCGGGCGAAGCAGTGCGGGGTCGAGAATATCGGGACGGTTCGTTGCGGCAATGAGTATGGTTGAATCGTTGGGCTCAAACCCGTCCATTTCGCTGAGAAGCTGGTTGAGCGTCTGCTCACGTTCATCGTGACCTCCCCCGAGACCGGCGCCCCTGTGGCGACCGACCGAATCGAGCTCGTCGACAAAGATTATGCTCGGAGCATTCTGTTTGGCTTCTTCGAACAGCTTGCGGACACGGGAGGCACCGACACCGACGAACATTTCCATAAAGTCGGAACCGCTCATGCTGTAGAACGGAACATCCGCTTCCCCGGCGATTGCCCTCGCAACAAGGGTTTTACCGGTTCCGGGAGGTCCTGTAAGGAGAACGCCCCGCGGGGTAACCGCGTCGAGCTCCTGATAGCGCTCAGGGTGTTTGAGGTAATCGACGATTTCGCGGATTTCTTCCTTGGCTGCAGCCACGCCGGCGACATCGTCAAACGTGATGCTTTCCTTGGTCTTCTTGTAGAGCTTGGCCTTATTCTGATTCATCTGAAACAGACCACGCCCCTGTTGCCGCATGCTCCGGAAGAGAATTATCCCTATCCAGATGAAAATGATGATCGGCAGGAAGTTTAGGAGTAACCCGATAAGGTTGTAATCCTGCTCGGGTTCCGTTCGAACCTGAACATTCTGATCTTCGAGCATGGCCAGCAGCTCAGGATCTCCAAAGGACGGCAGAAATGTTACAAACCTGCTTTCCTCTTCTTCGGGTGTGCGAAATGTGCCTTCGATCCGGTCTCCCTGAACGACGACTTCGCTGATATTATCGTTGCGTACTTCTTCGCGGAAGCGGGAATAGCTGATCTGATTGCCTTCCTCCTGACCGACGAAAAGGTTTGTCAGTACGGGGATCAGAAAAATCGCTATGAGGAAGAAAACGAAGTACTTGTAGCTGTTATTGGGACCCCCCTCGGGCTTTTGTGGATTCATTCCGTTGGGTCCATCCGGGTCGTTCTGCTGTTTGTTCGGCTCTTGCGGCATAAAATCTAACCTCAGCGCGCCTTTATGCGGGGCACTGACTCCTTCAGTATAAACGTAGGGCAGGGACACTGTAGTTTATATCTTCTGTAAGATATTGATCAGCTTCTGCTATGTCAAACCAGTCCCGCAGCCGGCCTCGGCACGATGTCGAGTCCTGTGAAATGTACCACGAATAATGGAGTCGCAATATCGGCGCTCCTCTGCTAAAGTGAGGAATCAACGTGACGAAACATCGACCTTATAAAGTAGAAGGCCCATACACCAGCCGATGACGTACAATACATTCGTAGATATACACAATGCCACTCTCGAGCCTCGGCGTCGCCTGTGTGAGGGGATGCTCTCCGGCATGAGCGATAACGACGCCCGCGAGCAGTTAAGTGAAACGCGCCGTACGCTGCTTGCGTCCTGTGACAGGAATGCCTCGCTTTCGCTCGAGACTCCCGGAGGCCCGGTACGGACCCATGCGCGGTATGAGCTTACTGAGCTTCGCCGTGATATTCTTTTCGCCCGCAGCGGGTTCGAGGCGCTTACCACGCCGGCCTTTTACGCGCCTGCGGTCAGTGGTGCTTCTGCCGACGGTGTCTCGGAGGATCTGCGGCAGCGCACCGACCGGCTTATCCGGCAGGCGAGCCTCGTTGCGGAAACGCTCGCCGGTCTCCATTTCAATGCCTTCATAAGCGACCGCGATGGGACCGTGAACGGATACTGTGCGCGCTATGCCACGTCGGTACAGCCGGCGTGGGCTGCGCTTGCCCTGAGCCGCTTCATTCATATGTGCTGTGATCGCGGAATCCTGCTGACCGCCGGGCCCATGCACGGTCCGGGTATTGTCGACCTCTCTACCATGCCGGAGGGTACTGCGGTGCTCGCCGCCTCGAAGGGCCGCGAGTATCGGCTTGAATCCGGGGAAACAGGTGCGCAGCCGCTTCCCGAACGGGGCGCCTTTGCCCTGAGACAGACCGAAGAGCGGGTTTCACAGCTTCACACCGACGAGCGGTTCCGGTTGCTCCCGTATATCGGAAGCGGGCTCCAGTCGAAACACGGCATGCTTGCAGTCGCTTATCAGGACGCCGGCGGCAGTGTTCCGGCTGATCGTGCCGAAGCCTTCAGGCATGAAGTGCTCAATGCGGTGGCACAGGCTAACAGGGATGCAGGTGAACCGGTACTCGGCACAGAGGATACCGGCCGTGAAATCGAGGTTTCGCTGCGGGAAGGTGTTGAAAGTGACCACGGATTCGACAAGGGCGACGGGGTTACCTATCTCTGCGGGGAGCTTAAGCTGATGCTCGAGGGAAAGACGGTGCTTGTCTGTGGGGATACCGCGAGCGATGTGCCGATGCTCGAGCAGGTCGTGGCGGCCGGAGCACACGTGTATGCGGTGTTCGCCGGTATTTCGAGCGAGGTGCGCGACCGCGTGGAACAGGCTGCAACCGAATCCGTTTTTGTAGATTCGTTTGAACCGCTCGTGGCAGGGCTTAATATGACCGTTCCGGAGGAAGAATATGAGTACGACATTCTGTGAAGGTGCGATTTTTGATCTCGACGGCGTTGTAACCGGTACCGCGCGTACCCATTTCAACGCCTGGAAGGAAACATTCGAGGGATATCTCGCCTCGCGAACCGATCTTTCGGAGGAGCAGCGTCGTCCGTTTACGCATGACGGGGATTATGTTCCTTATGTCGATGGAAAACCGCGTTACGACGGGGTAAAGAGCTTCCTCGAGTCGCGCGGTGTCGCGTTGCCGTTCGGCTCGCCTGAAGATGAACCCGGAAGCGAAACCGTGTGCGGAATCGGAAACGAAAAGAACGTGCAGTTCCGCCGCATTGTTGAGCGCGACGGTGTGGACATCTACGAGTCTACCGTCGCGTATATCGATGCCCTCGCCGAGCGGGGAGTGAAACTCGGAGTGGCCTCATCGAGTAAGAACGCAACCTTTATTCTCGAAACCACCGGTCTGCATTCACGGTTCGGCACCGTTGTCGACGGCAACACAAGTGTTGAGCTCGGTCTGTCCGGAAAACCTGCACCTGACATCTTTCTGACTGCAGCCGAACGGCTCGGGGTGACTCCTGAGCGATCGCTTATGGTCGAGGATGCCTATTCAGGCGTTGAGGCCGGTCGCCGTGGGGGCTTCGGTCTTGTAATCGGCATTGCCCGCTCAGGAGATCCCGGGGAGCTCAAACGTCGCGGCGCCGATATTGCGATCACCGATATGGGTGAGTTCAGCATTGAGCAGACCGAAGAGTGGTTCAATGCTCTATAGAGTAATAGCGTCTCTATAGAGTAATGGTGCCGGCAGTGCTTGAACCGTGTCGGGCACCCTCGGTACATTAGACCCATGGCGGCAGAGAAGAAACGTCGACGAGGACGTGGAAACCGAAACCGTGGTGGACGCGGCAAACGCTCCTCCCGGAACATGTACATCAAAATGCCCGATCCCATTCCGCAGCGGGAATACGAGCCTTGTCCGGTATGCGGCAAAGCGATAGAGCATGTCTTCAGTGCCATTGCGCACGAAGGTACCGGCCCACCGGCTCACATTGAGTGCATTATTGCGGAGCTCACTGCGCGTGAAACGCTCGCCGAGGACGAGCGGGTGGTGTATCTCGGTAAGGGCAACTTCGGCGTTGTCTCGGATAAGCCGCGCGAGGAAGACGGAAAGAAGCTTTTCAATGTCGTGCGGCGCATCCAGTATGAGGCGGAGGTCCCCGACTGGCGTCGCGAACTCAGCCCCGGCATATCTCGCGACTACACCCCGAATCCCCAGCCGGTGGCCGAAAAAGCACCCGAAAACGAACAGACCCTCGCCGAATCACTCGGCCAGGACCGCGACGCCATCTACATGCCCAGACTAAATTAGCGCCGGAGGCCGTAGCGCAATTGCGAAGCAATTGTCGCGAGAGGCCGGAGGGAAGTCGCTGCACGCGAGTGCAGCGATCCGCAAGCGCCGGAGGCAGTCAGCGCAGCGCCGAAGGCGGTGCGCGAAAACGCCGCAGCGCAGCGCCGAAGGCGGTGCGCGAGAGGCGTCAGCGCAGCGCCGAAGGCGGTGCGCGAAAACGCCGCAGCGCAGCGCACTACCC
>CAZMEV010000011.1:27173-29584 GCA_964565375.1 uncultured Spirochaetaceae bacterium
GTCAGCGCAGCGCCGAAGGCGGTGCGCGAAAACGCCGCAGCGCAGCGCACTACCCGTAATCCATCACCAGAAGCCGCTCGGCAGGCTCATCCTCGGTGATCTCGGGAAACCGTGGCAGTGGTTCGAGGAACCGGTTGTCGCCGGCATCATCGTTAACCATGCTTACTTCGCCGACAAGCACCGCATCACCTTCCGCCCAGAACCTGTGATACAGTTCAACGGGCAGTGTTATGCTTTCCCCCGGCGAGAGGCGCACCTGTTCGCGGGCGGTAAAGGTCCGGCGTACACCGTCGATTGAAACGTTCACGGGAGCCTCGCTGAGCTGTCCTGTGGATTTGTCTTCCCAGGCGAGTTCGAGAACAAGGGTGCCTCCCGCGCGATTGATAATGTCTTCAATTTTCGTCCAATGGTAGTGGAAGGGGGTTTCCTGGTCGATGTCGACCATCATGGCCTTCTCGGCGTATGGCTTGTGGCCCGGCTCGAGTTTTCCGTTGCGAAGCGTAAACAGAACGAGCCCGCGGCGTTCGAAGCTGCCGAGATTAAAGTCGGTAATATCCCAGCCCAGTCCGCGCTCGAATACTTCGCTGCAGTCGAACGCGACCGATCGCCACGCCTCCGGGGTCAAGTGGGCCCACGCAGGCAGGTGAAATCCGTGTCCCGCGAAGAACTCTTCGGCGGCGCGAATGTGGCCGTTAATTTCACTTCGTTTCATACTCAGATTATCCCGTCATGCCGTCGAACCATCAATCTAAAAAAGGCGAGCCTTCGTTTCGAAGGCCCGCCCTGGTATGAATAGAGTCCTGTCGGGTGCTGTGGTGGTTACGCGATCGTGATCGAGTCGTCGAGATAGACGTCCTGGATCGCGTTGAGAAGCGCAACACCGTCTTTCATGGGACGCTGGAAGGCCTTGCGCCCGGAGATCAGGCCGGTACCGCCGGCGCGCTTGTTTACAACGGCCGTGCGGACCGCGTCGGCAAGGTCGGAATCGCCGGAGCTTGCGCCACCGGAGTTAATGAGCCCGGCGCGTCCCATGTAGTTGTTCATGATCTGATAACGGCACAGATCTATGAGGTTGTCGCTTGCGAGCTCGGAATAAATGCGCTCGTCGAACTTCCCGTAACTTGAGTTGCCCATATTCAGCGCCTTATAGCCGCCGTTGTGGGTGGGGAGCTTCTGCTTGATGATGTCCGCCTTGATCGTTACCCCGAGGTGGTTTGCCTGGCCGGTAAGGTCTGCGGCGGTGTGGTGGTCCTTGTCCGCCTTGAAGGCGTCATTTCGAGTATAGCACCACAGCACGGTCGCCATTCCGAGTTCGTGCGCATGCTCGAAGAGTTCGGCGACCTCGATAATCTGGCGATTGCTTTCAGGGCTGCCGAAATAGATCGTAGCGCCTACTGCGGCGGCGCCCATGTCGAAGGCCTGCTGGACCGAGCCGAACTTGATCTGGTCGAAGGTGTTCGGAAAGGTCATGAGCTCGTTGTGGTTGAGCTTCACAAGGAACGGAATCTTGTGCGCGTACTTTCGCGCGACTGCCGCGTGAACACCGATTGTCGAGGAAACCGCGTTGCAGCCGCCTTCGATTGCGAGTTTCACAATGTTCTCTGGGTCGAAGTAAATGGGATTCTTCGCGAAACTGGCACCTGCTGAATGCTCGATTCCCTGGTCGACCGGCAGGATGGAAAGGTAGCCGGTGTTGGCAAGACGTCCGTTGCCGAACATCGACTGCAGATTCCGCAGCACTGCGGGGCTGCGATCGCTGTCGGCCATGACACGGTCTATGAAGTCCGGTCCCGGCAGATGCAGGTGCTCCTTCGAGACTTTGGCCTTATAGTTCAGAAGTTCCTCTGCATCGTTTCCTAACAATTCTTTTACGTTTGTACTCATAATATTTGTGGGGCCTCCTTGATACCCGTTTGGAGGTATTCTACGGGAAAGCGGGGATGTTTCGCAAAGGTCGCGCGTTCCGTGGCGGCCGGGTTTTGCCGGTGTAGAGGCTTAAATGCGTCAAAAATGCGTCTGCATGGACCATTTTTTCTTTGAGAAAGCTTTGTTGTAGTGATACTATCTCGCCCATGGCAAAGATAACATATGTTCAACAAGATGGAACAAAAGAAACACTGGATGTCGAAGACGGCCAGACCGTCATGCAGGCAGCGATTGATAACGATATAGATGGCATCGAGGCCGCGTGCGGAGGGCTGGCGATGTGTGCGACCTGCCATGTATATGTTGACGAGCAGTTTCTAAACAAGCTGCCTGAGCGAAGTGAGGAAGAGGACGAAATGCTTGATTCTGCCGCTGCCGACAGACAGGATAACAGCCGATTGAGCTGTCAGCTGGAAGTCGATGACAGTCTCGACGGACTCGTCGTTCAGATTCCGGACACTCAGTAGCTCTTCATCACTCAGTAG
>CAZMEV010000011.1:29684-39235 GCA_964565375.1 uncultured Spirochaetaceae bacterium
CACTCAGTAGCTCTTCATCACTCAGTAGACCTGTAAAAATGAGTAGCTCATCACGAATCTGAGCGGCTCCTTTGCCGAGTGCGGCCGCTGACGGGCTCCGGGGTGTCTCCCGTCGGGTGCCGGGATAAGCCGGTGCGCTACGGATTACTGTCGTGTGTTAAGCAAGTGCTGTTGCCGCTTGCGCCTTGCGTGATACATTTTATGAATAGCGGAGAGCAATCATGGCAGTAAAATATCAGGACTACTATCAAATTCTCGGCGTGCCTCGTAACGCCTCTCAGGAAGAGATTCAGAAGGCATACCGCAAGCTCGCTCGCAAGTATCACCCGGACATGAATAAGACGAAGGAAGCCGAGGACATGTTCAAAAAGGTCAGCGAGGCCTATGAAGTCCTTGGTGATCCGGATAAGCGGAAGAAGTACGATCTGCTTGGCGACAACTGGCAGGCCGGCGATCAATTCGATCCGCGCAACTGGGACTTTTTCAAGCAGCGCGGCGGGGGATCCAACACCGGCGGCGCAACCGGCGGTTTCTCGTTTGAAGATCTCGGCGACTTGGGCGGCGGGTTCAGCGAATTCTTCGAGACACTCTTCGGAGGACTCGGCGGGTTCGGTGGACGAGGTCGCACCGGAACCCAGTCCGGGCGAAACGGCGGCTTCGGCGGTTTCGGCGGTTTCGGCGGCGGACAGCCGGGCGGCACCTCGGGCAAAGGTGCGGATCTCACCGCTGAGATAGAAGTTACGCTCGAAGAGGCTGTACGCGGGGGCAAGCGAACGATAACGCTTGCTGACCCGAACTCAGGCGGGAAGAAGCGGAACTACGGTATAACGCTGCCGGAAGGTGTGCGGGACGGACAGAAACTGCGTCTCGGCGGCCAGGGAGCCGAAGGGCCTGGTGGAACCGGGGACCTGTACATAACGGTGAAGATTAAGCCGCACCCGAAATTCCGCGTGAATGGTGCAGATATAGAAACCGATGTTGACATTACCCCGTGGGAGGCGGCGCTCGGCGCCGAGGTCACGTTTCCGACAGTCACCGGCAAGGCTACCGTCCACATACCCGCCGGTACCAGGTCGGGAAAAAAAATACGGCTTCGGGCGAAAGGCCTGTCGAAGAAAGGCGGTGGAAAGGGGGATCTCTATGCGATCCTCCGGATTGTCGTTCCGGCAGAGCTTTCGGACCGTGAGCGGGAGCTCTTCGAGCAGCTCGCGCAGGAGTCCAGGTTCAACCCCCGGGGGTAGTCCAGGTTTAATCCCCGGGGTTAAACCCACCAGGTAAAAACGTGTCCCCGGGCTGAGCGCTGACCCTGCGAAGGCGCTCATTCCCAAGCCGGGCTTGCGGTCAATCACCCTTGGACATGTGTTCAACCCGCTTCGGACCCGCGTCGGACATATGTTCAACACACGTCGGACTTGCGTTTAATCTCCTTCGGGATACAGCCAGCGTTCGGTAACCTCGTCGCGGAACTGAAGTTCATGAGTTTCGGGGGAGAACTCTTCGGCAAACACCGCGTCTATCCAGCGCCGGGCGTGCCGTTCGGTCGTAAAGCCCATCACACGGTGGACACCCGCTCCCTCGGTATCGCCTTCAGGTACGATCCAGCCTTCGGTTTCGTGATCCCAGAGCGGATTCGGCTCTTCTATAAGGTCGGCATAGACGTGATGGCCATACCCGCGGTACAGCGATATTTTCACGTGTACCGCTCGTTTCCGCTCGGCGTGATCGGGAAACATGCGGATGTGTGGGGGCGGGAGCTCTTCAATGGATTTCATGTTAGGCTCGCAACTTGAGGGTAGTAACAGAATATGGACATATGGCCACAGGAGCGCTCAGCTCGCGAAATGTACAAATTGCTCATTGGAGCTATTATCCCCCGGCCCATAGCATGGGTAACCTCTCTGTGTGACGACGGGAGCGTCAACCTTGCCCCGTTCAGTTTTTTCAACGGAGTATGCTCCGCACCGCCGACGATAAGTCTCAGTTTCAGCTGGAACCCCCAACGCGAGGACCATACCAAGGACACGCTGCACAATATCCGCTCCCGCGGAGAGTTTGTAGTCCATTCGGTCGACGAGGACCATGCGCATGAGATGAATCTTTCGGCGGCCGATTTTCCGCGCGAAATCAGCGAGTTGGAATGGCTCGGGTTGAGCAAGGAGCAACCGGCCACCGGAACTACTCCGCGTATCGCCGGGGCTCCCATTGCCTTTGAATGCACGTTCACCAAAGAAGTGCCGGTCGGTGATGGACCGGGAAGTGCGACACTGGTGCTCGGTGAAATACAGCATATGCACGTCGCCGATGACCTTATTGATTCCCGGTGGCGTATAGATGCAGTTGCGTTGAGTCCGGTCGGGCGGCTTGCCGGCAGCAGATATTGCCGGCTCGGCGAAGTGTTTTCACTCGAGCGGCCGAGTTACCGTGAACTCTCTTAAGGCCCCGGAAGACTCGGCACCGGCCTACTGAGCCCGGTAGTGCAGGGAGCCGGCACGCGCTTGCGGGAGGAGTCGGGTAATCCGGCACCGTCTGCATAAAAATCGGCGTGTTTCCTTGCGCTCCTGCCGCTCGTCTGATATTCCAGTGATAACTTAAGGAGGCAGCTTACGAGTTCTCATACGATAGTCGTTCTCCAGGGAGATCAGACTGGAGAGGAATTGTTGCAGGAGTCGCTGCGTGTGCTCGATCCGAGCGTCATCGGAGTAGAGTTCGCGCTCAAGACATTCGATTTGAGCCTTGCCAATCGGGAGCGAACGGAAAACGGTGTTGTCTACGAGGCGGCGGCGGCAATGCGTGAGCACGCGCTTTCGCTCAAGGCCGCGACAGTGACGCCGGAGAAGGGAAGCGGTGGTAAGCCCGGTGTCGGCAGCCCGAACCGGATTCTGCGCGAGGAAATGGATGCGCACGTTATCCTTCGAACCGGTCGCCGAATTCCTGGAGTGCGTCCAATCGCGGGGGTCTATTCGCCGATATCGGTGGTTCGCATGGCGCGTGACGGTGCATACGGTGCGACCGAGTGGCGCGAGGGTAGCGAAGGTAGCGATGAAGAGGTGGCGCTGCGTACCGAGCGTATCAGCCGGCGAGTCTGCCGTGCCGTCGCCGATTATGCCTTTCTGCATGCAAAGCGCAGCGGAAGCAAGGTGTTCGGCGGGCCGAAGTACACGGTGAGTCCGATCTACGAGGCCATGTTCAAGGAAGAAATGGATGCGGCCGCGAAGAAATACCCTGAGGTCACCTATGAGCCGCAACTTATCGATGCGACCTTCGCACTGCTGCTGGCGACCACCGGAGAGCCGCTTGTTATACCGAGTCTTAACCGCGACGGTGACCTTCTGAGCGATCTGGTGCTTCAAATGTTCGGTTCGCTCGCGGGCAGCGAAAGTCTGGTGATATCGGTTGCTGACGACGGCTCGGTCTCACGCGTTATGGCAGAGGCTCCCCACGGAACCGCTCCGGCGCTTGAAGGGCGAAATGTCGCCAATCCCATGGCCATGATTCTGGCAGCAGCGGCGCTCATCGGATACCTGGATGATTCCCGGGCGGCTGCGGCAAGCAGGGCTATACGGGAAGCGACACTCGAGACAGTATTCGACGGCATCCGGACATCGGATCTCGGCGGATCGGCACATACCGACGAGTTCACCAGCGAGGTCATCCGTCGCGTAAAAGGGAAGCTCGAAGTATGGTCGAGCCTCGGGTAAGCGGCCCGGCAACCTGTTAGACGCCGATCCTGTGCGTGTGATACTCTCCCCGCCGATTGCAGCTGGCCCGGGCAGCCGGGTTGGTCCCGGCAGCCGGCCGGCGGGCGGGTTGGATTTTACCGGGGTGATTTCCGGCCGCTTGATTGGAGAAGGAGGATCATTTGAAGATACGTACCAGTGTTTTTTCAATGGCGACGGCATTAGTGCTGGTTCTGGCAGGCTGTGCTACCGACGGAGCGGCACTCGCTGAAATCAGTGATGGTCTGAGCGACTATGCAGGAGCCGAAATCACGACCGAGGGGCAGGTCGGCCGGGGCGTACCGGTTTCGGGCACGGATCTGACGGTATATCAGTTCGGGGACGGCGAACACACAGTCGCGGTTCTGTCGACGGCAGCTCCCGAACATGGCGAATCCAGGAGGGTAACCGGACGGGTTGTTCCGTTCACCGGTGACTTCGAGGCTCTCGAGGAGGAAGAGGAAAATGCTCGAGAGGCGATCGCCGAGTACCTCGATGAGTCCGGGGTCAGCGAGGCGGCACTTGAGGCGGCAACTGACCAGTCGTTCGGTCTTGTGCGCACGTTTACCGTTTCGAACAATGCAACCTTCTTTCTGCTCGAGGAAGACGGCTGACGCTCGACTGTCATCGCTGACGCGCCGGCCTGTTCAGCAGGATCGCGGCGCGTCCGGGGTTCAGCGGCGTCGGAGCGCATTCGATTCAGATGAAATATCGACTTGAAACGATCCCGGTCTGGGAAGCTCTCGAGGAAGGTGCGCGCTGTCCGCTGTGCTTTCTCGCCGAACGGCTTGAGCGGCAGTATGTGTCGTTCTACCTCGGTGATTCGGTCATGACGCCCGAAATCCGCGTGCAGGTAAATGATACCGGATTCTGTCCAAGACACTTTCAGCAGATGGTGGAAGGCGGTAACAGACTCGGACTCTCGCTCATGGCCTCCACCCATATCGAATCGGTCCGGGAGAAACTTGAGGAGGACCGAAAAACACTTCTGAAGGCAGCCGGTGGGCGCTCACCACGAGCGAAACGCACCTATTACGAGCACATAAAGCGGATGAAGCAGCGTCGTGACGACTGTCTTGTCTGCGACCGAATGGATCACACAATGCGCAATTATGCGTATACGCTTGCACGCCTTGTGTGCGATGAAGAGGCGTTCCGCTCTACGTTCGGCAGTTCGCCGGGATTGTGTCTCGAACACCTGCCGCTCGTCCTCGATGTCGCACACGATGCACTGAAACCGTCGGAGCGGCGGGAGTTTGTCGAAATTGTGTTTGCGCTTGTCGACGGCGATCTCGAGGATATTCATGGGAGTCTCGCCGAATTTGCGGAGCGTTTTGACTATCGTAACCGGAAACCGATGACCGAGAAGCTGCGGCAGTCGGTGGCTCGCGCGGTTGCCAAGCTCACCGGCAGGCCGCTACTGCCGATGTCTTCCGAACCCTCGAACCCGGGCGGAGCTTCTTCGGCAGTGAAGGGCTCGTGACGTTTCCGTCCCTTCACGTTAATCTTTCACTTTAACGTCGACTCCGCCGAACACGGCGATACCCTGTATACGAACGGTCGGCGCCTCGTCTGATACTCTTCTCGTGGTTCCGTCGAATCCCCCGAATATTCCCACTCCCTTTACTTCGATGTTCACGCCGTTCGGCACTACGATATCCACCCCACCGAAAACAGCGGTGCAATCGACTGTGTAGCATGTGCCGGGCAATAGTGAGGCACGGCGGAAGTCAAGATCGGAACCTCCGAATACGTTAATGCTGCGGGTCATGCGTGCCGGAGTTCCTCCCTTTCGCTCGCTTCCCCCGAAAATCGCCACCATTGTATCGCTTTCCTGCGGAACATATTGCGCAACTTCGTAGTTACCACGTGGCAGTGTAAGTTCCTGCGTAAATGCACCGCTCGAGGCAGCTCCGACCGCAGTTGCTCCCTGACTGATGGCATCCGGTAGATCTGCTACCAGACGCCGGAGCTGCCGGAGGTCAGTCGCTGTGTTCGCCTGATCCAGCCGATCTTCGAACTCGTCTTCGGTCAGGTAGTCGTGTGCGTAGCCGTTGGTAATGCGGTCGATAAATTGCTGACGCATAGTCTCGGAAATCGCATAGCCGGAGCGTTCACCAGTACTCATAACGCTGCTATCATACGACGATGGACGGCTTGTAACAACACTGCATCGGTGAATGGACTTACGATTATGTATTACTACCCCTGTCTTAACACCGAAAATGTGCTACATTATGGAAGCCGCAGAAACTTAGCAGCAGATCGTTCAGGAGCATCATAGGGTGAGAGCACCAGGGAAGCTAGCAAAATCGTTAATTTTCATAGGCGTCTGCGTTGGTCTGCTCGTCGTATTTTTTGCCTCAGTTATCGGCGACCAGTGGTTGCGTCCCTACGACACCTACTACGTCGAGTTTGTAGATCAGTCGGTTGAAGGGCTCGAAATTGGTGCCAACGTACAATATCGTGGCATTACAGTCGGTGAAGTGCGGGATATATACTTCAGTGAAGACGCCGGCGACACGATCATCGTGGAGTTCAGTGCACAGGCGGACATCCCGATTCGTTCCGATGTAAGTGCCTCGGTTGAACTTGTCGGTATTTCCGGAATCACGCAATTGTCGTTAAGCGGCGGGACTCAGGCGGCCGGCTATCTCGAGCCCGGCGAGACAATAACCGCCGACAGGTCCTTCATTTCCACGATATTCGGTGCTGCCGAAACAGCTGCCGGCGGGATTGACGAGATCGTTGTCGCACTGAGTGAACTCCTGTCGGATGAAAACATCGAGGAGTTCTCGAGGCTAGTCGCGAACTTGAATGCCACCCTTGACGAGACCCGTCCCGGTATTATCGCGGCTGTCGAGCACATAGAAGCATCGACCCGGTCGGCGCAGTCGGCAATAGAACGTATTGAGCGGGTCAGCGAACGTGTCGAGCAGGAGTTCTCCGAAGAATCGCTTGCCGGTTTATCTCAGTCGCTTCGCAGTTCCGCCGAAGGGCTTGAGACGATGGTGGATCAAGCCGGCAGCACTGCCGAGTCGGTGGACACGATCGTGCGTCGCTCAAGCGACACTGTCGAGACCCTTGATCTTATGGTTGAACAGAACAGGCGTACAATAACGACAAGCATGCGGTCGTTTCAGCGAGCCATGAGTTCGTTCAGCGATATCGCTTCTCAGATTAACGATGATCCGTCGCTGCTCCTGCGGGGGCGAACCGGGGGGAGTGCACTTCGATGAAGATCCTGCCTGTTCTCGCTGTCGCGCTGGCGGTGACCGGATGTACCATCCTTCCTGAGGCCCGGGAAGCGTTTTACTACGCACTTGAATACGAGCAGCCTTCGGAAATCCCGGACGCGACGGAACTCGGTGCGGTTCGCATACTCGAGCCTTCGGTCGGTCCTGCGTATGACCGGCGGCAGATCGTATTGCGTGGTAACTCGGCACGGTATCAGTACCTCACCGACGACATGTGGGGAGTGGAACTCGGCGCAGCACTCCGTCTGCTCCTCGAGCGCTACTACGAGGATGTTCCGACCTTCTCCGCGGTCCGTGACGAATTCGATCGCCTCGGCGTGGATTACGAAATTCATGCGGCGGTACGCCGGGTTGAATATGTGGAAGGCGATCCCCCGCATACACGGGTCGAACTGCTCTATGAGCTGCGTGCCGCCGGCGACGGCGGGAGGACCCTTGTCCGTCATGCTGTCGATTACAATGAGCCGACTGAATCCGGGGGAGGGCTCGAGCAGTTTGTGGCCGACGTTAACCGGATCATGCTCGATTCAATTGCCGCGTTCGATACCGAGATTCGCGAAACCCTTGGAGTATCCCGGGACGCTTCATGAGCAGAGAGCGCGGCCAGGACAACGTCAGGGTAGAAGGTGACCGGCTTCTCCTGAGGGGCGAACTCGTACGCGGCCGCGTACCGATCTTCTCAAAGAAAATTTTCAAGGTCGATGTCGCCCACCTTTCGGTGGTCGACCTTTCCGGCGTTACCCGTATTGACAGCGCCGGGCTCGGGCTTCTCGAAGCGCTCCGGGATGGCGCTTTCGGGGCGCCGCTCGAACTCGAAGGGGCGAATGAGCACGTTCAGGGGATGCTCGACGTATTCGCCGGTGAAAGAATCACGACGACTTCGCCGGTACGGTATCGTTTCGGGTTCCTCGACATGTTCCATGTGTTTGTCTACATCGGCCGAATCTTTGTAGACGTACTCTCTCTCAGCGGAGAGATATTTTACTGGTCGGTGATCAACGTGTTCCGACCATCGGGACATAAAAAGGGTGAGGTGGTCGAACAGATTAACACGATTGGACTGAACGCTCTTCCAATCGTGGCGACCCTGTCCTTCATAATCGGACTTATCCTTGCGCTGCAGGGTTCAGTACAGCTGGAGCGGTTCGGCGGCGGGCCGTTTCTCGCCGATCTCATGGGGCTTGCAATGGTTCGCGAAATGGGACCGCTGCTTATGGCCATCATCATCACCGGGCGCACGGGATCGGCGATCGCCTCCGAACTGGGAACGATGAAGGTAACTGACGAAATCGACGCGCTGAGGGCCATGGGGATTCGGCCCATTGAATATGTTATTGCTCCCAAGTTTATCGCGTTCACGATTGTTTCGCCTCTTCTCTCAGCCTTCAGTGCTGCGGTCGGTCTTCTCGGGGGACTGTTTGTCAGCGTGACCTTCGCCGGCCAACCGGCGCAGTTTTTCATTAATCGGGCGTTCACCATTCTGAGCGTTGAAGACGGCTTTTTTCTTATCTTGAAGGGGCTGCTTTTCGGCTGGGCGATTATCATGGTCAGCTGCTACTGCGGACTCGAGGTCGAGGGTGGCGCGATTGAGGTCGGGCGTGCAACGACTCAGGCGGTTGTTGCGTCCATATTCACGACCGTCGTACTGAATGTCATTTTCAGTATATGGTACCTGTTGTGAGCGTTGGGGGCGAGTATGGAGCGTGAAAGTCACGAAAACGTAACAACTGAGCTGCGCAGTGACGTGAGCCGACAACCGGCCGGCGGTGTTCCCGCTGTACGGGTGCGAAGTCTCGACTGCCATTTTGGTGGCAGCCAGATCCTGTTCGGCATAGACGCCGCCTTTCCTTCCGGTTCGATAACGGTCATCGCCGGGCGAAGCGGCTGCGGCAAGACCACATTGCTTCGAAATATTCTCAGGCTTATCGAACCAAGCTCCGGGACGATCGAGGTGTTCGGAAAAGATATAACAGCAATGCCCGAGGATGAGCTTATGACTCTGCGGCCACGGCTCGGTGTGCTCTTCCAGAACGGCGCCTTACTGCAGAGTGCGACAGTCGGGGCGAACGTTGCTATGCCCCTTGAACAGCACACAAGGCTGTCACCGGGCATTATCGAACGGATCGTGCTGCGAAAGCTGCAGCTTGTTGATCTCAGTGGAAGTGAGCAGATGATGCCTTCCGAGCTTTCCGGAGGTATGAAGAAACGGGCGGCGCTTGCACGAGCGCTCGCACTTGATCCTGACATCGTGTTTTTCGATGAGCCGAGCGCCGGGCTCGATCCGGTGACCGCAGCGTCTCTCGACACCCTGATACTGGAACTGAATAAGAAACTCGGGATAACGGTTGTGGTCGTTACTCATGAGCTTACAAGTATCCGCAGAATCGCAGACCGCATGCTTTTTATCGACAGCGGTCGTGGAATGTTCGAAGGTCACCTCGGCGATGCGCTCGAAAGTGACATACCGGCGTTAACCGACTTTTTCGCGCATGGAACGCCGTCCGGGCCGTAAGGTGTGCGGGGGTACACTGAACGGGGGTGAGCACTGAACCAGGTTCAGCAATGAACCGGGTTCAGC
>CAZMEV010000011.1:39335-48771 GCA_964565375.1 uncultured Spirochaetaceae bacterium
GGTTCAGCAATGAACCGGGTTCAGCAATGAACCGGGTTCAGCCGCCTGCCTGGTGTTCAGTCGGATTCCGACTGGTTGGCACGGAGAACGTAGTTAATGCGGTCAATTTCGTCCCCGTTTATAGTGTGACCCATTCCCGGATAAATCTGTTCATCCACATTTGCATTGAGTTCTTCAAGCTGTGTGGCGGTCTCGTGAACACGGGACTCCGGAATGTGCTTGTCCACGTCGCTGCAGCCGAGAACCACCGGTGTCCCATGGAGGCTGCCGGCGTACTCTCGTGGTTCATCCGGCGCGCCAATCACGCCGCCGCTGAGGGAGAACACCCCGCCGAGGCGCAGACCATGCCCATTGTCCCGATAGGCGGCTCGGGCCGCGTACTCAGCGGCAAGGCACGCTCCCTGGCTGAATCCGAGGAGAAATATGCAGCTGCTGTCGAGTCCCGCGGCTTCGAATGACCGCACCAGCTGATCGATGGTTGCCAGTCCGGAGGTGATTCCCGGTTCGTTTCGCTCGGTTGGTTCGAGAAAACTGTACGGATACCAGGTGTACCCGTCAGCCTGTGGCGCTGCTATGTGGAAGTGCTCGAGCTCAAGATGATCGGTTAACGTAAGCATGCTTTTGGCAGTTGCTCCGCGCCCGTGAATAAGTATCATTCCACCCCACGCATTGGGGAGTTCGGTGCCCGTGTGGAAGGTGGTCTCGGCTGAGTGAGGGCCCGGGTTGTCTTCCGGTAGCGCTCTTATCATATTATACACGAGAATAGGCTTAGAGATAACGAAAGTCAACGAATAGTATGAGGCACGGGCATTTGCGCTGTTTTCAAACAATTGTGCGCGTGCTACCGTTTTACCATCAAACAAGAATAGTTAATTAGAAGGAATGAAACATATGAGTGGAAACCATCTTGAGCATTTGATCCGGGAAGGCGGCTTAAAGGTGACCCCCCAGAGAATGATGCTGTTGCGAGAAATCGACGCCCAGGGGCACCTGGACGTGGACTCCCTGTTCCAGCGGGCCCAGACTCACTTCCCTTCGATCTCGCTGGCGACCATTTATAAAAATGTGCATACACTCTCGGAGAACGGCATTCTCAGAGAAGTGCCTCTGCCGGGAAAGCGTTCGGTGTATGAGCTCAAACATGAAGAGCATGTGCATTATCACTGTACCGAATGCGGAAAGGTGTTCGACATTCCGGCAGATATGGGGGACATCTCCGAAACAATTCGGAATCGTACGGGCGTCTCGTTCGACGCAATGCGGGTCACCGTAAGCGGCGGATGCGAGGGCCACCGCAACCTCGTAGAGGAGCACCACTGACATCTGTTAATAGCTTTACAACCGGTCGGTGGTAATCGCCTGCCGGCCGGGGCTTATCGTGCACGTTGTTTTCCTTGAGCCGTTTTACGGCGGCTCTCACCGTTCTATTGTCGATCACTACATCAAGCATTCCTCTCATTCGATTACTCTGATAACGCTTCCCGCACGCCACTGGAAATGGCGTCTTCGGGGCTCGGCATACCATTTTGCGCGGGAGTTGCGTTCGCGCTTTGAGAGTAATGGGGAGGCGCTTCCGGACGTGGTTCTTTCCTCGAGTCTTACCGATCTGTCCCTTCTGAAGAGTCTCTGGGCACCTGCCACGCGGGTGCCGGTCGCGAAATATATCCACGAGCATCAATTCGCCTATCCGAACCGGTCGGGGCTTACACCTGACGCCAATTACCCACTAACCGATTTCGCTTCAGCAGCGAGTGCGGACTGGGTATTTTTCAACTCTTCTTACTGCCTTGAAACCTTCTTCGAAGGTGCGCGGAAGCTGTTTTCGCGTATGCCGGATGCCCGATGCGCAGAGTTTATAGACGAGGTTCGTGCGAGGAGCAGTGTGCTGTATCCCGGAGGCAATCCGGTTTCGGAGGAACCGACCGAGCGCAATGACGCTCCGGTAATCCTCTGGAATCATCGGTGGGAGCATGACAAGTGTCCCGAGGTGTTTTTCGAGGCAATATCAAAGCTTGATCGTCCGGATCTGCGGTGGCGACTCGCTGTTACCGGCAGTCGTTACCGCGGTACATCCGATATTTTCGATTATGCGCGTTCGTCTCTTGATGAGCGAGTTGTGCAATGGGGCTACATTCGCAGTGTGGCGGCATATCGGCGGCTTATTGCCAACTGTGATATCGTCGTTTCCAGTGCGAAGCAGGAGAACTTTGGTTTATCGGTGCTTGAGGCGGTCCGGGCAGGACTTCTGCCGGTCCTTCCCCGGGCTTTGAGCTACAAGGAGCTTTACGGAGAGCTCAGGGCATGGTTTTATGATGCTGATGGTAACCCTGCTGAAGAGCTTGCGCGTGCACTGGAGGCTGCAGTGCAGGACTCGACCGGAATGAGCGGGCAGGAGCGGGCGCGACGCAGCAGGTGGGCGCGACAGTTCGACTGGTCCAACCGCGCTCCGGTCTGGGATGAGGAGCTCTCCCGGCTACACCGGACATTCAGTGCATATGGTATCTGAGCACCAGCATTTGGAACAGCGAAGAGTGACTGATATGCCGATCCGTCTCGTGTTCACCGATGATGGTGTTCGCTATTTCAAGAAGCAGGGATATACCTTCAGCCGATTCAGGCTCAGTGACGAGCGCGAGGAGTACGGCATACAACTTACGGACTTCGATCCGAAACTTGTCCAGAAGATGGTCAATGTCGGGTTCGTTCGAAAGGTCGAGTGCCCCATGCGTAGTCCCACCGATCATCGCGCTGATCTCATGGATGTTGCCAAACTGCTGTGTTACGCAATGCTCTACGATCAGTGTGCCGAGGACGCGTACCAGTATCTGCTCAATACTCGTATGGTTGCCGACTGGAATCGCCGCATGCCGCGGCTTGCGGTAATCGTCGAGCGGAGACTGGACGCCAAAGCCGTCCGTTCTCTGCTTGCCAGAGATCCACGTCTGATCGCATCAATACAGCGCTCGGTAAGCGGTCCGGTCATTGACTGGCTGCAGGCTCGCGAGGATCTGGAGGATTCCGATCGCGCACGGTTGCGCACGACGCTGGAGGGCTATCTTCGAAGCATGAGTCCTGTTATCTGGCTCATTCTTGCGAAGTACCGTGAGTGGAGCGACGCCGAAACGCTCCGTGACTGGCTTATCAATCACTTGAAAGGGTACCTCGAGAGGACGACTATACCTGATTACCTTGCCGTTGTTGTGGTAGAAATCGTGGTTCATCTTTATGTGACACCGGACCTGACGGGTACTTTGAGTGAACCTGTATACGTAATGTGGGATGTGCGCCGGCCACGGCATCTGCCGAACGATCATGGACGCCTAATGACGGTAATATCGAACTCGGGTGTGGAGTTTCAGGCTATACGGCGCGATATGATAGAGCGCGTGACAAGGTCCATTACCCAGTCTGTCGACGAGTTCTACCGAAGCGCGGCCCGCGGTGACTTTGCCGGACTGTATTACCTTACGTTCATGAGAGCTGCGTGCGAGCAGCATGGTCTCCACTATGAAAGCTTTGCAACCGAGGCGCGCCGTGAACCCGGGCGCGCACTGGTTAACCTGATTCTCGGCTTTTAGCCGCCCTCGTTGCGCCGGCTCGCGTTGACATTGTCTGGCAGAGGGTAGCACACTATGCTTATTGATATGCGCAACGTTCGGGGCAGGGTGACTATGTGGTTTTTCCGAAAACTGCATGGAATTCCTGACCGGCGGTGAAAGCCCGCGATTCCGTTTTACGGAGTGAATCGGTGGAATTCCGGTGCCGACGGTATAGTCCGGAGGGGAGAACGAGCTGCGCTGACAAGATTGCGGTCCATAGACGCACGTAGTCTTGTGGAAACGAAGTACCTCTTTTCCGCCCGCGCCCGCGGGTCGTGGAGCCGGCAGCGTCCGCTGCATATCGGGTATCCGCGACGTATACGGTGCGCCCCCTCCCATAATTCAGATGAAGGAGCACGCATGGACCTTGATCAGCGGCACATGCGGCGTGCGCTCGAACTGGCACGCCACGGGGCCGGGCTGACATCACCGAATCCGATGGTGGGTGCGGTTATAGCCGACGGTGAGCATGTTATCGCCGAGGGTTGGCACGAGCGTTGTGGGGCGCCGCACGCGGAAGCGAGAGCGCTCGAACTCGCCGGCGATGCAGCGAGTGGTGCGACACTGTACTGCACCCTCGAACCATGTTGTCATCGAACTCCGCAGAAACGCACCCCGCCGTGTACCGATAAGATCATCGCAGCGGGGGTCGGGCGTGTGGTCTTTGCTGTCTATGACCCGAATCCCCATGTTGCGGGGCTCGGCGAACAGGCGCTGAAAGAAGCCGGTATAGAGGTAACCTATGGTGTGCTTCGTGACGAGGCAAGTCTCCTGAATGAAGCGTTCTTCGCCTGGATCCAGCGAAGCGTGCCGTACGTGCATCTGAAAATCGCTTCGACGCTTGACGGACGGGTAGCGACGCTGACCGGCAGTTCCCGGTGGATAACCGGTAAACGCTCGCGCGTTGAAGTGCACAGGATGCGCATGGAGGCGGATGCGGTGATGGTCGGAGCCGATACCGTGCGTCACGACGATCCGAAGCTGACCGTGCGTCACGTTGAAGGGCCGAATCCGGCTCGCATCGTGGTAGACACACACCTCCGGGCTCTGCCGAACGCTTCGATGATTGACGACGACGGGGGGCCAATATTCGTGTTGTGCGAGCGCTCGGCTGCATCTCGGCATGAACAGTGGCTCGCGGATAAGGGAGTGCATGTGATTCCGTGTCCCACAAATCGTGAAGACGGACATGTGGATCTGGTATGGGCTCTGCGGGAACTCGGTCACCGTGGCATCGCAAGCATTCTTGTAGAAAGCGGTGGAGGCCTTGCGACGGCGCTTATCAGTCATCGGCTTGTGGACCGGCTCACGGTGTTTATCAATCCGAGTCTCATGGGCGACGGCGTCCACTGGTTGAACGATCTCGGAATACGCGATGCAGAGCGTCGACCGCACCTGCAGTGCGTCACAACGCATTGTGTTGGAGACGATGTGGTAATTACCGGGCTCATAGACCCGGCTAGAACCTATGGAAGCCTCAGGGCGCCGGGCGAATCGCTTCTGGTTCACCCCGGACCAGGAGGGGCGCCCAATAGTTTTCGTCGTGTGGAGGACGAAGAGAAATGTTTACAGGATTAATAGAGGAGATCGGAACAGTTCGTGAGAGCACCCCGATCTCCGGCGGCAAGCGACTGGTGATTGACTCGTCGGTTGTCGTGACCGATCTTGCAATTGGAGATTCGATCAGTGTCGACGGCGTCTGTCAGACCGCCGTGGCGGTGGATTCCGGTAGCTTCGCCTGCGAGGCGGTCGGAGAAACGCTCGAGAAGACAAGCCTTGGAGCACTGAAAAGTGGTGCAAAGGTTAATCTGGAACGCGCGATGCGCGCCGACACCCGCATGGGCGGCCACATGGTCCAGGGGCATGTAAGCGGTCTCGGCTACGTTACTGCTGTGCAGCGTCGTGGGGACAACTGGCTGTTGCGTGTCGAATTGCCCGAGTCGCTTCTTCCGCTTATGGTCCCCGAGGGCAGTGTTGCGGTACAGGGTGTAAGCCTTACCGTTGCTGACATTTCGGGCAGGGAAATTGGAATTAATGTGGTTCCGCATACCGCCGATCATACGAATCTGGTCATGCACAAAGCCGGCGATCCCGTGAATATTGAAACGGATATTCTTGGGCGCTACGTCGCGCGCATGCTCTCGGCATATACAACAGGAGAGGGCAAACTCGATCTTTCCGAGCTCGCCCGGTGGGGGTACGCATGAGCAATCGTGAGAACATCAGGCCTGACGCTATTCAACGTGAGAGCGTTCGACACGCGGTGGAGGCGGTTTCTCAAGGGCGTATTATTATTGTAATCGATGACGCGGATCGGGAAAATGAAGGTGATTTCGTTTGCGCGGGTGCGTTGACTACACCGGAAATGGTCAACCTCATGGTAACGCGTGGGCGCGGCCTGGTGTGCCTTGCCATTCCTCCCGAAGTAGCCGACCGACTCGACCTTGTGCCACAGACAGGCACTACTTCAGCGCTCCACGGGACGAATTTCACCGTCAGCGTTGACGCGGTTGAAGGGACAACTACCGGGATTTCCGCGGCGGACCGGGCAAAGACGATACAGGTGCTCAGCGACCCGGAAGCGAGGCCCGAAGAGCTCGCCCGCCCGGGGCACATGTTTCCGATTATCTCGCATCCGGACGGGCTTAAGACCCGGCGGGGGCACACCGAGGCAGCTGTCTGGTTGTCCTATGCGGCAGGTATCGTTCCGTCCACCGGTGTAATCTGCGAAATAATGGCCGAAAACGGAGAGATGGCCGGCGGTAAAGAGCTTCGCGCACTCGCCCGGGAGCTTGATATGCCGCTCGTTCATGTGGACGATATAGCTGCCGAGGCGACCCGTCTTGAATCGAAGGGCAGGGGGACGTCGGCAAGCAGACAGCATTTCAACGCCGACGCCGCTTTTTCCGGTCACGAGCGCACAATGGATGCCTCCGGCAGTAATCACATATATACGGAGAGACAGGAATAGTATGCATAACGAGGTAACGCACGTTCAGGGATCAATGGATGGAACCGGGCAGCGCATAGGCGTTGTCATAAGCCGTTTTAACAGCCTTATTACCGAGCAGTTGTACAACGGTGTCGAAGATACACTCATGCGCCACGGCGTGAAGCCGGCGGATATCACCGTTGTTCATGTACCCGGCTCGTACGAGATCGGACTTGTCGCCCGTCGCCTCGCCGCGCGAAGCGACATAGATGCGGTCATTTGTCTCGGCGCCGTTATCCGCGGGGATACCCCGCACTTCGACCACGTTGCGCGGGAAGCAGCTCGCTCGGTCTCCTCCGCAACCGAAGACAGCGGTAAGCCGGTAATTTTCGGCGTGCTCACTACCGACACCGTTGAGCAGGCGCTTCAGCGAGCCGGCGTCAAGGGCGGAAACAAAGGAGCCGACGCGGCGCAGACCGCGATAGAGACGGTGAACGTGCTGCGATCGCTCACATGAGCACGAACACCGCATCAACCCCGCAACCCGGAGTATCGCCGGTAAGCTATCGCTACATCTTTGTCTTCTGGGTGCCGCTGGCGCTCATGTGGCTCATGATGGCGATCGAGCAGCCGGCGCTCTCCGCGATTGTGGCGCGGCTTCCGGATGAAACGACGAACCTTGCCGCATTTGGCGTCGCCTTTTCGCTATCGCTTGTCATAGAAAGCCCGATCATTCAACTTCTCACCGCCGGTACCGCGCTCGCTGGGGACACTGCACGGTACCGGGTACTGATCCGGTTCATGCACCTGCTCGGACTCGGGCTCACCGCGCTGCATCTGCTTATTGCCGTTACGCCCCTGTTCGATCTCATCGTACGCACGATTCTTACCGTGCCCGAGCATATCGTGGAACCGGCACGGGCGGCCTTTCTGCTCATGACCCCATTTACTGCGGCAGTCGGATACCGCAGGCTCTGGCAGGGTGTTCTCATCCGTTACGGGCGCACGGGGGTCATTCCGATTACCATGCTTGTCAGACTTATGGCCAGCGGTCTTGTCCTCGCGTGGGGGCTTATTACCGGCGTAATGCCCGGCGCCTCGGTGGCGGCGGTAGCCCTTGTGGCGGGTGTGGTTGCCTCAGCGGTCGCCTCCTGGTTATTCTGCCGGCCGGTACTGAGGTACAGACTGCCCGAGCCGGACGCTCAGAGCGAGGTGCTCGACGCGAAAACGCTCCTGCAGTTCTACGTGCCGCTCTCGCTGACCTCGGTCATTTTCCTTTCGGCGCAGCCGCTTCTCACCTTCGGTATGTCGCGGGCGGCCTTTCCCGTTCAGGCGCTTGCTGTCTGGCCGGTCATTAACGGTTTTCTGTTCCTCTTTAACTCGCTCGCGCTCAGCTACCAGGAAGCGGTTGTCGCGATTCTGGGACAGGGTGAGTCGAATATTCCGAGAATGCGTCGTTTTACCTGGTGGCTTGCAGGAGGTATAGGGTTGATGTTTTACCTCGCGGCAATCACCCCCTTCTCCGAGACATGGTTCCGTGTCGTCAGCGGGCTTCCGCCGGCGCTGCTTCCGTTTACCGCCATACCTGTGCTGATCCTGCCGCTGGCCCCCATGCTTGCGGCTGCGAAGTCGTGGTTCCGCGGACGGCTGGTACATGAACGGCGAACCGGGGCGCTTGCTACCGCCGTCGTGCTGCACAGTATTGTGCTGTTCCTGTGTGTATGGATCGGTCCCATGCTCTTTGAAGTGCCCGGTGCGATTCTCGCAGCAAGCAGTCTTGTGATCGCGCTCGCAGCGGAGGCCGGCTTTCTCTGGCGATACGCCGGGGCAAAGGTTCCGGAGGACAGTGTCGCCGGCGCCGAGGCGGTCGCCGCCCAGAAGTAGGGACAACGCTTCGCCCGGCAGCGGCACAGGGCCTGGCGCCACATGCTCGCAGCGCGAGTTGCGGCTCGAATGCCCACCAGCCTGGAGGTGCTCTGCCGCCGGACGCTGTCCTTCCTGCCCACCAGCCTGGTGTTGCTCTGTCGTCTGCCGCCCCGATGTTGCTTCGAAGCTGCGTGTTGATGCCCCCGGAAAACACGCGGTCAATGGCCATGAGGGTGGCATCCGGTCCTTCGTATCGGTCCCGGTCCGGATACGGATCGGTCACCGCCACCGATGCGTCATAGAGACCTGCCACGCGTCGCTCGTCCCGAAGCAGCTCCCGCGCAAAGCTGCGGATATCAATGCGACCGGCCTTTCGCTTCGCGAATGCCGGTGACAGGCCGGCGAAACGGGCGAGCCGTGAGAGAACCCGTGAGCGTTCGCGCTCATCGAGGGAGTCGCCGAGAAGGAGCAGGGGCGTAAGCTCGCGCACGGCAAACCGTTCGGCGGCAGCACGGATGCGCCCGTTCTGCTCTTCCGACGGCAGGCCTTCCGGATCTGGCAGGCCTTCCGTCTCGTGTGAGGCTTCGCCGGAACCTTGAACCGCACGCTGCCGCCCGTGCGCCGCGGCGGCAAGTGCAAAGGTCGGCAACGTATCCACCCATGGCAGTACGTCGTAGTCACTGCTGTCGAGACTCTGTAGTTCCAGCGCTTGTGCTCTGAAAGGAATGAGCGAATGAACTCGCCGAGACTCTCAAGATCACGCTTGAAACCGTAGAACTCGCGTTCAGGTTCCGTTTGTCCCTCCTGTTTTCCCGAGCCCTCGCCCGAGCCTTCGTTCGAGGCATTGCTGTCTGTAGATGGCTCCTGTTCGGTGGCGCGACTGAATCCTGTACCGATGGGATCGATAAATACGAGATCGGTGAAGGCAAGCCAGCTCTCCCGGTTATCGACAAGCTGTGCCGGCGGAGCCGGCGGGGTTCCGTCTTCGTTGAATACCACCCGCTTCGGACCGATCGCGCCCATATGCAGATACGCGCTC
>CAZMEV010000011.1:48871-53166 GCA_964565375.1 uncultured Spirochaetaceae bacterium
TTCGTTGAATACCACCCGCTTCGGACCGATCGCGCCCATATGCAGATACGCGCTCGCCGCCCCGGGGCCACCGTTAAAGACGAACGTGATCGGCCGGTTCTCCGAGGACGGTGAATCCTCGCTCCCCGACTCGTCCTCCGTATCCCCGGCGGCCACGTAGGTAACGTGAAACATCTCAGCGATCGTTTTCTCTCTTCGCCGGATCGCCAGCCAGTCTGCTCTCGCTATGTAATCAATCGATGCACCATCGCCGGTGCCCAGGGTATGACTGCTCGTTACTCCCTCGGGGAGCGCCGAGCCTTTGTTATGCTGCTCCTCGCTCATGGGCCGTGACGGTATCGGCGTACCCCCGGAGATTCAAACCCGTTCCCGGGGGCGGCCATGTCGGGAGCTTCTATCCCCAGAGCTCCTCGAGCCGGTTGTCCCTTCCGCAGCTCGCACGGTAAAAGCGGTATCTGCTTTCGTTTTTAGTATAGTAAGATTGATGTTCTTCCTCGGCGGGGTAGAACTCATCGAGCTCACGTATTTCGGTGACGATTTCGCTGTCGAATCGTCCGGATTCTTCAATTTCACGTTTGCTCTCCTCGGCGATTCGCTGCTGTTCTTCGCCTTCGAAGAAGATGCCGCTGCGATACACCTCACCGCGATCGCAGAACTGACCGTCGTCGTCGAGCGGATCTATGTTCACCCAGAAAATCTCGATAAGCTGCTCGTAACTGACTTCGGAGGGATCGTAAATGATCTCAACCGCTTCGACATGACCGGTTCCACCGGAGACCGCCTGCCGGTAGGAAGGGTTTTCCACATGTCCTCCGGTGAATCCCGCAGTAATGGCGTACACGCCGTCTACATCGTCATAGGGTGGTTCCATACACCAGAAGCAGCCACCGGCAAGTACCGCCCGCTCATGCCCTTCCGGCACTTCGACACGGCCCCTTTCTCGCGACCCTCCCCGAAGACTCGGAAGCGTTTCCTCTGAGTTCTGCACCGTCTGCGCGCCTGCTTCCTCCCCGTTTCCGGCTGCCCTGACATCGGGCGTCGAGAACAGAAGCAACACGACCCCGAGGAGTATGGCGATATGGAGCAGCGCATGCGCCAACTCCCTGACTGATCTTCGAAGGATTTGTTGAATACTCATAGCACGTAAGAATGTAGTCACAGATACGGTCAGATGTCGAAATCTTCCGGAAGCTGTTCCCCGATCGGATCGGGAAAGCCGGCCCATCCCTGCATACCGAGTGCTACCTCTTCGTCGGTAAGAAGCGCGCCCGAGAGGCCATTGCGAATGCTCTGTTCATCCATATTGCGCCCGATGAACACCAGTTCCTGTTTGCGGTCGCCCCATTCGCCCGCTTCGACCGCGCGGTGAACTTCAAGGCGCTCGGTGTCGGTATCCGGCCAGTAACGCTTGTCCACCGCAGCCCACCAGTATCCCGCCGGTTCCACCTGCTTCTGACCTCCGGCCTGTGAGAGCACCCAGGCAAGGTCGGCTCTTGTAGCGATCCAGAAATAGCCCTTCGCCCGAACCACGCCCGGTTCCGACTCTGACCATAGTGCCGCAAGACGTTCCGGGTGAAATGGCCGGGCGTTGCGAAAGACAAACGAGCGGATACCGTATTCCTCAGTCTCAGGCACGTGTTCGGCTTCAAGCTCCTGCTTCCAGGCCTCGCTGGATTCGGCAGCATCGAGATCGAAAAGGCCGGTGTCAAATATACTGTCGGTAGGAACCCGGCCATACTGTGCGGTGATCAGTTTCGCACGCGGATTCATACGGCTGACGAGGCCTGTAACGGCATCGAGGCGGGAAACATCAACCTTATCGATCTTATTTATGACAATGACGTCGGCAAACTCGATCTGATCTGTCAGCAGATGTGCTACTGTGCGCTCGTCGTCTTCATACATCTGCTGTCCGCGTTTCTCGAGTGTGTCTTCGCCGGCGAACTCATCGAGAATGCTCGAGGCGTCGACCACGCTGACCATCGTATCCAGGCGGGTAAGCTCGCGCAGGCTCACCCCGTCATCGCTTTCGAAGCTGAATGTCTGAGCGACCGGCAGCGGTTCGGAAATACCGCTGCTCTCGATAAGCAGATAATCGAAGCGGCCGTCTCGAGCAAGGTTCGTGACTTCCGTCAGGAGATCCTCACGCAAGGTGCAGCAGATGCATCCGTTACTCATTTCAACGAGCTGTTCATCGGTACGACTCAACGAGCTTCTTCCCTGCTCGATAAGCGACGCATCGATATTAACCTCGCTCATATCATTGACGATTACAGCGACCTTACGGCCTTCACGGTTTTCGAGAATATGGTTCAGCAGCGTCGTTTTACCCGAACCGAGATAGCCGGAAAGAACGGTTACCGGCAGCCGCGTATTTGTAGTACTCATATGCGAGCCGAATGGTATGACAAGGTAATACAGATAGTCAAGCGCCGAAGCGCGCAGCGCAGCGCGACAGCGGTGCGCGAAACGCCGCAGGCGAAACGGAGCACAGCTGATTATTCGGAATCAGATGGTGCTTCCTGTGCCGCCGGGTCATCGGTGAAGCGGAGGTAATGTTCGTACAGACTTAGAATTCGACGCACGTATGCGACCGGTTCGGACCCCCGGGCATAGCCGAACTGTACAACCTGATGGGTGTAGTAGTCGGGGTCGGACTTGCGCAGCAGGAACTCTGAGACTTGCTCCCAGCTGTCGGGGTCGGCGCCGTAGTATTCGGCAAGTCTGCGCGCATCCTGCACGTGACCGCGGCCGACATTGTAGGAAGCAAGCACAAACGGCCTGCGCTGCTCCGCCGATTCAATGTCCCGCGCCCATGTTTCATCGAGCCAGGCGAGAAAACGTGCTGCCGCTTTTATGCTCTGCTCCGGGTCGGTCAATGTGGTTGCCCCGAACTGCCTTGCGGTGGAGGGCATGAGCTGCATAAGTCCGACCGCTCCGGCCCATGAACGGGCGTTCGGATCAAACCGGGATTCCTGAAAGGCGATCGCAGCAAGAAGGCGCCAGTCCCAGCCAATGGACTCGGCAGCTTCGCGAAACTGTTCGTCCCACGGCGAAATGCGGCCCCGGATCGGGGTAAAGGCTTCCTCAGTTCGTCGAGTCCGAAATCTTCTCGACTCTTCGAAATATCGGTTGTAAATGACGAAGAAGTCCGCTCGTTGCTTTTCCTCGGCGAGCCACGCATTAATTGCGTCCAGCAGCTCGGTCGCTTCGTGCCCGACTGCCCATGCGGTTCGTTGGGAAAGACTCAAAGGCATCGAAACATCAACCCCATCAAATACCGATGCGCTGATGCGGGCTATGTTCTCGTCGGCGACGGTGAGCGGGATTTCACGCCGATGTACGGCTTCAATAAGCTCCTCGGTGGTAACGTCGCCTGGCGCCTCAACGATAGCAATATCTTCACCGATTTCGTTTTCGAGGTTGCGAAGCCGACTGGCGTAGACGCTTCCGGCACGAACGTGGACTTCGCGTCCAGCGAGGTCCTCCGGCCGTTGTACGTAACCGCCGCCGGGTTCACGGTCCTGAGGGCCTGCTAAGGTTTCCTGCCGTGGCTGAACAAGTACCTGGCGTGTTGCCGTGACCACGTCGCTGAACGCAACACGCTCCCGCCTCTCCGTTGTAACGGTAAGGCGGTAGGCAATCATATCACCTTCCCCGGACTCAAGCATCGAGATCATTTCGTTGATATCGGTAGCGGGCAATATCTCCACATCAATATCGAGCCATTGGGAGAATCGGTCTATGAGTTCGTACTCGAACCCCATAGGTTCACCGCGGTAGATAAAATAGCTCAACGGTCCGTAACTTGTTATAACCCGCAGCGTGCCCCGTTCCTCGATTTCGGGGAGATCCGCGGGCTCTCCGGTTTCAACTCCGTTTTCACCAGGTCCGCATGCGAGTACCAGACCGAAGCATAAGAGAAAGAGTGTACGGGAGACGATCTTCGCCGTGCGCCGAATATACGTACGCGAATTCGTGAATAGGTGAGAAAAACGACGCCGATCCACGATATGTTGAAGGCTTTGGCGGTACGAGAGGGGGTGTCGGTCGTCGCGATCGAAGCCGGTCTTTGCCTTTCGATCCACGGTACCTCGTAGTATACGAAAGCGCCATTGCCCGGGTCAAATGTGGCCGGCGGCGCACAGAGCGCCGCCCGCAGGCTGGAAAGCGTTCCTCGTCGCTTGCCGCTCCTGCGGTACGCTTCCGGACTCCGTTCGAGTCCGATGCGAATGGAGCGCCGACTGGGCATGCCGGCGAATTTGTATACGTGATTTGCCGGCGATCGGACTCGA
>CAZMEV010000012.1:0-25078 GCA_964565375.1 uncultured Spirochaetaceae bacterium
TTATTCTTCCGCTTTCGATTCCGGCAATAGCATCGTTCGCCATCTTCCAGTTCCTTTGGGTATGGAATGACCTGCTCGTTGCCCTTGTATTCTTCGGTACCCGGCGTCCGATCGTGACAACACGGCTCGCTGAGCTGGTTGGAAGTCGCGGTCAATCGTGGCATGTACTAACCGCGGGAGCCTTCGTTAGTATGGTGGTGCCACTGATTATCTTCTTCTCACTGCAGCGCTACTTCGTACGGGGAATGATGGCAGGTTCGGTAAAGGGATAGCCGCCGGCCAGGCTGTATCCGGAGTCGTCCGGGTACAGCTTTGGACTCTCATGTAGCCCGCCGGCTGCTGTCATTGCCTCTGCGACCGTGATTGCCGACGGGCTGTTTTTATTGCGTTTCGAATGACTGCACCTAAGTGACTGTACCTATATGAAGCGACGAAAAGTTTCGGCAGCAGATGTTGCACGCGAAGCGGGTGTCTCCCGCACGACAGTATCATTCGTTCTCAATAACACCCCGGGGAAAAGCATTTCCGAGGATACCCGCCAACGTGTGCTTGAAGCGTGCGAGAGACTCGATTATGAGCCCGACGAAAATGCACGCCGTGTGGCTATGGTACGACATCAGACGGTCGGCCTTTATATTCGGCACAGCCAGTACGTCTACACCGACGCATTTATTGTGCGGACCGTGGAAGGCATGGCGCAGGCGGTGAATCGCTACCGCGTGCAGCTTGTTATTCAGCCGATTTCCCAGTCCGCCGAGATCACCTATGGCAACCTTGTTGAGCGCGACGGCCTCGACGGGGTCATACTCATTAACACACGGGAAAAAGATCCTGAACTGCAGGAGCTGCTGAAGAACCGCGTGCCTGTGGTGAGCCTCGACGATCTCGGTGAAACCCCTGTGGACCAGGTATACATAGATAATGCGGGGGCGGCGGAAGAAATGGTCGGATACCTTGCGAACCTCGGGCACGAACGGATCGCAATGATCACCAATGCTCCTACCTACTATACCGCAAGTTCGCTTCGGGTCAGGGGATACCGTGAAGCTCTGCGCGAGCACCATCTCTCGTTCAAGGAACAGTATCTTCAGATCGCCGATTTTTCAGAGCAAAGCGGGTATGAGGCAATGACGCGGCTTCTGAAAGCAACACCGCAGCCTACCGCCGTATTCGCCGGAAACGATGTCGTCGCCTATGGCGCGCTTTTTGCAATCCGCGAGGCAGGTCTCTCGATCCCCAAAGATATTTCGCTCGTTGGATTTGACGACGATTACCTGAGCCGATATCTGAACCCTCCGCTTACGACAATGGCGCTACCGGCAGCCGGCATGGGTTCTGCCGCTGTAGGTCGCCTGGTCGAGCGCATGAACGGGGTGGACACCGGACCTCCGCAGAAGCTGGTGCTGCCTACCCACATAAGCATCCGGGCATCCGCGGCTGCTCCGGGAAACGCCCGGTCGTAGCCCTTCGACACTTTTCCTTCCGCGAAATTACGAATATTCTATCCCATCGGAGCAAACAGTATATGGAAGTCACACAACTGGTAGCAGCGGCAGGGTTGAATCTGTTCGTGGCCGGAGGAGCGCTCTATAAGAGTGCTGTTACGCGGTCCGGAGCCGCTGCCGGTTTTGTCGCGGGAACCCTGATCTATCTCACCGGAGCGGGCTACTGGGCGGTACTGATTCTCTTTTTTGTCTCCTCTACGATATTCGGAAGGTTTCACCCTTCCAGACGAAGGAACCCCGAGGAGGTCCAGGCGAAAGGTGGCAGACGCGACGGCTGGCAGGTAATCGCGAATGTGGGGCCGGCCGCCGTGGCAGCAGTGGCGTTCCTCTATACCGGCGCGCCGGCCGCGATCCGCGTATTCTCGGCGGTAATGGCCGCAGCTACCGCCGACACCTGGTCAAGCGAAATAGGGGTGCTCAGCAACACACCGCCTGTTTCGATTCTCACGCTGAAACCGACACTTCCCGGACTCTCAGGAGGCATCTCGGTGCTTGGCCTTGTCGCAGGGGCTCTCGGAGCCCTGGTGGCTTCAGCAGCGACCGCATTGAGCGCGCTGGCCGCCGGTATAGCGACGCCGGAGGCGCTGATGGTGCTTGTTATTGGTTCAGGGCTCGGAATGGCCGGCACACTCATAGACAGCCTGCTCGGAGCCGCTGCACAGGTTCAATACCGAAAACCGGACGGAACGCTGACCGAGCGACCGCGCGACGCCACCGGCCTCACACACACCCTTGCACGCGGATTACCGTGGGTTACAAACGATGTAGTAAACCTCACAACAACCCTGACGGTGGCCCTTGCAGCACTGCTTCTGAGTGTTTAAGCAAAGGGCAACGTCGGTTCTAAGTGTTTACGCAGGAGGCAGGACTGCTTCCGGGTCTTCAGATATGGGCCGAACTTCGATGGTTCAGGGAGCGGCTCGCGTGTCACTCCAGTTCTTCTTTCACTTCGCTCGAAAGCCAGTTCAGGTAGGCGGGCAGGCCGGAATCAACGGGGACAAAGAGCAGTTCAGGCACATCGTAAGAATGGATCGTCTGCAGGTGAGCTTCGAAGCGCTCGCGCGCCCCTTCGGTCGTCTTGCAAAGCAGTATTGATTCTTCCTCGTCGGCAACCGCCCCTTCCCAGTGAAAGAAGCTTCTCGCGCCTGGAATTACCTGAACACACGCGGCGAGACGTGCGTCGACCAGACTGCGAGCGATGCCGGCGGCCTGGTCGGGTGGAGCGGTCGTAATTGCAACTCGGTATTCAGTCATACAGATTGCCCCGCTGGTTCGACTACGCTGAGTGCTCGGCTACCGCCGCAATCTCTTCATCACGGAAAATGCGGTCGATATCCAGAATAATTATAAACTGTTCCGACAGCTTCCCGATGCCGCGTATAAACCGGTTATCTATCTTGGTACCAATGGACGGGGCCGGTTCGATCTGGCTGTCATTCAGCCCGATAACTTCCTGGACAGAATCTGCAAGAGCCCCGATTGTAACCGTGTCGTCGTCGATTACAACCTCGAGAACGACAATAGAGGTATCAATGGTCTGCTCGGTCTTTCCCATGTCGAACTTGAGGCGCAGGTCGACCACGGGTACAACGCTTCCTCGAAGATTAATGACACCACGCATGAACTCCTGCGTCCTCGGTACTTTTGTTACTTCGGTGTACTCGAGCACCTCTTTCACCTTGTTCACTTCAACGGCGTATTGCTCGTTATCAAGGGTAAACGTAAGGTACTGGTGGTCCGCAGTCTGCACTGTGTCGCTCATAACTGATCTCCCGTACTGCCAATTCCTGCGGCAGCGTTTGTAATCGATTCGTCGCCTGCAAGTATACGACCGGTGGTTGCCACTGGTAAAGGTTCCAACCCGTGGTATGCTGATTCGTTCTCAAAACAGTTTTGCTTTCAGTCGCTCAAGGGGCTTTCCCGAAAGCCCTGCCTGGTCGGCGGCTTCGTCAAACGCCTTCCCGGCAGCGAGAGCACGCACAACCTCGTACTCACGAGCTGAAAAATGGGTGCCGCCGAGCACATGCTCACGGAATGCCTCGGTAGCAATCGGAGCAACCTTCTCAGCCATGTCGAGCATTACTTCCGCATATGCCCGGATCTCATACTGCGCATGCGTATCGAGGCGCAGCTCCAGAAAGTGGAATAAATTATGCAGATCCACCTGCCAGTACCACTGCGTATAGAGACTGATCGGCAGATTAATTCGCGCGAGTTCCCGTGCCAGTCCGGTTTCGAGCAGAGCTTCATAGGACTCATAACTCGCCCGTTGTCCCTCTACGAGTTGCGCCTGAACGTACTCTGCGAGATCGGAAGCCAGCGGCTCCCCGTCACGTCCCTGTTTGTTGTCGACCGCCTGGCCGGATATATCTTCCGGTTTCGGGACGTAGAACTCATCCTCCATGACACTGTAACGCCCACTGATCTCATTGAGTCGTGCAGTCCGGTGGCGTACCCATTGGCGGGCGACGAATACCGGCATTTTCGTATGAAACGTCAGAATGACCTGCTCGAACGGGGAGGTATGCCGGTTCCGCATAAGGTAGTTAATAAGTCCCCGGTCCTGGCGAACCGTCTTCGTGCCCTTGCCGTAGCTCACGCGGGCCGATTGAACTATTCGATCATCGCTGCCCATGTAATCGACAAGTCTTACAAACCCCTTATCGAGAACAGGAAATGCTTCGTCGAGAATTGCTTCAGCTTCGGGTACCACGCTGTGTGCCATTATTCCATTCCTCTCATCTGCTCGTAGTCGTATCGCCGGAAAAACCCCGCGCTCGCGCGCGCACGATACCTGTAGAACGCTCGCCATGCTGGAGTCACATCATCGCGAAGACGCATGGGCATGAGCTTCTCAACCGTTACTCCTCCGTCAGGATGCTTATAGTGCGTAATCGGCACCGAGTCCACGTCGGCTACGGTGGCACCGGTCCCGGTGAACTCGACCGCGGCCCGAAAGACTGCCGAATCGCCGGTGGATGCCCTCCAGTTCGCAAAATCGTCCGGATCGAGCCGCCAGGTCTGCCCGGAGATGAAATTACCCATACTGGCCATAATGACTGCTCGACTGCCGCTTTCGCGCTCAACATATTCCCACGGTTGCAGCACATGCGGATGATGTCCCCACAGAATGTCCACCCCGGCATCTACCGCTTCACGATAGAACCGAATTGTACGGGCGTCAGGTATGGGGCGATACTCGGTGCCATCGTGCACACTCAGGATAAACAAATCGTAGCCGCTCGTCACTTCACGAAGTGTCTCGAGAAACGAAGCTGCCTTTTCCGGATCATGAGAAACGTAATAGGTCAGCTCAGAGCCACTGTAGTCGTTTAGAATCCGCGTGATCGCCAGATATCCGATCTGCTTCCCTTTCCACTCAATACTCGTTACCTCGAACTCATGATCCGGCCGGGTCCTCGCACCGGAGTAGTAAATCCCGTAACGTTCGGCAAGGCGCGAGAGTGAAGCAAGCGTGGCACGCACACCATCGGCTTCATAGTCGGTCGTATGATTATTCGCGATTGAAAAAACATTTATACCTGATGTGATTGCCGCCTCTACGTACGAGGGATGTACATTAAATCGTGGATACGTTGCCATAGGACGATCCGGGTCCACGACGAACTCAAGCTGCCCGAAGGTGTAGTCAGCATGGTCGAAGTAAGAGGACACCGGCGCATAGATGCGGTCGTAATCGCTCATGCGGAAGTTAACGTCGTGAGCCATAATGTCGCCCGTGAACGCGAGACGCAACGGACGATCCGGGCTTTCGGCCTCGACTACAACCACAGGAACGGTCAAATGAAGAGCAATAGCGAACAGAATTCCGGAACAACGGATACATCCACCCACAGCAGACGAAAGTATGCAAAGCATCGAAGCATCCTGGCAAGCTTGTTGTGGCTGATACTCATCGCGGTAAGCGTTGTGGTTCTCCGGGCTGTTCCCCCTGCATCAGCCCGGAATCTCCTGCCGACAGCCGTGTACCTGAATATGACCCTGCTACCGCTCATCCTCACCGCCGGGGCCCGCGAAACGGCATCCTGGCCGGCGGCAGTACTGCTCGCAGCGGTTTCTACCCCGCTGATTACAGCCGGCTCAGGGCTTGCCGGCGGAGGTGATATTCTGTTGCTCACGGCACTGCCTGCCGCTGCCGGGTATGCCTCGTTCGGCCGGCTTACCAGACGGATGCAAGTCCGCCGCAGAGTGCCGCTGACCATTGTGGCCGGCGTTGTACTGCTTGCACCTGTGACGATGTATTTTTTTGATCCGGCTTCTTCCGCGTTGGTTGCCCTGCCCGGCGCCGGACCGATGGGGCTTACCGCCATGCTTCTCGGACGGCCGCCGCAGTGGGCTCCTTTCGGCCCGGCATGGATATCGACCGGCGTCTACGCTGCCACAGGCATGCTTTCAGCGCCTATAGCCGCGGTGTGGAGTCGTATAAGAACAAACGGTCGCCCGGCACCATCATGAGGTAATACCGGGAACACGACGGCGAATCGCGTGCGAGAGGGCCGAGCGGCGGGTAGAAATCAGCACCGACAACCCGATAACCCCAACGGTTGCCGCCAGGGCAATCCAGCTCATGCGGTAATCTCCGGTCACATCCGAAAGCACACCGAAGACCGGCGCGGCAAGAACCACACCCGCCCGCGAGAAGACGAGCGCGACGCCGGTCGCGAGTCCGGTCAGTTCCTCCGGAACAAGTTCACTTATCGTGGTGAAATACAGACCGGGCATTCCGAAAATACTGAAGCCGAGAAATGCCGAGGCGGCGAACAGCCCGAATACCGGGAGCACACCGGTGATAACCACAAGTCCGAAGAAAAGGCTCACGGCCGCTGTAAGTGCCGCGAGAAGAAGCAGCCCCCGACGCCGGCGCCGCTCGAAGAACCGATCATTAATGTAGCCCCAGGAAGGTTGACCTATCACGCCTCCGATATGAAACCACGAGAGCGTCAGTCCCGCGATCGCCGGACTGTGGTTCAGGTCCTGAACGAGAAACAGCGTCATGTGGGCAATTACACTCGAGAGACTCATGCCGAATGCAATTCCAAGAACACAGATGGAAAGAAACGTACGGTCCGAGAGAACCCGCTTCAGATCGCTGCCGAATGCGCGGGATTCAGTGGCTGCCGGGCTTCCATTGCCTGCTGCTGGCGATACCAGGGCCTCATCGCCGGCTGCTGCCGACCCCGGAGCTTCATCGCCGGCTGCCGGCGAGCCGTGGGCTTCATCGGCTGCTCCTGCCGACCCCGGGCCGTTTGTGCCGGCCCGAGGAGCTCCGGAACCGGAACCCTCGGAACCCGCGTACCGCACGCCCGGCTTCGCCCGGGGAAGCACCCGGTTAAACAGCAGGAGAATACCTGCAGCCACAAGCAGCGAAACTCCTGAGGTCGCCGTAAGCACCGACCGCCAGCCGAAAAGCCCGGCGAGCGCCGGCATGGCGGCGCTGCCTGCGAGGGCACCGACGCCACCAAGCCCGTGAACGATTCCCATCGCGCCTGCCCGGCGTGTCGCACTTACATACGAGATCACACCCTTGCTGACACTCGGGGTGATAAGACTGAACCCCACCCCGGTTACGAATGCAAGCGCGAGAATGAGGGAATATGCCGGAGAAGCCGCGTGCAGAATCATCATCACGCCGACTGTGCCCGTCCCGATTGCCAGCCCGTTACGTGGCCCGATCCAGTCCACAATCCGCCCGCTGAATACCGCAACAGCGGTGGCACTGAGAAAGTAAAAACTCGTATACAGGCCCGCCTGCGCCCCGCTCAAGGAAAACTCCCGCTGCACGAACGGGAGCATTCCCACGAAACCCTGCACATTCAGGTTCAGTGCAATGTAGGCGCTCGCCATGATTGCTAACAGCGCTCCCGTCTGAACCGTGACGCCTTTGAGAGCGGATCGGGAATGTTTCATATAGAACGACAGTGTACGCGGCAGGGACAGGATTTGACCAGCGACCCACCCCTTGCCGTGTATACTGTTCACCAGTCTGGTGGTGGCCGTTGGTCGTCACAACCAGTATTTTTTTACTGCCATGATCCACTGGAACGCTCAACGTTGCCGTCTGCTTTTCATCGCTGTTGTTCTGTTGTTCGCCGCTCCACAACTGTTTGCCCAGGAGCACCCCGGCGATGACTACCTCGAGCTCGATACCGTCGAGCAAGACGACGGACGGATCGAGTTTCGAGCCCGCAACAGGCATATCGTACCCCTCTGGATACATATAGAGTTTCCACGGCTCGAAGGATTTCAGGCTGATGTTGACCTCCCTTTCGCCGGCGTTGTCCCACTTCTTGATTCGCTGCAACAGAAGGATCTCGCGGACCGGGCCGAGGAAGCACCCCCGGGCGAAGCGGACGACCGCGAAGGCACCACGCTTTTCACGCTTGAACCGGAGGAAGACACGCGCCGCCTTGCCTATCAGATTCGCTACACCTACGCGCGGGGAATACCGGACGAGGTGCGGCATGACGACACCCACGCGTACCTCATGCCGTTCGAGCACGGAGAACGGTATCGCCTTGATCAGGGCTACGAAGGCGAGTTCACCCACCACGGTGAGAACAAATATGCGCTTGACTTCGCAATGGATGAGGGAACGCCCGTCCACGCAGCGAGAGCCGGCACAGTAATAGAGGTAAAGGAAGACTCCACCCGCGGGGGTCGCTCAAGCCGGTATGCACAGGATGCAAACTACATTTTTGTGCTGCATGAAGACGGGAGTATCGGCAATTACGTACATCTTGAGTACCAGGGCGCCCTTGTTGAACCGGGCGACGAGGTGGAGGCCGGCGAGCAGATCGGTCTCAGCGGCAATACCGGTCAGAGTTCCGGCCCTCACCTCCATTTCGACGTTAGGGTACCGACGCCGGAAGGGCGCATGCAGAGCATCCCGACCCGCTTCAGGCACCATGACGGGTCAACTGTCGACGGAGATCTCGAGGAAGGCCGCTACTACTATGCCCGTCATCCGGGTGGAGAAGAGTTCGACGTAGTACTTGGTTCGGAGCTGGAAAACGAGGATTTCGCCGACCATGAACAGCCTGTCGAACGGACCGACAGTATAGACTTTGAGACCGATAGAGTAGATGACACCACGGTCGTGTTCGTGCGAAACGGATACGATCACGATGTGTCTGTCGAGATCGAACTGCAGCTTCAGGGACTCGATGCTTCCACGCCGACATCGCTGGATATGGAAATTCCGGCACAGACAGAGCGCTTCCTGACTATCCTTAAGCCACAGACCGGCGCCGGCAGAATGCAATACGGGTTCAATATTCGCTATCAACCGATTGAGTAATCGGCCGCCGACCGACCATACTGTCGGGCACTATGAGTACACGACGAGTTGTAGTAACGGGGATAGGTACGGTGAACCCATTGGGCAATACCGTGGACGAATCCTGGTCGACGGTCACCGGTGGACACAGCGGCATTGGTCCAGTAACAAGGTTCGACGCTTCTCACCTTCCGACACAGATTGCCGGAGAGGTGCGCGACTTTGACTACCGCGATTATTTTGAAGGGGATATGGCCAAGAAGGCCAAGCGAATGGACGCCTTCTGCCACTACGCGGCGGCCGCGGCACGCGAGGCGGCGGAGCAGTCTAACCTTTCGGCAGTCAAAGAGCGGCACCGTATCGGTATAGGACTCGGAAGCGGTATCGGGGGGCTGAACGTCCAGTACGAAAACTCGATAGCCCTTGAAACCAAAGGACCGCGCCGGGTGAGCCCGTTCTATATTCCCATGTCCATAGGCAATATGGCCTCCGGGATCCTGAGTATCATCTACGGGGCAACGGGTCCGAACATAAGCATGCAGACCGCGTGCGCCACCGCCAACCATTCGCTGGCCATGTCGCAAATGATAATTTCGCACAATATGGCCGACGTCATGATCGCGGGCGGCGCCGAGAGCACGATTAACGAGATTTCAATGGTAGCTTTTGGAAACATGCGAGCGCTTTCCACGCGGAACGATGCCCCCGAGAAGGCATCACGTCCGTACGACCGCGACCGCGACGGATTTGTCCTGAGCGAGGGGGCCGCCGTGCTTATCCTCGAGGAGTATGAGCACGCAAAGCGGCGGGGAGCCCCGATTCTCTGCGAAATACTCGCATGCGGCATGTCGGGCGACGCCTACGACTTCGTAGCCCCGGACCCCGAAGGGACCGGAGCCGGTCGAGCCATGAGGATGGCGCTCGACCAGGCCGGAATCACACCCGACGATATCGACTATGTTAACACCCACGGAACCTCCACCCCTGTTGGAGATCGAGCAGAGCTTCTGGGAGTGGAGTCGGTGTTCGGAACCGGAGAAGACAGCCCCTATATAGGCTCAACGAAGGGGTATCACGGGCACTTGTTAGGTGCGACAGCAGGGCTGGAAGCCATCCTTACGATCTGCGCCATGCGGGACGGCGTCGTGCCGGCGAACATCAACATCGAAACACCCGATGAAGAGATGCCGAAGGTTAAGCTTCCGACCGGGAACGTAAAGACCGGAATCCGAACTGCGTTGTCCAATTCGTTCGGCTTCGGCGGGCACAATTCGAGTCTCGTGCTGCGAAACCCCTGAGCGGTAGTCTGGTAGTCCTCAGTCGCGCCGGGCTGTCCGAAACCGGCGCTGAGCGGGGTCCGGCGCTACACCAGGCGCCGGGGAATGGTTTCGTTCCAGCTTTTGCTGAAGGTGCGTACATCCCCCTCGTAGCCGTCGAGGCTCGCATGGAGATTGAATGTGTCCTCGGTACAGCGGAGTATGGTTCGGGTTTCCGTTCGCACCCGCCACGCGCCACGCTGAAGCTCACGGACCGAAACGATTTCCGCCTCCGCCGAGCTCGGGTCGTCCCCGGTGTAGCGGTACCATTCGTTTGTTTTCCGCTCGATTTCGAGATTGATGTCTTCAAAGCGATACCGGCCCTGATCGCCGATCACCTGGAGCTCAGAGCGTTCGCGGGCAAGGTCGCGCAGAACGAACCAGTTGTGCTCAGGCGGTCGTATGACTGTCTTGTCGGGCGCAGGGGTGCGCTCGGGCTGCTCGAACCAGTCGTCTGCAGGATCACGATCCTCCTCGGCATGACGGACAGGCAGATTCAGCGCACAGCCGGCGGTGTTAAGCTCAAGGCGTACCGGTCGCGGTGAGGGCCAGGCAAGCGGCCAGTAGCTTGTCGAAATCGAAAGCCGGATGCGGTGCCCCGGACTGAACCGCTGAGCAATATGATTGAGCTCTACGAGCACCTTCTCAGAGCTCCCCGGCTCAAGTTCCTCGGGATACTCATGGGAGCGGCGGTGCGAGAGATTAAGAAGACCATAGGTAACCCTGGTGGCTTTGCCGCTCGGTGCGACATCACTCAGACGAACGGCAACCATAGCCACCGGATCATTGCTCGACAGTTCGAGCTCCACGGTGGGGGCGCCGAGAATCTCGACCGTTTCGGAAAGTTCCTCGCTGTCGAACACAAGTGAGCCGCCGTCCTCTTCGCGCTGGTCGTAGGGGAGGTCCGGCGCGCTGGCATAGGAGCACCACTTCCCCGCGAAAAGCCCGACGCTCAAGGGAGACTGAATGGTAAGCCGTTCAGCGGCGGGTTCGGGCGCATCATCGCCGCGGCCGGAATCCGAATCGGCACGAAGGAGACGGCCGCGAACGAGCCGGCGCCGGATGCAGGTGACATTGGCGGACGGCCATTGTTCCTCACTCACCCAGCGGCCGGGTCGAATCCGGTAGTCGGTGGCAGGTTTTACGCTGTCGAGCATCCAGGCGCGAAGTGCCGGCTCGTCCATAACACCGGTGTCTTCGCCTTTCATCCAGTAGTCCCAGAAGCGCACACACTCCTGCAGAAAGCCGATCGCGGGCCCCGGCGTTCCGAGGTGCGGGTAGGTGTGACTCCACGGTCCGACAATTCCAAGGCACGGCGAGCGAAGCCCCGCAAGAAGGCGAAATACTGCGTTGGAATAGCCGTCGGCCCAGCCGCTTACCGCCAGAACAGGTACGGCGATATCGTCGTAGTTCTCGCAGACCGACCCATGCTTCCAGTAGTCATCACGATGCTGATGCTCGAGCCATGTCTTGAGCCACAGCCCACTGCCCTCGAGCCGTTCCAGCCACATATCGCGCCAGGCATCGCCGGTGAGCGCGGGATCGGGAGGCATGGAATTATAGGCAAACATGGTCGACGCCCACGAGGCGTTATCCCCTAACAGGCAGCCCCCCATGTAATGCACATCGTCAGCATAGCGGTCATCGGTCGAGCAAACGCTTATGACAGCCTTCAGCGCTTCCGGACGGCGGGCGGCGATCTGAAGCCCGTTAAACCCGCCCCACGAAATTCCGATCATGCCGACCTGGCCGTCGGACCAGGGCTGGGACGCGATCCAGGCAATCACATCCTCACCGTCATCGAGCTCCTGGGGCAGATACTCGTCGCTGAGTACACCTTCGGAGTCGCCGCTTCCACGAAGGTCGACGCGCACCGATGCATAACCGCAGGATGCGAAGTAGGGGTGCATGCTCGCATCGCGCCCCCGCGTCATATCGCGCTTCCGGTAGGGAATGTACTCGAGAATGGCGGGCACCTTCGCCCTCGCGGAGCTGTCTTCCCGTCCGCTCCCGGAAGATCCCTGATTCCGCGCGACATCTTCCCCCGCGGCCGCCTCCTCCGGAAGCCAGATGCGGGCAGCGAGTTTCGTGCCGTCGCGCATGGGAATCCACACGTTCTCGATAATGTGAACCGTTTCGGCGGGTCGGACCGTGGTGCTCATGCCACGCCACCGCCCGCCTTACGCGGTTCCTCGGGCTCGCCGCCTTCCGGCACCGCATGCGGCACCGCGCCGAGCCGCTGCGCGCGGACACGCCGACGACGCTTCTTTTTCGGCGCCTTTCCAAGCTTGAAATCAAGCAGCTCAAGGCAGCGCCGACGTTTCTCAAGCAATTCCTTCTGGGTTGATGCTCCGAGGTAGATGTCGGCCAGCTCGTAGCTGTAGGCGTCCTCATCGAGAAGCGCGGACAGCTGCGTGCCCTCATCGACAAGCATCGTTATGTGCGAGTCGGGTACCTCCGATTCAATCCTGCGCAAGTCCGGCGCCTTCGGAAGCGCGGCAATAACCGCGTCGCGGAATGCATGCACGAAGCACTTCGCCGCGACATGGCTTCGTCCTTCGCGGTAGGGCATGTGGGGTTCGCGGCCGAGAGCAACATCGACCACAACAGACTGATTCGATGCCCCGTCGACCCGCTCGAAGAGCGAGGCGTGCGACTGCGAAGCGCGCGGGTTAATCTCGAGAAGCCAGATTTTGCCCGTCGAAGGCTGATAGTAGAACTCAGCGTTGAACGCACTTTCGTCGAAGCCGATGCGCTCGATCACGACGCGCGAGATTTCATCCATTTTCCGCTGCACCCACTTCGGAAGGTGGGACGGATACTGATAGCGCGAAAAGGTCGATCCGTTGCTTTCGCGGATCGAGTCGACCACCCCGTAGACGACCACCTTGCCGTGCTGCACATAGCCTTCGACGGTGCACTGGCGCCCGCCGATAATCCCCTCCGCAATACAGGCGTGCTGCGGAAGCGAGGCGACAGCCGGGGGAACATCGACATAATCCATAATCTGGCGCAACGGGTCCGAAAGGCGCGGAAGCTGCTCGCGGAAGACCTCGCTCGCGTCCTCGAGGTCCTCCTCGCAGGTAATGCGATAGCCGAGATGCGAACGGTAGGCGTTCATGGGCTTCACCCAGAAGGGAAAGTCGAGCTCCCGCGCAACCCGCGTGATGGACGACGGATCGTAGGGATCGAACGCGGCAAAGGCCGGAACATGCTCGGGCGCAGCCTCGCGCTGCAGCAACCTGCTCCAGTACTTGTGGTTACAGCCAAGCACCGACTCAAGCGACGGGCCGGGCACGCCGAAGCGCTTACAGAGAATAGGCACGAGTTCGGTCGCCGGGAAATCGAGCAGCGTAATAATCGCGTCCACCGACCCCTTATGGGCCCGCAGACGTGATTCGCACGTTTCGAGCAGCTGCCCGATCGGAAAGCGCTCAACGCCACGCAATTCATCGTGGTCGAGCAGACAGTGGAATTCGCAGTCCTCGAGCCGCGGTGTGCGCTCGAGAATATCCCGGTTTTCAGCATCAAGGCCGAGCACGAACACGTGTCGTTTCATAGGCGTTTCATGCTCCTTTAATCATATAATGTGGTGGAATCTCTTTCGACTATAACCACGCACCGGGCCCGTGGGAACAGGAATTCGCTTCGAAATATAGGTAATTTTTGAGACCGATGTTTTGTCAGAATACCGTCGCTACGCCGGGCAAAATGCGCCCCGCGCGTTCGTGCCGCCGGCTACGTTCCCCGGCTTCGCCTGCGTACGCGCCTCATCTTTTTCTTCGCGCGAGCCGCGAGCTGTTCGCGAGCACGCCGACATCCGGCGCCGACTGCAGGGCCGCGGCGAGTACCGGAGGAAGAATCCCGATCGCTGCGAGGGTTATGCCGGCAATATTGTACAGGCTCGTAAACCCGATATTTCCGAAGACAACGCGCATGGTGCGCTTCACCCGCGCGAGATAGCCTGCGACCAGCCGCAGGTCCGAGCGCATGAGCACCACCGGCGCCGCCTCCACAGCCGCTTCGAGCCGTCCAAGGGCGACGCCAACATCGGCGCGCGCAAGCGCCGGGGCGTCGTTCATGCCGTCGCCGATCATCATAACGCTGTGGCCGGCAGTCTGAAGCTCCGCAATCCGGTCGAGCTTCTCGTGCGGCAGCAGGCCTGCGCGAACATCTATCCCGAGCCCGGAGGCGATGATCGAGGCCCGCTCGTGGTCATCGCCCGTGATCATTTCTATATGTTCGATCCCTGCCTCGCGAAGGCCCGCAATCGCCTCGGAGGCCTCTTCGCGAAGCGGATCGGAGAAGTACAGTACCGCCGCAGCCTCGCCGTCCACTTCGAGAAAGGCCGGGATGCGCAGAGCATCGTCGCGATCGCAGGCTGCGATTTGATCCCGGTGCTCCGCCCGCTCAGACGACGCCGAGGAACCGCCGCGTGTCCCGCCGGCCCCGGCCGGCGGAGCTTCACGGCCCGTGAGTTGCCCGGCGACGGTGCGGTCGAGGCCCAGGTAGCGACGCCCGCCGACGCGCACCTGTCGACCGGCCACGCGCGCGCTTACCCCGCCAGGCTTCGAGGAGAAGTCTTCGGGCGTCGCGGTGGGAAGCCCGCGGGAGTGTGCTTCGCTTCTGAGCGCGCGGGCGAGGGGGTGTTCGCTGTAGGCTTCCGCCCCGGCAGCCAGCGAGAGGGCGGTATGGGCATCCAGCGAGCCGGTGGTCTTTATTCCCGCGAATGACATTTCGCCGCGGGTGAGGGTGCCGGTTTTGTCGAACAGCACCGTGTCGACGTGCCGCGAGCGCTCGATTACTTCCCCGCTTCGAATAAGCAGGCCGTCGCGAGCGGCCGAGGCGATCGAGGCAAGCATGGCAATCGGGGTTGCAAGCGCAAAGGAACAGCTGCAGGCAACGGCGAGCACCGCGATCGCGGGCATGAGCTCCCCTCCGATTATGTAGGTTGCCGCGGCGATACCGAGAACAACCGGCAGATACCATGCGGAGAAACGGTCGGCAACTCGCGCAGTCGGCCCGCGAGCGGACTCGGCTTCGGCGACAAGCTCCACGATGCGCCCGAACATGCTTCCTCCGCCGCTTCGAAGGGTCCGGAGGGTAAGACCGCCGTCCTGCAGGGTACTCGCCGCGTAGAGCTCATCGCCCTCGCCGGCATCGACCGGAAATGACTCGCCGGTAATCGCCGCCTGCGAAACCGCACCATTGCCGGAGACCACCACTCCGTCGACCGGAATCATTTCGCCGGCGGATACGCGAACGAGCTCGCCCTCGGCCACTTCGTCGGCGGCGACCTCTCTTTCGCTCCCCGCCTCGTCCACGACCCGGGCAATCCGCGGGGCGCTTGCCGCAAGCGACTTGAGTGCGTCCCGGCTCTTGCCGGCAACAAGCTTCTCCGCGTACGCGCCCACGTGCATGAACAGCACCAGAACGAGCGCGGTCGCCCACTCGCCGACGATAAGCGCGGCTACCATGGCCACGCTCATAAGCGCATGCGAAATAATGCGCCCGTGTCGAAGTGCGCGGAGCACCGAGGCCAACCTCGGCCAGCCGGCGATGAGCACCGCAGGGACCGCCACGATAGCAGGAATCCCGTCAACAAGGTCATCAATAAGTCCGAGCCATTCGCCGACAACGACAAAAACTCCGATACCGGTCACAAGCACCGCGAACACCCCGAGCATGCTCTTCGCCGGCATCGGAAGCGGCTCATCAGCGCTCTTCGAAGCTTCGTCTCCCGTCACCTGTCCGGAGAATCCGTAGCCTGCCTGTCGAATCGCCCGCTCGAGGTCGCGTTCCACCTTTTCGGGCGTCGTGGCGACCCCAGCGGCGCCGCCGGCCCACGCTGATGCGGCGCCGCCGCGTGCCTCGCCGGATGCGTCAGTCCCGCCGTCGTCGTCCGCAAAGGTCACGCGAAGCTTTTCCGCGGTCAGTACCACCTCGCAGTGTTCGATTCCCTTTACGCGGGAGGCCGCCGCCTTCACGGTCCGGGCGCAGTCAGCACAGTCCATGCCGGAAATGTGAAACTCGCGTGTAGCGGAGGCTCCCCGGCCCCGCGGGCCGTAGTGAACGGAGTCGGCTTCACCATGTTTTTCATCACGCATATCTATTTGTGAATATATCAATTTTGAAGCGGGAGAAGAAAGCAGCGACGGCACACGGTAAATGGAGTCTCGAGGTTAACCTTTAAGAACCCGTGCGAATCCTGTTTGCGATTGTCGGTAATGTAGTAGTACTGAAGCGAACACTGTACTGCCGAAGTCCGACGCCCGCTGGTCGGATACCATTAGCTCTTGGCTTCGTTCACGCGATGTTGGCGGGAAACAAACCAACAATGGGCACACGGGATATTCGGAGAATTAGACGTGAAGTGGCGTTTCCGGCCATGTGATGCTACTGTGCTCGAACGATATGGACCGAACCGAAGAGCTGCTGCATGACTTACGGAACTTCCTCGACGAGTTTGAACAACGGCGAGGCGAACAGGATGTGAGGGCACAGGTTCGCCAACTGTTACCTGTTTCGAGTACAATCCAGAAGCTCGGAAAGAGTCTGTTGTCCGAAAATCTGCGGGAGGGGGCGAAACCGCGCTTACTCAGATACTTCAGGATGTATCCTCGACTCGCCATTCCTCACACTGAATTAGCGATAGTCGCAGGCATAAGCGAGTGGGCTCGACGTATCCGTGAATTGCGCATCGAGTCAGGCTGGCCGATTTTCTCCGGGGAAACAGCGTCCGAGATGCTTGAGGAGGATGAAATCGGAGAGCAATCAAGAACTCGCAAATGACGATTCACGAAGGCCTGCTTCAGTATTTCAGAAAGAACGTGGCTCGACCTGTCACAGGTGAAGAACTCCGCTACGTTGCTAATGACCAGTCGGAATGGGCTCGACGAATTCGTGAACTGCGAACGGAACACGGTTGGCCGATTACGACAAAACATTCCGGAAATCCTTCGTTACCGATCGGTGTTTATCTTCTGGAGGCCGACCGTCAATCTCCACCTCATGATCGCAGAATCAAAGATCACGTAAGACGAGAAGCATTACGACGGGACTCGTACCGGTGTCGGAAATGCGGTTGGAGCCATGATGACTGGAACAGGTCTGATCCCCGATTTCTCGAGATTCACCATGTCGTACATCATGTACATGGTGGTGAGAACGAACTCGACAATCTCGTCACGTATTGCAACGTATGTCATGATAGAGTACACGCAGTGGACACTAACCACTGAGATTCGTATCGTTATGAGGCGGAGGTGACAGGGTGGCAGACAAAATCCGGATGATCGATCTATTCTCCGGCGCAGGTGGCCTCACGGTTGGATTCGAATGGCTAAGCGGATTCCCGTTTAGAACCGTATGGGCCAATGACTTCAATCGCTTCGCCGCAAATACATTCAATTCGAATTTCGATCCAGTTTGCTTTCCTGGCGATATCGTAGATATTCTTCGTGACGCCTCCACAGAAATCCCTGAGGCTGACATCGTTGTCGGTGGCCCCCCTTGCCAGGGTTTCAGCTTGCTCAACAAGCAAAGAGTCGATGATCCCCGGAAAAAATTGTGGATACCGTTTATGGAGGTAATTGACCGATCCGGTGCTCGTATATTCCTCATGGAAAACGTACCGCAACTTATCGGGTCTCTCGAACATGAGGAAATTCTCCATTGGGCAGCTTGCCGGGGATTCAATGTGTGGTCGGGCCATTTGCTGGCGGCTGACTATGGTGTGCCTCAAACACGCAAGCGAGCCTTCATTGTAGGAGCGATGGATGCGAATCCTGCTGAATTTTTTCCGCCATTGCGATCACACTATCGACCCGACATGATTCCCGACCAGCTTGGTCTGCTCGGCGGCGTATATAAGAAGGATGCTATGCCGTGGAAAACGGTCGCCGATGCAATCTCCGACTTGCCTGTCCCCGTCGGAACCGAGGTGCGGGATATCGAACCGCCCCTGGACCTGCATTTCGGTCGTAATCCAACCACCAAGAGTATGGCGCGATATCGTGCGATTCCTGAGCAGGGAATGAATCGTATTGATCTTCAACGAAATGCCCCGGAACTCACGCCGGAATGCTGGATTAAGAAAAAGTCCGGAGGTACGGATCTCTTTGGACGTCTTTGGTGGAACCGGCCGGCGTTCACCATTCGAACGGAGTTTTACAAGCCGGAGAAAGGACGCTATCTGCATCCGGAACAGCACCGCCCGATCACGCACCGAGAGGCTGCGCGTTTCCAGACATTTCCCGACCGATTCAAGTTCACCGGAACTAAAATCGAGATTGCTCGACAGATCGGCAACGCTGTTCCACCGGTGCTGGCTCGAGAATTGGCCAGACAGATTTTCTCGCTTTACAGCGTAGCGACGAACGGACACGAATATGGACATATTTCCGGAGAAAAAGCGGCGGGAGATTATGTCTCGGGTCCGGAACCGGAATACGCGACCGGAAGTTCTCGTTCGGTCCCTGCTCCATAGGTTGGGATTTCGATTCCGGCTACACCGAAAAGACCTTCCCGGCACCCCGGATATTGTACTGCCGAAGTATGGCGCAGTGATCTTTGTACACGGCTGTTTCTGGCACGGGCATGATTGCAGCCGAGGTAAGTTGCCGGACACAAATGCTGACTTCTGGCGTGCGAAAATCGAGAGAAACATCGTGCGCGATAATGAAGTGACTGATCAGCTCTGTTCTCAAGGTTGGAATGTCATTAAGGTGTGGAGTTGCGAAACTACGTCAACATTCAAATTGAACGTTCTCGGTCACAGACTTGTGCGAGAGCTCAAAGCCGTTGAAGACAACTCCCGTTAAGATGTCTCCCATCCCGTGCTACCATGCAACCGTGAACGCAGGTAACTCATCGCGGCGGCGCGAGGTGCGAAGCGAGCTTTCGGAGGCGGCACAGGATTACCGCTGGTTGCTCGACCGCGGGTATCCGGATCAACCTGCTCTGAAACTGGTAGGCGACCACTATCAGCTTACCGGTGTCGAGCGGGCCATGCTCTTTCGCGGCGTTTTCAGCGAACGCGACTCGGTGCGGCGGCGGGATATGCTCATTCGGTCTACCGACTGGCTTGCCTCCGACGACTCGCAGGAATCCGATCCACGATTCGACCACCTTCTGATAGATGGTCACAATGTGCTCTTTACGATCTCAAACTACCTCGCCGGACGCCCTGTGGTGCTCGGCACCGATGCGTTTATCAGAGACATTGGCGGGACGCAGACCCGCCTTCCGCGCGACGAGCGCTTTACCCGGATCGCCGACGTACTCTGCCGCACACTCGCTGCATCGAGGTTCCGGAACGTTACCATCCTCCTTGATTCTCCCCTTCCCTGGAGTCGCGAACACCGCGGCCTGATCCTCGACCGCCGGCAGCACATTATAGAGGAGAACAATTTTGAGATTGAGCCGGCCCGCAGACGGGGCCTCGAGATCGTGCTCGAGGAGCACGTGGACCGCACGGTAGCCGCAACGCGGGATTCGGTAATCGCCACAAGCGATACCGGCATTCTCAACCGCTGCCGGGCACCGGTTGTCGATATCGGCGGGACGATCGTTCATGAACGCTTTAATGCGACGCTTGTAGAACTCCTGCCGGATTATCGCTGATATCGCAGAAGCACCTACTCCTCGTTTGCAAGCTTGCGAGAACCAAGCGCCGCGATAAGCAGTACGACTCCTACTCCGACGAAGGTGAGCCTGAGCCCCACGGCTTCTGCGATAAAACCGACAGCGGGCGGTGTCACGAGTCCTCCGGCATATGCCGCGCCCATGACAACGGCCATGCCGCTGCCTTCACGGAATCCCCGGAGGCGTCCTCCGGCGCCGAAGGCTATGGGAATGCCGTTGGCGAGCCCAAGCCCGACAAAGCCAAAGCCGACAAGCGCCGGCACGATCCCGTTGGTGGTTGTTGCAAGTATAAGCCCGATACCTGACAGGGCGAGACCGCCGCCCAATACCCAGCGGCGGCCGACCGAGGCGATTACACGGTCCCCACTGAAACGGCCTACGGCCATGGCGAATGCGAAGGCGCTGTAGCCGGAAGATGCAAGGAGCGCCGAACCGCCGAGCACGCTGCGGATGTATACAGCGCTCCAGTCGTTCATAGTCCCCTCGCCGATCAGGTTGGCGAAGGCAACCGCACTCAGGACGATAAGCACGAGCATGGTGCCGGAAGGTGCACGATTTCGACTCGCGGATGAATACTCACCGCCGGAAGCACCGTCCGCTTCAATATCGCCAGGGATAGCCTCATGAGTGCTGGTTGTCTGGCGACCGGAGAGCCCCGGCACCAGACGCAGAAAAAACGGTGCCGTTGCGACAAAGAGCACGGCAGCGACAAGCGGACCGTTAAGCTGCGGTTGGATACCTGCTTCGAGTAGCGATCCGGCTGTTACCGCGCCGACAACATTTCCGACCGAGAAAAGCCCATGAAGTGAAGACATGATCGGTTTGCCGCGCGAGTGCTCAACGATAACCCCTTGAGCGTTCATGCCGACATCCATGAGTCCGTTGCCGATTCCGAGCACCGCGACCGCGGGGAGCAGAGCGGCGTACACGTTTGCCTGTACGACAAGCGACAGCCCGGCAGTCATAGCAAGAAACCCGCAGGCGGTCGCTGTCCTGCTTCCCCGGGTTCGGATGATCCATGCTCCGACAGGCATCATGGCAAAGCTTCCGAGCGGAACAAGCAGCAGGGCTGTACCGAGCGCACCTTCCCCGATCGACAGCACGATCTGCACTTCCGGGATGTGAGCAACCCAGGTGCCGAGAAATGCACCATTGGTGAAAAACATGACACCGGTGGCAAGCCTGCGCGAACGCAGGCTCCGGCAAAGGCGCGCCCTGCGGGATATGGAACTCATCAGCGAAGTGCGTCTCCTGTCTTTTCGCGATTGTGCTCGAGGACGTCGAGCATTGTACGCGTATCATCTTCGCCGGGAAAGTTTATGAGCGCCACGCGCGGTACATCCGGAAGGGTTTCTGCGAACGGCTGTGACACTTCGTTGTGCCAGTTATCAAGCACAAGCACCGGATCCTCTCCGGAGAGACGGGCAATCTGCTGCGCTTCAAGCGGACCGGGACCGAAGGTTTCGACAATGTTTACACCGAGATCGCGGAAAAGTTCTTCCTGATGCACATGGGCAATTACTGGATTGCTGTCGAGTCCGAGCTCACGGATTTCTTCACGCCAGTCATCAAGGAATGCTCGAACCTCATCAATACGTTCACGCGCCACATCCTCGGTTCCGAGCGCGGATGCGATCTTCATGGTCTCCGACTCTATGTATTCCTCGGTATAGGTTGTCGTGATCTGTGCAGACTCCACCGCTCCGTCACCGATCGCATCCTGCAGGCGGTCCATCATGTTTTCGTAGCCGGCGTAGACAAGAAGGTCCGCATCCTGGACGCGCTGCAAATCGGTGGCACGAAGCTCATACTCCGGCGGGTGACGCATTTCATACGGCGCAAGAAGTTCGACGTCGTCAGCTCCGGCAAGATCGGCGAACGCCGCGGTCCACGGTGTGGTTGCGATCACCGTCTGCGCAAACGCGGCGGCAGGACTTATCACGGCGGCAAGCACGAAGGCGGCGACGAGAAGCCTGACTCCGGGAACACGGCGCCCGGCTCGCCATTGGGTTGCAACTGCGCTGCCGGAAGCGAACGCGCAGAACATCGACCTGAAAAAATAATGCATTACACAGTCTCCTTTGACTCGTGGATGTGTGAGCCGGAAACATCCGGCACCGGACCGGTGGCGGTGACCGGCTTTGAATGGAGAGCAGAGCGCCAGGCGGAGACCCGACGGAAGGCTGCGAGGATACCGAGAACGCTTGCACCGACGAGGGTCACACCGGAACTTGCCGGAATATCGATCTCGATTGCGAAGATGAACCCGCTTACGCTTATCACAAGCCCCCACAGGGAGGCTGTAATAAAGAGCGAGCGGGTGCTTTTCGCGGTGAAACCGGCGATGAGAGCCGGAAGAATAAGGACGGCATCGAGCAGGAGCGCGCCGATGAGCCCCATGACAAGCGTGATCGTGAAGCCGACCATGAACAGGATCGCTGCGTTAATGGCTTTTTCGTTGACGCCGGAGGTAAAGGCGATGTCGCGGTCGTAGAGCACGGCGGTTATTCGGCCGAACAGGAGGCTGATGATAACAACCACGACGAGGGCGAAGCCCGCGGTTACCACCGCATCGGTGGGCGTGAGGGCAAAAATGTTTCCCCACAGAAGCCCGAGCGATTCACGCGCGGGAACATCAAACCGGTAGAGAATCGCGAAGGCAAGCCCGATGGTGAACACCATGAAGAAGGTGGTGACATGGGAGGCGCTTGCCCTCGTCCGCCCGCCGACCGAGGCCACGAACGAAATGAGAATCGTGTTGGCAACAAGGCCTGCAAACAGCGGACTCCAGCCGGCGGCAAGCGCTACAGCTGAACCAAGCAGCGAGCTGTGCATGAGCGCAAAGCGCAGGGTGATAAGGTTGAGCCGCAGGACGAACACCCCGACAAGCGGAAAAATCGTGCCGGCGACAACAAGCACAAGCGCACCGCGGGCGATGGGGGCGAACCCGAGAACATCGAAGACGGTCATCCGGCGGTGCCTCCGCGATCCGGGTTAGCGCTGGGCGTGCCGCCGGCGGCGCGGTCACGGGGATGGGCGCCGCCTGGTGTATGAGCCCCGCCGGCGGGCGGCGTCCCGCCGCCTGACGTCTCAGCCCAGCCGCCGGTCTGCGCGCTGGATGTCGCGCGCCCTCCGTCGGCGATCCGCCCGTCGGCAAGTGCAATGCGTCGCCAGCCGGGCCGGTCGAAGTAGCCCGACTCGTGGCTCACCATAACAACGGTAATGCCGGATTCTTCTGACAGGAGTTCGGCGAGCTCCAGCAGGGTTTCTTTTCCTTCCGGGTCGAGGCTGGCAGTGGGCTCGTCGAGCAGCAGAATGCTCGGGTTCTGGCACAGGCAGCGGGCTATGGAGATGCGCTGGCGTTGTCCGCCGGAGAGTTGGCTGTACGAGCGCGAGGCCAGACCGGCGCAGCCGGTGCGCCGCATGGCCTCGGCCATGCGCGCCCGCCTGGCCGAGCGGGTGTGCCACGCGCCGCTTAAGCCGATCGCCACGACCTCGGAGGCGGAAATGGGAAAGTCGGTCTGCACCGCGTGCTGCGCCACGTAGCCGACCATCCGCCGGCGGCGGCGCCATGCGCGCGAGCCGACCTCGAGCCCGTCGACTTCGAGCTGTCCGCCCGCGCGCGGGATAAGTCCGAGAATGGCGGAGAGCAGGGTGGTTTTGCCCGCGCCGTTGGAGCCGGTAATGGTTATGCGCTCACCCCGGGCCACGGCGAGCGAGATGCCGTGCAGCACGCGCACGCCGCCGCGGTCCACGGTGAGATCGACGGCGCGAATGGCGGGGTGATGGGGCGAACCGGCGCCGGCCTGGTGCGCGGAAGCTGAAGAGACGGCACGACGGGAAAACATCAACCTCCATCCTCTTCTTCGTGAGAGTGCGGTTCGGCGGGCGAAACCCCTTGCGCCCCTGGCATTCCCTCGTCGCCGAGCACCGCATAGATATCCTCGGTGGCCACGACTTTGAGCTCGCCGAGAACGCCGCGCTGGGTGGTGACCGTGCGGGCCCATCCGTGGACGTCCCGGGAGCTCCCCTGAACGACGATAAGCTTCAGGCAGATATTGCCGTGCAGGTGAAGTTGAAGGTTGGACGCGATGGCAAGGCTGGGAAAGGGGTCGACCGGACATTCGGCCATTCGCCGTCCGTAGGGATAAAGCAGCGTGATAATGCCTGCGACCTCGCGCTCGTCGTCGGCCGGGGCTTCACGCACGAGTTCCTTGCGCACAAGGGCCCTGAGCGCTTCCGACCGGTTCGCATAGCCATCGCGCTCGGCTCGCTCATCGAGCCGGTCGACAAGCTCGCGCTCCATTGAAACGCCGAATCGGAGAAGGTCCATGACGGGAACAACGTAGCACGACTCGACTCAATCGTGCTACGCCGCGTGCTACGGCTGCAGCTTGCTGTATCACCGCTGCGCCGCGTGCTACGGCTGCAGCTTGCTGTATCACGGCTGCGCCGCGTGCTACGCCTTCAGCGTGCTGCGAATGCAGGCAGAACGCTGCCTGAAATGCGCGGGAGGCTTGAGTCATCCGGGCGACTTACTATGCATCGCCGGGCGAGGCATCTTCCTTGAGCGAGAACAGGGGAAGAGAGAGGTCCCGATACAGCGCACCGAGGCGAACAACGAGCACAGCAGCGACGGCGAGGGGTGCGGAAAGCTCAACGAACACGCCTGCGTAATGAGCTGCGACATGAATGGTTGCACCGAGCATGGATGCGGTAGCGTATATCTCGCGCCGCAGGACCAACGGTGTTTCGCCGGAAAGCTGATCCCGGATCATTCCGCCGACAATGGCTGTCACAACGCCCATCGCAATTGCAATATACGGGCTCACCCCGGATTCGAGTGCACGCTCTGCTCCGATGACCGAGAACGCTGCGAGGCCGAGCGCGTCAGCCGGCGGAAGCAGCGCACGGGTAATGTAGTGCCAGCGCGCGAGTACAACGGTCATCAGCGCGGATCCGACGGCAATCCAGAGGTAGTATGTCTGCCCGATCCAGAAAACGCTGCGCCCTAACAGCAGATCGCGGAGCGTACCCCCGCCAACAGCGGTCACTACTGCAAGCACCACCACCCCGAAGAGGTCCATCTGTTTGCGGCCGGCCACGAGGGCGCCGGAGACGGCAAAGACCGCAGTGCCGATCATATCAAGTACATCCATAATTGCGCGATCGGGAATATACCACCGCGAAACGTGCCCCGGCCAACTCGGCGGGCCGCCCGCGGACAGGCCGACCCGGCGGCCGGGGCAACCCATGGGCGGGCCAACTCGGCGGGCCGCCCGCGGACAGGCCGACCCGGCGGCCGGGGCAACCCA
>CAZMEV010000012.1:25178-48318 GCA_964565375.1 uncultured Spirochaetaceae bacterium
TGGGCGGGCCAACTCGGCGGGCCGACGCGCGGGCCGGCCGGGCATACAGAGCCCCCGCCCCAACACCGGCACATTGCCGGCACACTCACCCGCCCGCGGGCTGTCGCAAGCACACCAGTCCCGTTACACTAGCAGGTATCTATGAGTGAACCGCGTTGCTCCACAGGTATTGCCTCACTCGACGAGGCGCTCGGCGGAATTATTCTCGGGGATAATGTGGTCTTTCGATTTTCCGAGATCGGTATGTATCGTGAGGCGTGTCGCGCCCTTGCTGCGGAGGCGAAGCGCGAAGGCAGACCGCTTCACTACTTTCGGTTTGCACGGCATGACCCGCTGCTCGCCGAAGACGATACGATTACAATCCACGACACACGCCCGGGCCGCGGCTTCGAACGGTTCATAAGCGAGATTCACAGCGTCATTCGCAAACAGGGACTGTACAGTTATTACGTGTTCGACCTGCTCTCCGAGCTCAGCAGCACATACTTCAGCGACCGGATGATCGGGAACTTCTTCCGAATTACATGCCCCTATCTCAGAAGGCTGCGCACGGTTGCCTACTTCGGCGTACAGCGATACGTGCACTCCTACCACGCAACCGATCTCATACGCGGTACGACCCAGGTAATGCTCGATCTTTATGAGTACGAAGGCGGGCACTACGCCCTGCCGGTGAAACTGGTGGACCGCGACAATGCACCGCGGCTTCTGCGCCTGCAGCGCCTCGAGGGCGGCCGCGCGTATACGGTACCGGACAGCAATACGATTACCCGCGTGGTTGGAAGTACGCCCTGGCCGGGGCTGCCGTCGGCAAGTTACCGCATGATCGGCATATGGGACCGCACGTTCCTGCGCGCCGAGGAGATCGCCTCGCGCGAACCGCCTGACTCGCGCGAGCGCAACCGGGCATTCAGCGAAGCGCTGTTTCTTCTCACCGGCGCGAAGGAGCGCATGCGGAATCTGCTCCGTCGCTACCTCTCGCTCGAGGACCTTATTCGCATCTGGAAACGTATGATCGGCACCGGCATGATCGGCGGTAAGGCAACCGGCATGCTCGCCGCACATGCCATCCTCAAAGCCCGCGACGAGCGCTGGAACGATCTTATCGAAGAACATGATTCGTTCTACATAGGCTCGGATGTTTTCTACAGCTTTCTCGTGGAAAACGATTGCTGGTGGTACCGCCAGCTTCAAAAAGACCCGAAGCACTTTCTCGACCGAAACGACCAGATCCGGGAGCAGCTGCTTGCCGGGCACTTCCCGCCCTACATAACCCGGCGAATCGACGACATGCTCGAATACTTCGGACGTGCACCCATTATCGTGCGCTCTTCGAGTCTCCTCGAGGACGCCTTCGGCAATGCATTTGCCGGAAAGTACGACAGCATCTTCTGCCCGAATCAGGGAAGCTTCGAGGAGCGGCGGAAACAGTTCTTCGACGCGGCGCGATGGATTTACGCCGGCACCATGAGTCGTGAAGCGCTCGAATACCGCAAGGACCGCGGAATACTCGACCGCGATGAACAAATGGCGTTGCTCGTGCAGCGGGTCTCGGGTCGACAGCACGGGCAGTGGTTCATGCCGCACGCCGCCGGCGTCGGGCTTTCATTTAACCCCTATGTATGGAATCCGAGTATCGACCCCGATGCAGGGGTGCTCAGACTGGTACTCGGCCTTGGAACACGGGCTGTTGATATAAGCGAGGATGACTTTGCCCGCGTGGTCGCGTTGAATGCTCCACGGCTCCGCCCGGAAGCCGACACCGACGCGCAGCGGCGCTACACCCAGCGACAGGCGGATGCGCTGAACCTCTCCACCAACCGGCTCGAATCGGTGGAAATCGCAACCCTGCTTGCCGAAACAGACGACCTGCCGGTGAGCCTGCTTACCAGACCCGACCGCTCACGCCGGGAGGCCTTCGGGAGCGCAAGGCGCAGCAGCACACCGGCCGCATCCGAACGGCTGACGAGTTTCGACCCGCTGTTTGACCGAACCAGCTTCATTGGCGACATGCGCAACATGCTCGGTCACCTCGAAGCTGCGTACGGCGCTCCGGTCGATGCGGAGTTCACCGCAACCTTTGACGAGAACAATGGCTACAGCGTAAACGTTGTGCAGTGCCGCCCCCTGCAGGTAAAAGGCCGGTCGGTAGAATCCGTTCCGCTCCCCGAGCTTTCCCCGGAGGACACCCTTATTGTCAGTAACGGAGCGGTTATCGGTCACAGTCGAAGTATGTGCATCGACCGGATCGTGATCGTTCGTCCCGAGTGTTACAGCGAACTGAGTGAGCCCCGCCGGTATGAAGTCGCAGGAAGTCTCAGGCAGGCGGTCGAGCAACGGCACCCGGACGAGGTTATTCTTCTCATTGGCCCGGGCCGCTGGGGCACAAGCACGCCCTCACTCGGCGTACCCGCACGCTTCGCCGACATAGCCGGAGCGACCGCGATTATGGAGGTCGATGTCATGCACGAGGGCCTTGTCCCCGACCTGTCGCTCGGCACGCATGTATTTCACGAAATGGTTGAACTCGATCTTCTGTATGTTGCCCACTTCACCGCAGGGGAAGGCAATGTGCTCGACTTCGACACCCTCTACGCCCTTCCCGAGGACGGCAACAGCACCCTTCCCTGCATAAGCGTCAAGTCAGGCCGCACGAACGGGTGCAGGCTTCGCCTGAATGCCGACACCCGCGCACAGTGTTGCATTATCTACTGGGAGGAAGAATAGGAGTTAGAGGTTGATGGTTCGCCGCGCGCCCATGAAAGCCGGGCCCGCGCCGCGGATAGAGCGTGGCGAATAGAGGGTGGCGGCAAGCCCCGGGGGCGACCGCCGCCTACGCCAATTCCGGGTCGCCTGCACCACGTCCGGGTCGCCTGCACCACGTCCGGGTCGCCTGCACCACGTCCGGGTCGCCTGCACCACGTCCGGGTCGCCTACACCACGCCCTGGTCGAGAAGCGCGTCAGCCATGCGGGTGAAGCCCGCTGCGTTGGCCCCGAGCACGTAGTTTCCAGGATCGCCGTAGCGCTCTGCCGCTTCGCGGGCGTCCGCGTGAATGGTGCGCATAATCTGGTCGAGCCTGGAGTCGACCTCCTCATATGTCCAGTTCAGCCTCATCGCGTTCTGACTCATCTCGAGCCCGGAGACAGCAACGCCGCCGGCATTCGCGGCTTTCCCCGGACCGTAGAGAACGCCTGCTTCCTGGAACACATCCACCGCCTCCGGCGTGCAGGGCATATTGGCCCCTTCGGAAACGACCTCGCAGCCATTGTTGACGAGTTTGCGCGCAGCGTCCGCATCTATTTCGTTCTGTGTAGCGCTGGGAAACGCGGCGAAACAGGGAACAGACCACGGGGATTCATTCTGCTTGTACTCGCAGTCGAACTCGCCGGCATACTTCTGGATCCGTCCCCGCCGAATGTTCTTCAGGTCCATGACGAACTCGAGCTTGCGCTCATCTATACCCTCGGGATCGTAAATGGTGCCGCTCGAGTCGGAAAGCGTTACCGGCTTCGCGCCAAGCTCAAGAAGCTTCCGGCAGGTGAACTGCGCGACGTTTCCGGACCCGGAGACAACGCACTCCTTGCCTTCGAGGCTTTTGCCGGCCTCAGCAAGCATTTCGCGGGCGAAATATACCGATCCGAAGCCGGTTGCCTCCGGGCGAATAAGCGATCCTCCCCACCCGAGGCGCTTACCGGTGAGAATGCCGGTGGCTTCATTGGCCATGCGCTTGTACTGCCCGTAAAGATAGCCGATTTCCCGGGCGCCGACCCCGATATCGCCGGCGGGCACGTCGGTGTTTGCCCCGATGTGCCGCATAAGCTCGGTCATGAAGCTCTGGCAGAAGCGCATGACCTCCCCGTCACTTTTGCCCTTCGGGTCGAAATCGCTGCCACCTTTGCCGGCGCCGAGCGGCAATGTTGTCAACGCATTCTTGAATGTCTGCTCGAAGGCAAGAAACTTCAGAATACTCAGGTTCACCGTGGGGTGGAACCGAAGCCCGCCTTTGTACGGGCCGAGGGTGTTGGTGTGCTGAATGCGGTATCCGCGATTTACGCGCGGATGGCCGGTATCATCCACCCATGTAACTCGGAAAATGATGGCTCTGTCCGGCTCGACTATACGCTCGAGGATCGCCGCTTCCTGGTATTCCGGATGCTCGCTCAGTACCGGTTCGAGGGTGGAAAACACTTCACGGACGGCCTGGTGAAACTCCCGTTCGCCCGGACTGCGCCGCTCGAGATCCTCAAGTACTCGTTTAACATAGCTCATCGATATATTCGTTCCTTTCCGCTTCTCTCAGTGTGGAGGCGTTATCGTGAACGAAAACGCCCTGGAGCGCAAACGTCTACCAGTCTGTGGATGGATTGCTTATTTGCGTGTTTCTCAAATGACCGGGAAAAAGCTTAGCTGTATGGTATCCTGTATTCTATCGGATATCGAGGGCATGTGGTAAAGTTTCTGTAGGGACTGGAGAGAGACGGGAGGGCTGAAACCACTTGGTTGCGGGCAACGGCAATTCAAACGAACGATACCGCCGCGTAATCGACTCGGCCCCCTACGCCTACGCCTATCACCGTCTGATTACCGACAGGTCCGGCACACCGGTCGACTATGAGTTTGTCGAAGTCAATCCCGCCTTTGAGAAAATGGTTGGAATACCGTCGGAGTCGCTCATCGGAAAGACCGTGACGGAGGTGCTCCCCGGCATCCGCGACGGTGAGTTTGACTGGGTTGCATTCTACGGCGAAGTTACGCTTGCGCAGACCTCCCGCACCTTCGAGCAATACTCCGCTCCCCTCGACCGCTGGTATCACGTTCAGGCCCAAAGCCCGGAACCGGGGTATTTCTCCACGATCTTCTTTGATATAACCGAACAGAAGCATCAGCAGCAATACCTCTCACAGCAGAAAGATTTCCTGTCCAAACTCATCCAGAATCTTCCGGATGGATTCGTGCTGCTCAACAGCGACGGCGCGCATGTAGAAGTGAATCAACGATTTACCGAAATGCTCGGATACACGCAGGAGGACCTCGCGGGCGGGACTCCTCCCTTTCCGTACTGGCCTGAGCAAAACCAGCAGGAAATTGCAGAAGCATTCACATATACAAAGGCGACCGGCGGGGGATCATTCGAGCTCGATTTCCGGCACAAGGACGGAACTATTGTCCCCGTCCAGGTCAACGCCGGAGCCATAACGGACATCCACGGCCAGCCGGTCAACTACTTCGCAACAATCCGCGATATGAGCCTTCAGCGCCGGTTCGAGAAACGCCTGCAGTATCGATTTGAGCTCCAGCGGACCATTGCAGAGGTATCAAGCGAGTTTGTCGCCGCCGACCGACGCACAATGGCATCGCGCGTCGACCGTATGCTCGCGGCGGTAGGCACCTGCCTGGAGGTCGACCGTGCGTACATATTCGAGTTCAGCTCAGACAGGCAGCACATGAGTAACACGCACGAGTGGCGCGCCGAGGGTGTTGCGAGCGTCAGGGATTCGCTGCAGGAGATCCCGCTCGACACGCTGCCATGGTGGTCTGAGCGCATTCTCTCCGGCGCTCCGGTCCATGTGCCCGACAGGAATACCCTTCCGCGGGAGGCGCAGGCATTTCGAACGGAACTCGAACGCGAGCAGATTACATCCACCCTCCAGCTTCCGGTTACCAGCAGGACGACAATTTTCGGATTTCTCGGGTTCGATATAACTGGTGGCGAACGCACATTCTCGGAGGAAGAACTGACCCTTCTGCAGTTGCTTTCAAACACCCTTGCCGATGCCCTGCAGAAAATGCGGGCCGAAGAACAGATGATAGCCGCCCGTGAGCAAGCGGAAGCAGCGAGTCGGGCGAAGTCGGACTTTCTCGCGAGAATGAGTCACGAGATCCGCACCCCCATGAACGCGGTAATCGGATTCACCGATCTCCTTCTTACCACTCGAGTGAGCGACCTTCAGAGACAGTACCTGAACCACGTTCATACTTCGGCCGGATCGCTTCTCGGCGTAATCGACGATATTCTCGACTTTTCGAAGATCGAAGCGGGAAAACTCGACCTCGAGCGTACGCTCGTAGACCTGCCGCGACTCATTGAAACTGCCGTGGCGATCGTCGTCTATCGAGCGTATGAGAAAGGACTCGAACTTATTCTCGATCTCGATCCGGACCTTCCGCACCTCGTATACACCGACCTGACCCGCCTCCACCAGGTGATCACCAACCTGCTGACAAACGCGGTCAAGTTCACCGAACGGGGAGAAGTTGAGCTGATTGTGCGGGCCGGTTCAATCGAAGAACCGGGCCGCGTGAGCTTTGCCGTACGCGATACCGGGCCAGGGGTACCCCGTAAGGACTACAAACGAATCTTCGAGTCATTCGCGCAGGCCGACCAGACGATTACCCGGCGCTTCGGCGGCACCGGCCTCGGCCTTCCCATTTCGAAATATCTCGTAGAGCAAATGGGAGGAACGCTTACCGTCGACAGTACACCGGGAGTGGGAAGCAGGTTCGAGTTCACCGTGCCGTTCGAGGTGGAGACGGTACAGGCACCCACTGACACGCCCGAACACCAACTCTCACGCGTGCTCATCGCCGAGACAAACCCGCGCGTCAGGGAGGTTCTCACGAGGCTTCTCGGCCGACTCGGAATAGAGTGCCTCGTTGTATCGGAGGGCGAACAGCTTCTTTCACAGCTTCACGAACAACGAAATCCGGCAGACGCCGTATTCATCGACCATAACATGGGCGATCTCGACGGCATTCAGCTCTCCTCACGAATCCGTCAAAGCACAGACACGGCCATACGCAACCTCCCCCTCGTGCTCATGCACAGCCCGACCGAGGGGCCCGAGCTTCGAGAACGCTGCGATGAACTCGGTATTCACCTGCAGCTTGTGAAGCCGGTACGCCCTTCATCCCTTTATGAACTTATCGAATCGCTTTCCAATCCCGCGCCACAATACGAGGACTCCGGCTTCACCGGAGCGGAAGCGGAGCCGGGCGCCCTGCGTGCGGCAGAGGCCTGCAAGGCGGTGACGCTCCTTATCGCCGAGGACAACCGGTCGAATGCAATTCTCGCCGAAGATATGATGCAGGCGATGCTGCCGAACGCCCGGATTTTCCTCGCGGCCAATGGCCGGGAAGCAATAGAAGCGGTGCGTCAGCACTCACCGGACCTTGTCCTTATGGACATTCAAATGCCCGAACTCGACGGGGTGGAGGCCACCCGGGTCATACGTGAGGAAGAGTATGCGCTCGGTACGGGACAGCGCGTGCCGATCCTTGCGCTCACCGCAGGAGTAACGCACGAAGAACGCTCGCGGGCAATGGAGGCCGGAATGGACGGCGAGATCGTTAAGCCGATCACAATCGAGCATACCCGAGAGATTCTCTCGCAATGGCTTCCGGAACAGGCATTTGCCGAAACAGCGCGTGTGCTCGAAGCACGCAGGGAGTCTTCCGGGACAAGAAGCACCGGTTCCGAAGGTCAGGGGGATTCGCCCTTCTCAGAGGAGCAGCACACCATTGAGTACGCCACACTGGATGAGTTCAACAGCGCGCTCACAAACCGCGGATACCGGCCGGAAATGATTGAGGAATTGATCTCGCTGCTTCGAGAGCGAGTTCCTGAATTGATAGACGCGCTTACTCGGAACCTTTCGGCGGCTGCGGGTGAGACCGAACTGGCCAAGCTTGCCCGCGATGCCCATGCGGCGAAAGGTATTCTCAATTCCATAGACATGAACGAGACCGGGAGCACCGCCCTCGAAGCGGAGCGCGCAGCGAGGGCGGGAGAAACAGCGACCGCCGAACGGCACGCACATGCCCTTCTCGAAAAGCTGAAACAGCTTTCCGAACTGCTCCACTGAAATCAGTAGATCACGCGTCGCGTTAGACTTTGTGCCGCTTGATCTTCTTGGTTGTGGTCATCTCCATGGGTTCTTCAAGCACCTGAACCCGCTCTATGCGCTCAAACGGACGCAGCTGTTTGTTGACTTCGGCGACGATCTCGTTGGCCCGTTTCTCGATCTCCTCCTGACCGATCTCCCGGCCTTCATCGCTCGCGCGCTGCTTGAAATGCTCATACGCCGGATACACGAGCGCTTCGACCCCCTCGGTCCTCATTGCCTCATCCTTCGTGTACCCACGTACCATAATCTGCTCTATTTCGTCATACAGCTGAAAGCGATCCTCTATTTCCTCGGGGAAGACGTTCTTGCCTCCCTCGGTCACAATAAGCGACTTCTTTCGGCCGGTAAGGTAGAGATAGTTCTCATTGTCGAGGTAGCCGAGATCGCCGGTGCGGAACCAGCCATCCTCGGTAAACGCCTCCTTCGTCGCTTCCTCATTACGATAGTAGCCCTGCATGACCATCGGCCCCTTGACCGCAATTTCTCCAACGCCCCGCTCGTCAGGGTTCAGTATCGTCATTTCAACGCGCGGCAACACCTTTCCGACCGAGTCTTCCTTGAATCGTTCGACCGGATTCAACGTGAGAATCGGCGCTGTTTCGGTGAGACCGTACCCCTGCACAAAATCAATGCCGAGCTGATTGAACATGCGGAAGGTCGAACTCGGAAGCGGCCCGCCTCCGGAAATACAGATGCGGTTGGTATCCAGCGAAAGTTTTGCGAGCACACCCTTGAACATGACCTTTCCGGGATTCAGGCCGGTCAGCTTCTTTACGCCGCCGCTTATCGCCATGAGAGTTCGGATCAGCCCGTAGACAACGGCACCTTTCTCACGGACTCCTTTCAGAAGGCCTTTGAGCATCTTGTTGAACAGCATTGGAATGGCAAGGAACATGGTCACCTGCCCACGCTTGAGCTCTTTAAGGATCTGCTGAACAACCAGGCGCCGTGCAAATACAATTTCGCAGCCGGAGGATATCGCCTCGAGAAACACCGCAAGCATTGTATATGAGTGATGGATCGGCAGCAGGGCATAGAACACGTCATCGCTTCTGAGATTCATGATCGACTGCGCGAGAAAACAGTCGGAGACGAAGTTTTTGTGCGTGAGCATAACCCCCTTGTGGTTGCCCGTTGTCCCGGATGTGAACAGGATTGCAGCAAGATCATCCTCGTGACCGCGAGGCAGTTCGTACTCGCCCGCGTCTTCAATATCGAGGATATAGTTTTCCTTCTTCGGTGAAAGGGAAACACGATGTTTGACTCCCGACTTACGTTTTGTTGCGAGGGTATCGTAGCGGTCATCGTCGACAAACAGCACCTTGCACTCGGAGAAGGTAATAAGTTCTTCAAGCTGTTCATCGCGAAGCTGATGATCGAGCGGGACGACCACGGCTCCCGCATACTGAATCGCAAGATAGGCAATCGCCCATTCCGGTGAGTTCACACCATTGACCGCACACCGGTCTCCTTTTTTCACCCCTTTGGAAATCAGCCATTTCGCGGTGCGCCGCACCGCGTCGTCTGCCTCTTTGTAGGTCAGCCGCAGTTCCTCCGGTTCAAACCGGGTAAATGCAGTGGCCGCGCTGTGGCGTGACACCGTAATGGAAAACATTTGCGGAATAGTCGGCCATTCTCCATCGAACTCTTTCCCACGATATTCGTCGAGAAAGCGCCATGGTTCCGGATTCTGTTTAGACATATGATCAGGACTCCTCTATTTCCATGCTCCCGGTCGCCATCGGTTGGCCGACCGGCTGAACACACTTGCTGCAGGCAGTCTATCGCGGCATGTAACAATCCGACAAGCACAGCTGTTCGCGGGGGCGGCGCATTAATCGGGATGAAGCATCGGTGACGAGGCGTCGGGTGAAGCGTTAATGGAGGCGCACCGGCGAAGCAGTATCCCGACCGTGCAGCTCAGGGGACTTCCTGTTCACGCTTTAAAACATACGTCGTCTGTGTAAAAAAGTGAAATACATAGTCGGTACGCATTTCGCAGATACGAAGACCGAGCCGCGTGAAGGTGGCTCGCCACTCAACGTCGCTGCGATTTGTATGGGGGTGCCCACGAAACTCAAGGTTGGCAATACTGTCGGCCCACCACGTAAGGCGCATCTTGAGTGCTGAACTCGCTGTATCCTCTATGACGACTATCTGCGAGGCAACTCGCATCGCTTCGGAGAGCACCTGCTCGGGGTCAGGCGTATGGTGGAGCACCGTAAGCAGCAGGGCGACATCGAACCGGTCATCGGGGAACGGTAAACGGCTGCCGTCGTAGAGAACCGGCTGAACTTCGGGTATTCTACTGCTGTCGCGGACATCGACGGAGACAACGTCATGCCCACGCTGCATGAGCCCGAGCGAGACGAAACCCCGGCCCGCACCGATATCCACAACAGAACACCCGCCTGGATAGAGCACGTGCTCGAAACGGGAAATTTTGTCCTCGGCCCACTTCACCGAGTTTCGCCGGGAGATCCGCCTCATCATTCCGGGAGCTCTTCGAGCATGTGCGCCGTCTCCTGTTCCGCCAACCTTCGACGCTTCTATGGCAGTATTCAGCGCCGGCATTTTGAGCTTCTCTGCAATTTCGGTCACATCCTCGCCTTTCTTCGGATGTGTTTCGCCGCCGTGCGGGAGGAATCGGCGTGGTCGCGCACGGTTTCCACCCCGGAGCGTACTCCCCACAGCCCTTCTTTGAGGGTATTTGCCAGTCGTTCAAGAAGCTGGTCATTCTCGTCGTAAACGACCTTGTTCAGTTCACGGGCAATTTCGACGACGTGCGATATATCGTTCGAAAAGGAAACCGCACCGATGGGAACACATCGCGAAAGTTATGAAACGACTCGCCCTCCCGTCTCGCTATGGCATCCCGGCGCATATCCAGCTGCCGGCGGCTCCGCGGATGAGCATATCATCGCCCCGTCGGGCGGGCAATGCACAACCCGGCAATGGCTTTCTTTCAGACGAATTCGTGCTACGATCCGGGGCCGGAAGGCAGGAGCAGGAGTGAACGGAAAAAACTACATAGTCTGCATTGGCGCAGCAAATCTTGATATACACGGGTTCAGCGACCGGTCGCTGCTCGCAAGGGAGTCCAACCCCGGCGAGGTCCACCGGAGTGCGGGCGGTGTTGCGCGTAATATTGCAGAGAACCTCAGCCGGCTCGGTCACGAGGTTTCGCTGGTTACCGCCCTCGGTGATGATCCGGGCGGGCGGTATCTGAACGAATCATGTGAGGCGCTCGGCATTGATACTTCGCGCTCAATAACTGTGCCCGGGGTGGAAACATCAACCTATATCTCCATTAATGACACCGACGGTGATATGGCGCTCGCGCTTTCGGACATGCGCATCCTCGATTCGTTGACCACCGCGCACCTTGACGATATTGCCGATTGGATTGATGGTTCGAGCGCGATTGTAATCGATGCGGGGCTTACGCCGGGGTGTATCCGGTTTATCGCCGAGCGATTCCGGAAGAAGCGTGTGTTCGTAAACCCGGTTTCGATGAGTAAGTGTGAGCGCATGCGGAAGGTTGTCGGCAAGTTTCACAGTCTGTGTATGAACCAGGCGGAAGCGAGCGAGCTCAGCGGAGTATCGATTTACGGGCCTGACGATATTCCGCGGGCGGCGACCGCGCTTCATCAGGCGGGCGTTGAACGGGTGTTTGTCACCGCGGGGGCTTCCGGAGCCTGGTATCGAGACGGTAGCTACGAGGGGCATATACCCGCGGCGGCGATTCGGGTTCGCAATGCGAATGGCGCCGGCGATGCGTTTACCGCAGGCAGCGTGCACGCGGAGCTGGCCGGCGGGTCTGTCCGTGAGGCTGCACGCACCGGTGTTGCCGCGGCGAGTATCGCGCTTCAGAGCAACGATACGGTAAGCGAGAGTATGAGCACGTCCGCGCTCGAGTGGCAGCTGCAGAGAATGTAGCGTGCCGGCAATGCTAAGGAGAATGGTGCTATGACGACTAAGGATATGTATCTGGATGTAAACGAAGAAGTGCGAACCGCGCTGCTTGAAGGGCGCGCAGTGGTAGCACTTGAGTCGACGATTATTACCCACGGCATGTCGTATCCCGAAAACGTCGAGAGCGCGCGAACAAGCGAACGCGTGATCCGTGAGGCTGGGGCCGTGCCGGCCACAATCGGCATTCGTGGCGGCAAGATCCGGGTGGGACTTACCGACGACGACATAGAGTACTTTGGACGGCATCCCGAAATACGAAAGGCGTCTCGAAGGGACCTCGCCATGATCCTTTCGCAGAAGATGGACGGTGCGACGACGGTGGCAACGACCATGCTCGGCGCCTCGCTTGCCGGAATTCGGGTGTTCGCTACAGGCGGCATCGGTGGAGCGCACCGGCACGCACAGCAGAGTTTTGACGTGTCCGCGGACTTAAGCGAGCTCTCCCGTACACCGGTCGCGGTTGTCTGTGCCGGAGCAAAGAGTATCCTCGATATAGGACTGACCCTTGAAATCCTCGAAACCTACGGAGTGCCGGTAATCGGATACCGCACTGAAGCGTTTCCCGCATTTTACCTCCGTGATTCCGGCTTCGGCGTAGACGACCGCGCCGATGATCCGGAGACGGTGGCAGGCGCCATGCATGCAGCATGGCGATTGGGACTTGAAAGCGGCATGGTCATAGCTAATCCCATTCCGGGCGAGTACGAGATGGACCCGGCGCTCATAAACGGAAGCATCGAAACGGCGGTGGCCGAGGCTGAGGAGAAAGGAATACGTGGTAAGGATGTCACGCCTTTCGTCCTCGCACGGCTGCACGAGGTCACTGAAGGCAAAAGCCTCGCGGCAAATAAGGAGCTTGTGTATAACAATGCCCGCGTCGCGGCAGAGGTGGCAACTGCGTACGCAAGAACCCACGGTTAAAGCCGGCGGATCCGGCTCCAGTGGCCGGCGCAACCGGACCCGGCGGCCGGCCATCCGTGCATCCCGCGGGCCGGCACATCCTGGGGTGGGCTGGAGAATTAATGATCGAAAATCGCCCTGATTACCCGTGCATCGGTCGGTCGACCGTGTTACAATTTGTCAATGTTATTGAAATAGCATTTGATAAGCCAGGATCGACAGAGACAAAAGGCCAGTGAAAGGTATGAGTACTATGGGCGCACGAAAGAACAGCAAGTACAGCCAGATATACGAAGAGATACGCTCCGGGATTGTAAACGGCCGGTTCCGTCCCGGTGAGCAGCTTCCGACCGAATACGAACTCTGTCGGCAGTACTCGGTTTCTCGCCCTACGGTAACGCGGGCGCTCAATATGCTCCAGAGCGAAGGCCTTCTTCACCGTCGAAGCGGGTCGGGCAGTTTCGTAAGCTCGGTTCCCGCTGAGCGCGATCAAACGTCCCAGATCTATTTCGGGCTGCTTATCCCACGACTTGGCGTCACCGAGATTTTCGAGCCGATCTGTGCGAGTATCGCGCAACAGTCCCGGGCGAACAATTTTCATATTCTCTGGGGTGACTCCGCGGCACATGGCGATGCGTCGGTTATCGAAGCAGCCGAGGATACCTGCCGCCGCTACATAGAAGCGAATGTATCCGGCATCTTTTATGTACCGCTGGAGCTTGTCGAAGGGCACACCGAAGCGAACCGGCGAATTGCTGCAATGCTCGAGGAAGCGCAGATCCCCGTAGTAATGCTCGACGCGGATTACCTGCCGTTCCCCGAGCGAAGCCGATTCGATTTAGTGGGCATTGACAACGTTCAGGCCGGATACAGACTTACCCGCCATTTCCTCGAACAGGGAGCAACGCGGGTCGACTATCTGTACCGGCCCTACTCTGCTCAGACGATTTTTGCACGCCTTCGAGGTTACAAGAGCGCTCTCGTGGACGCCGGAATTATGCCTGAGGGGTCATGGGTTCACGAAGGCGAGCCTGGCGAGACCGAAACAGTCCGTGCTCTGCTCGACACCGGCGCCACGGACATAGTCTGCGCGAACGACGCTACCGCATTCACCCTGCTGCATTCGCTCGAGGAACTCGGTGCGCGCGTTCCCGAGGATATCCGCCTGACGGGTGTAGACGACGTCAAGTACTCCAGGTACGCTCGCGTCCCCCTTACCACCATCCGTCAGCCCTGCGACACTATCGGAAGACTGGCCGTGACGGCGATGATGTCGCGTTTGAACACCCCTGATGCCGATCCATTTACGATAACCGCGCAGCCTGAACTCATTTCACGCCGGTCCTCCCAACGCGAGAATGCGGCTGTAGCCTCCGTATGAGGCAGCCTTTACATGCCCCTCCATATGAATCCGGAGCAGCCCGCCGGTCAGCCCTCGGTGTTGCCGGCATAGTCACCCGCAACAACATTTTTCCTGTCGCAATCGTGACAATTGTGTTACTCTTTCTTCGAAACGGTAAGCTAAGCTGTTCTATCATATAGCAGCAGTAACCATACGATAGAACGTTGAGACGAAGGAGATACCATGATTCAGTTCGGAGCACACGCATTTGTATGGATCGGCGACTGGACGACCGATAGCGGCAACAAAACAATTGCTTCAGCCGCAGCGGCCGGGATGGACTTTATCGAAATCCCGATTCTCGACCCGGAAACCTTTGATGCAGCGGCACACCGCAAGACCCTCGAATCCGAGGGGATTTCTGCCACCTTTTCCACCGTCCTTCCGCATCACTCGCATATGCCCGAAAACCCTGACAGGGCGAAGGCGTATCTCCTGAAAGTGCTCGACAAGGTGGCTGAAACAGGCTCTGAGTACCTCGGCGGATGTATCGGCTACGCACTCGGCCGATTGACCGGCGCACCTCCCACCGAAGCAGAGATCGACAACACGGTTGCGGGACTCGCGGAGATTGCAGACGAAGCAGCCGACCGCGGGATCACCCTCGCGCTCGAAGCCTGCAACCGGTATGAGACCTACATGTTCAACGCGCTCGAGGATACCCGCGCCGCGATCCTTCGCACCGGCAAGAGCAATCTGAAGCTGCACGCCGACACGTACCACATGAACATTGAAGAAGAAGGTTTTTACGCACCAATAAAGAACACTGCCGACGTTCTCGATTACCTCCACATGAGCGAGAGCAATCGCGGACTGGTAGGAAGCGGCACCGTCTGGTGGGAGGAAATCTGGAAGGCACTCTCGGAAATCAAGTTCAACGGCAAACTTGCGCTCGAGTCATTTGCGGCTGTGAACCCGAAACTGCAGGCTGCCACGTGTCTCTGGCGCCCGACAAATGCAAGCCCCGAGACACTCGCGAGTGAAGGCATGAAGTTCCTCAAGGATGGTGCACGCAGGCACGGGTTAATCGCTGCAGGGCCGTGATTATGCGGCAATGGAGGCGGATGGTGCCCGCCGGCACGGGTTAATCCGGGCCGGCTGAGAGGGCTGACGCATTCCTTAAGCAACCGTGCTGTCTGGAGGCAAAGAGTGAGATTAGCAGGAATTGATGCCGGAACAACCTCTGTTTCCGGAGTTCTTCTCAACAGGGACAGCGGCCGCGTCGAACATACCGTATCCACCGAGCACGGAGCGGCGCTGCCGCCCGACAATGCCGAGGTGGATATCCAGGATCCTCAGAAGTTCCTGGATGCAATCGAATCGATCAGAGCCGAGCTCATTGACAAAGCCGAGTCTCTGAGGCGAACCGGTCGCCCCGGTACTATCGATGATGACGATCCACCCATTCGCGCCCTGTCGGTGACCGGCCAGGTTCACGGCATTCTCTACATTGGAGACGACGGACGGCACGTCTCACCACTGTATACCTGGCAGGACACCCGGGGCAGATGCAGTGCACAAGCACGAGGTGAGAGCCCGTCGGGCAGCGAAAGCTGGAGTGACTGGGCAACCAGCGCATCCGGATACCTGCTCCCGCCGGGGTACGGGTTTCTGACACATATCATAAATCAGCACGAAGGCAGGGTTCCCCGGGAAGCGGTGGGATTCACCACAATTCTCGGCTATATATCCATGCAACTGGCCGGAGCCCGCAGACCGAAGCTCGAAACCACCGACGCGCATTCACTCGGCCTTTTCGATCTGCAGACGCAGCGGTTTGACCGGGATGCGTACCGAACGCTCGGCATCCCGGAAGAATTCGTCCCCGAGGTTGTATCGGCGGAGACCATTCTCGGTACCACCGAGGAGGGTGTAGATGTGTTTGCGGCAGTGGGTGACAACCAGGCGGGGTACATCGGCTCGGTCCAGGACCCCACACGGGAACCGCTGATAAGTATTGGAACGTCGGCACAGCTTAGTGTCTATTCACCGAATTTACCCGCCCCCGATGCCCGGCGGGGCGAGCACTACGGATGGACAGGGCAGCTTGAAATACGCCCGTTTCCCGGGGGTGACTTTCTCTTTGCCGGCTCTTCGATAACAGGCGGCAGCTCGTATCGTCTGCTCGAGAGCTTGTTCCGGGAGATATGCCGGAAATACACCGGCATCGATCCCGGCAGTCTGCTCGAACAGATGAACTCCATCCCCTACGATGAACTGCAGGAATCGCTTAAGCTCGACGTTTCAACGCAGTTTCTCGGCACCCGGCTCGATCCTTCAAAACGGGGGTCAATCCGGAACATCAGCAGAGGCAACTTCAGCCATGATTATCTTGTCGAAGGGTTTCTGCGGGGTATCGTCAGCGAACTCAAAACGTACTTCAACGATCTACCCGCACATGACCGGGCGCGTACCGAACGGGTGATCGGAGTCGGCAACGCCCTCCGCAGAAATCCTCTGCTGTGCAGAATCCTCGAGGAGGAGATGAACGTACCCCTGTATTCGCCGGAATACAGAGAAGAAGCCGCGCTCGGCGCGGCCATTATCGCTGCGGTGGGCGCCGGCGCGTACCAGAGCTACGTTTCCACGGACCGTCCGGTTTCCTATGAAAAGGCCGGCACTTCCAAGGTTTCGCCCGACGAAACCAGCTGAAATCGCCTGAAGCCCCATGCAACGCCCCGCCCATTCATGCTATAAGTGCCCCAATCGAATCATGAACAACTCATCCCCTCTGTTCCACACGATTACCGCGGGTGCGCGCGCGGCGTCCCCGGTCGCACTTGCCTATCTCGGAATCGGCTTCGCGGCGGGCGTTGTCAAAATGGAAGCAGGCCTGAGCGTTGCCGAGGTCGGTCTGTTATCGCTGCTCGTGTTCGCCGGCTCTTCGCAGTTTGTCTTTGCCGAGCTGTACACCGGTTCGGCGGCGGCGCTTATCGGCACCGTGTTCCTTATCAACCTCAGACACCTTCTCTACTCCACCGCCATTACCCCGCACGTGCGCCACCACTCATTCGGACGCCGCGTCTGGATCGGCGCCCAGCTCACCGACGAAACCTTCGCGCTCTCTTCGAGTCTCATGGGCAGCAGGCTTCATTCGGCTGCATGGCTTATTTCGCTGAATGTCACTTCCTATCTCTCCTGGGTCGCCGGAACAATCGTTGGCGCGCTTGCCGGGACACTTGCGGGGGCAGTCGAAAACCTTGGACTGGAATTCGCGCTGGCAGCCATGTTCGCCGCGCTTCTCATGCTTCAGTTTTCAAAGAGGGATCCGAGGCTGATGGTTAGAGCCGGCGTCGCGCTGCTCGCCGCGCTTCTCATCGTCGGGCTCGAAACCGTCAGGCCAAACCCGATGAATCTCGTCGCCACTACCCTGATTGCCGCGACGGTCGGACTCATTGCCGAGCGCAGGAGGCACTCATGAGCGTGCGACCGGAAGTGCTCATGCTCATTCTCGCGAGCATGGCGGTTACCGTCGTCCCGCGGGTGCTGCCGCTCGTGCTCGCACGCCGCTTTTCGATTCCCGAAGCGCTTGCCCAGTGGCTCGACTACGTACCGGTTGCCGTAATCGCCGCACTGCTCGCCGACCAGCTGCTGCTTACCGGTGAGGCGCCGGGACTCGCGTTTTCAGCGCCGCATATCCTCGCCGGCGCACTTGCGCTCGGGGTCGCCGGAACTACGAGAAGCATCGGGTTGACCGTCGTCGTGGGCGTTGGGAGCTTTGCCCTGCTGTCGCTGCTGTAGGCGAGTGCAGGTGCGGCACTCAGCGCCCCCGAAGCGACGCAGGCGGCGCTATGACCCGTTTCCCGTCGACCCGCCGTTTGACGGCGACGCAGCATCGACCTTGAAATCTTGCGAACTGCTTTCCGCCGCGCGGAACGTCGCCAGCAGTCGGTCGAGCTGGTGCAGCTGCTCGCGGTTCTGAAGGCTCACATCGTTGGTGGCGTTCATGCTCTCGAGAATTTCTTTTGCGCCCTGGTCTATTTCTTTTACGCCGTTGGCAACATCCGAGGAAACGCTGTCGGCCTCGTCCATGGCCTTTCGGATCTCGGCAGCGCTCTCGAGCATCTCCTGAGACCCCTCCTTAATGCGGTCGGTAATACGTGAGACTTCGGCGGTCGAATCGAGAATCTCGCGACTTCCCTGCGACAGCTGCTGCATGCTGGCGGAAACCTCGGACATGGCGTCCGCAAATCCGTCGACTTCCTCTTCAATGCGGGTAAAACTGTTGTCGGATGTTTCGCTTGCTGTACGCGCCCGCGCTATCTCGTCGGTCACCCGCTTCAGATTCGACTCGATGCGCGAGGCGTTCTCCGAGGTGCTGTCGGCGAGCTTGCCGATTTCGTCGGCGACAACCGCGAATCCGTCCCCGACCGACCCGGCATGGGCACTTTCTATTGCCGCGTTCATCGACAGCAGGTGGGTCTGTTCGCTTATGGAATTTATTATTTCGATGATCTCGAGCATGTCATCGATTTCGCGCGATATCGAGTGGACTATGCCGTTGGTTTCCCGAACGGTTTCGGCACCCTCGGAGACGGTCTCGCGCATACTCTCAACGCGTTTCATTCGCTCGGCCGACAGGTTGGTGACGTTCTGCACGCCCGCGTTCATTTCCTCGATGGAGGAGAAGACGGTGTCGACCTGCTGCGATTGCGTGTTGATATCCCCGGAGAGCTCCTGCACCCGCCCGTCGATGGTTCGTACCGCTTCACCGGTGGTGGAAATGCTCTGATTGAGACGGATGAACTGGTCACGGATTCCTTCGATATTTCGGGAGATCTGATTCAGCGCCGAGCTTGCCTCTTCGGTAGACGATCCAAGATTATCCTGAAGCTCGAGTGTCTGATTCGTCGCCTCGCGAACGGCGCGGAAAAACTCGGAGACTGCATCCCGGACCTCTCCCACATAGGCACCGAGCGCTGCAAGTTCATCCCGCCCGGGAACCTTCGCGTCTACATTAAAGTTGCGCTGCGCCATCTCGCGCATTGCCGTCTCTATCCCTGCGACGCGTCTCGTAAGGCTGCGGGCGAGTCCCATGATGACAAGCACGCTGAGCAGGGCAACTACCGATGCTACGGCAAGCGAAACACGAAGGTTAAACTCGACAATCGCCGCAGAAGTAGAGGCGATAACCGAGGCAACTTCATTGAGCGTCTCATCGAGAAATCCGCCGGCAATCTCAGCGGCCTGATTAATCCTTCGCTCAGCCCGTTGCAGGGAGTTTCGAACGGTGATCGGCAGTCCGTCGCCTGCTTCAAGCTGTATGGGGTAAATGCCCGGCGTGCCTTCAACACCGGGAATCCCGGTTTCAATGAGCGAGTTGATCTCCTCGCCGACCTCGGCAAGCTGACGCCCGCTCATCTGATTCCACATTCCCTCCGACGCCCGGATATTCCGCTGAAGCTGTTCCGGCAGCCGCCACAGCTGCGGGTGGTCGGCAAGCGCCGACATGGCATCCTGCGAAGCCTCGATGCGTTCATAGTACTCATCGAGCATCGGTTCCATATCCTCACCGGTATACATGAACCGCTGGGTAATCGAGAGCACCGCGTTGCTTTCGCGAATCGCAACACGCGTGGAATCCTGCAGCTCCTGCAGCCCCCGGGCGTTGAGAACCGTATTGGTCAGAAGACCGATACTGACGCCGAGACCGACCACAACCGCCACCACCGCGAAATTAAGCTTCCTCGAGAGTTTCATCCGTTGCCCATTCCTTTGCCGATATGCCTTCGGAGTCTAAAGGGCCCTATGCGCGAGTACAAGCGCCGATAGACCGGGGTTGTGGCATCGGAATGATCATTCAGCGTCGGAATCAGCATTGCACCGAAAGCGGCGAACGGATAGGGTCAACGGTATTCATGACACGGCTCACTCACGCTCCCGAAGGAACGGTCCGGATAGGGCTGCTGCATCTGCTGTACTTTCTCTCGTTCGGTTTCGGTGTTCCGTTTTTCACCATGTACTTCTCGACGGTTCTCTCCGATGCGGGAGTATCCGGCGTCAATCAGATTGTCGGCGGCGCGATTTTTCTGTATAACGCGCTTGGCGTGCTCGCCTCCCCGGCAGCAGGCTACATAAGCGACCGCTTCCGTATTGCCGAAGGCATTCTGACCTTCAGCGCGGTGGCCGCGATGCTCGCGGCCTTGCTTCTCGTTGTGCCCGGTTTCGTCGACGGTTTATCGGGAACGGCCGTGAGCGCGCTCATTCTCGGCGGCGCGCTTGTGGGCGGCTTTTTTGCGCGGCCGCTTGTACCACTCATTAATACCGAGACACTTCAGTTTCTTCACCGCACCGACGGTAACACCGCTGAGTACGGCAGGTTTCGCATGCTCGGCTCAGCCGGCTTTGTCGTGGCGACCGCGAGCGCCGGGTTTCTCATTACCGGCACCGGTCATGTGGCTACCCCCATTGCGCTGCATGCCGCCGGTTTCGGTCTGCTCGCGATGGTCGCGGGAGCAAAAGCACATGCGCGTCCGCAACCGGTACGGCTGCCGATCGAGCATCTCAAAGGCGACAGGGCTATCCGCCGCTTTCTCGTGTTCGCCTTTTTCGCCTCGCTCGGCGTAAACAGCGCCTTCCTGTACACAAGTCTCTTTCTCGAAGAGGTCGGCGCCGGATACATTATCACCGGCCTCGCACTCGGTGCGGCCGCCCTGCCGGAAATACCGCTTATGTATCACGTCGGAGGATTCATCCGGAAAGTCGGCGTGAAGCCGGTTATTGCCACAGGTGTTGCTTCACAGGTGCTCAAGCTCCTGCTCTACGCGGCATTCGCGGGAACCCCGTCGACCTGGATCTTCATCCTTGTCAGCGCCCTGCACGGTGTCGGGTTCGCCCTGCTGTACACCGGCTCGGTGAACTATGTCGAATCGTGCAGCCACCCCGACCTCCGGGCTACCTACCAGAACCTCTTTGCCCTCGTCTGGGGCAGCGCAGTCGCACTTGGCGGTCCGGTCTCCGCCCTTATTCTTGACCTATGGTCATCGACGGCACTTATGCTTCTGTACGCACTTATGCTGTCAGTTATTCTCGGGTACTTCATATTCGGGGTGCCGGTCGCCGAAGTTGCGCCTGCCCCCGCAGCCGGAAACGACACCGATTGACCAGCGTTCGCAAAGCCCGGTAGCTTCGCGGTCATGTTCCCGACATTCGTCAACGCCGCGACCATTATTCTCGGCACCACGCTTGGACTGTTGTTCGGCAACCGGCTCGGCGACCGGTACAAACATGTCGTCTTCACCGCCGTCGGTGCGGTGGCCATGATTATTGGTATATCGATGGCGCTCGAGTCCGAGCGCATACTCTACATGGCACTGTCGCTGGTCATCGGCGGGCTCGCCGGAACCGCAATGGGAATTGAAGATATTATCCTGCGGTTCGGTGAACAGCTTCGCAAGCGCTTCACCGCTTCACACGCGCACGACGACGGCACTCCGAGGCCATTCGCCGAAGGATTTCTCACCGCGAGCGTGCTCTTCTGTGTCGGGGCACTCGCCATCGTGGGCGCCTTCGAAGCCGGCGCACAGGGAAGCTACGCGCTGCTTCTGACCAAGTCGGTTATGGACGGGTTCATGGCGATACTGCTGACGGCCGCCTACGGTGTGGGTGTCGGCTTCTCAGCCCTTTCAATTCTCATCTACCAGGGCGGCCTGACACTTCTGTCCGGACTGCTTCGGCCGCTTGTCACCGAGCTCATGCTCAGCGAGATCAGCGGCGTCGGCGGGGTCATGGTTATGATGATTTCGATGAATCTGCTGAATATACGAACGATAAAGACCGCCAACTTTCTCCCCGCGCTCGTTATTGTCGTACTGCTTGTACTTGTGGATCCGTTGATCGGGGAGTATATGCTGTAGGCGCCGGGGCCGATTCATTCGATACGGCCTGGCAGACGCTGACCGCCAGGGGCCGGCTGCCGACCGGCACGGCCAGCAGCCAGGGGCCCGCTGATGACCGCCAAGCCAAAAGCCAGGGCCCGGGATTTTGAAAGTAATTTTTAAAATTAGTTTCAGAATTGTCGGAACGTGATTTTGCGGCAGGCTGCTTGCAGATCAAGCGTAAAACCGCAGTGCCTGCCGCGATGGGGCTTATGGAGAATAGAGGGGTGTGGGGAGAGATTTTATAAGTACGTCGTCGTCGCTCGGGTCCTGATCAATCGCACGTATCTTCTGATCTCCGCCACTTGTGTCCATAAAAAAGTGTGCATCGAAGGCCGGAGGACCTGAAGGATCGACGCGTACAGAAACTCGTGTCGTACCACCGAAGTCATTACTGCTCGAATCACCTGTGCGATTCCACGAGTATGAAGAAACGTTCGGGCTGTCAAACTTCGTATTGCCCCAGAACTCGGCAGTTCGAATTTGGCTGAGACTTTCAGTATCCGGATGAAAATGCCGATCCACAAGGCGCGCATGTTCGGAATTACTTGTAGCGTCCCCTAAGTCGTCAAAAAAATCTCCCAGCCTAGCGTTAATCGACACTGACGGTTCCTCGCAGCCGGCTATAAGGAGGATAGCAATGGCACTGACAACGAACAGGAACTGCCGGATATCTCTTAAACCTTTACTCTTCATAATCAGATATCCTCCAGAATCAGGTAATCGTGGACATAATCGCTTAACAGTCGCAGAGCCCGGTCATGCACCTTGCGATATGCCACGACATCTTCGGCGTCCGGGTTCATGAAGTTATTCGCCCGCACAATCGTGTACATGCGGCCGAACACGTATCTACGCATGTTCAAGGCAGAGAGCGCCCAGTAGCGGACGTTCAAGTATCGCCTGGGAGTAATTTGCTCGAGTGGGCGCACGTGCTCAAGATAGTACGACTCAAACTCCTCTTCGCCGTCTTCTTCGCGAATTGCACGCGCGGCCTCCCGTTCCCGGCGCAACTGGTCGCGAACCGGCTCATACTCAGCAATGGCCTCTTCGAGCTCGGCTACTATTTCCTCGAGCCGG
>CAZMEV010000013.1:0-28976 GCA_964565375.1 uncultured Spirochaetaceae bacterium
GCCCGTGTGCCGGCAGGAGCCCGTGTGCCGGCAGGAGCCCGTGTGCCGGCAGGAGCCCGTGTGCCGCGAGGGGCCCGTGTACCGGCAGCACACCGCGTCAGGCGCTCGTAGTGAGACATTCCGAATGTTGACCCCTCGGTAAGGGCGTGGCTATACTGCCGACTCACATCATTCGTCAACAGGTGCTGGAGCAGTATGGATATACGCGTACGCTATCCGCCGTCTCCGACCGGTATGCAGCATATCGGCGGACTTCGAACGGCGTTGTTCAATTATCTCTTCGCCAAGAGTCAGGGCGGTACGTTTGTTCTGCGTATCGAGGATACCGATCGTGAGCGATACGACGAACGTGCATTGCAGGACATATACGACACGTTCGACTGGGTAGGATTCCGTTGGGATGAAGGACCGGATGTCGGCGGTCCCTACGGTCCGTATATCCAGAGCGAGCGTGGCGAACTCTACCGGAAGCACGCGCAGTGGCTGCTCGAGCAGGGCCTTGCTTATGAGGCCTTCGACAGTGCAGAAGCGTTGAAGGCGGAGCGGGAGGCTGCAGGACAGGAGGGTGTCCGAAAAGGATACGACCGCAAGTTTCGCGATATGAGCGAGGGCGAGAAGCAGCAGTTCCGTGATGAGGGTATTGCTCCGGTCATTCGCTTCAAGGTGCCGCTTGAAGGAACAACTGAGTACGACGATCTGCTCTTAGGGCGCATTAAACGAAAGAACAAGGATATTATCCCGGACCCGGTGCTGTTGAAGTCTGATGGAATGCCGACTTATCACCTCGCAAACGTGGTAGACGACCACCATATGCAGATCAGTCACATTCTACGTGGACAGGAGTGGGTTCCGACAGCCAGCCTGCATGTGCTTCTCTACGATGCGTTCGGCTGGGAGCCGCCGCAGTTCTGTCATCTTCCGATGGTCATGGGCAAGGACGGGCAGAAGCTTTCCAAACGTCACGGGGCAACAAGCGTTCTGGAGTTCAGAAATCAGGGCTATCTGCCGGAGGCGCTCGTCAACTATCTTGCGCGTCTCGGCTGGTCCTACGACGACTCGAGAGAATTCTTTCGCCTCGAGGATCTTCGGCAGCTTTTTGATCCGGCAAAGCTCACAAAAAGCCCCGCAGTTTTTGATTATAAGAAACTTGAATGGTTTAACGGCAGTTATATCAGGGCCCGCTCTCAGGAGGAGGTTAAGGAGCTTGTAATGCCGTTTCTCGAGGCTGCAGGGCTGATTTCGCAACCTCCAACCGAACAGGAGGATGAGATCCTCCAAGGAGCCCTGCCGATCATTCACGAACGGCTCAAACGCCTCTGTGACGCTCCTGATCTGCTGCGGTTCATATTTGAAGCGGTCGATTCGTGGGACATGGAGCGTTTGACGCCGAAGAAAATGGAGGCCTCGGACGTGCCGGAACTCCTTCGGACTGCCCGGGAGTTGCTCGAGGGATTCACCGACCTCCCGGACGAGGAAATAGAAGAACGATTTCGTGCGGCGGCTGAGGAAAAAGGAATTAAGCTCGGCGCTTTGCTTATGCCGTTGCGTGTTGCGGTAACAGGAAGCACGGCGTCACCACCACTGTTTGCAAGCATGAAGCTTCTCGGGGCTCAGAAGACCTTCGAACGCCTCGATGCATGCATCATGTTTGCAGAGGAACAGGTTGGCTCAACAGGGCCCCGGTGAGGGCCCTGTGTCGAAGCAACTTATGATGTGGAGAATATTCGAAAAGGCTGGAAGGACAGATAGGCAATGAGTGATCCGAAACAGAACGTAACCATGGAAAAGATTGTAAGTCTCGCGAAACGACGCGGATTCATTTATCCCTCGTCGGAAATATATGGCGGTCTTTCGTCCGCCTGGGACTACGGGCCGCTCGGAAGCGAGCTGAAGAACAATATTCAGCGCTTCTGGTGGCGCGAAATGACTCAACTCAACGATAATATTGTCGGCCTTGATGCGGCGATTATGATGCATCCCAAAGTGTGGGAGGCGAGCGGTCATGTCGCAGGGTTTTCTGACAAGATGGTCGAGGATACCGTAACAAATGAACGCATGCGCTGGGATCATCTTACCGAGGAGCAGCGACAGACTCGCACCAGCCCTAAGGGCAATCCGCTGAGTGAACCGCGTGACTTCAATCTGCTGTTCAAGACCCATCTGGGACCGACTGAAGATTCCGGTTCAACGGTCTACTTGCGACCCGAGACTGCACAGGGCAGTTATGTGAACTTCAAGAACGTAGTGCAGACATCCCGCTTGAAAATCCCGTTCGGAATCGCACAAGTCGGCAAGGCATTCCGCAACGAAATTGTGACAAAGAACTTCATCTTCCGGACATGCGAGTTCGAGCAGATGGAAATGCAGTATTTCGTGAAGCCTGGCGAGGATGAAGCCTGGTTTGAGCACTGGAAAGAAGCGCGGATGGAATACTACAAGAGACTCGGAATTCGACCTGATTATCTGCGCTTCAGCGAACACGGACCGGACGAGCTGGCTCATTACGCCAAGAAGGCGTTCGATATCGAATACTACTATCCGTTCGGCTGGCAGGAGCTCGAAGGTATTCACAACCGTACCGACTTCGACCTGTCGCGGCATGCAGAGTACTCCGGGAAGGACCTCAGTTATCTCGAGGACGAAACAAAGGAGCGCTATATTCCCTACATCGTTGAAACCGCTGTGGGGCTCACCAGAAGTGTCCTTGTTGCGTTATGCGATGCATATGAAGAGGAAGAGGTTGCCGAGAATGATGTCAGGACTGTTCTAAGGTTTCATCCCGAAATCGCTCCGGTCACCGTCGGTGTGTTTCCACTCGTAAAAAAGGACGGCCTGGCGGATCTTGCCCGTGAAATTGAACGCGAACTCCGACTCGATTACACAACCTTTTATGATCAGGGCGGAGCAATTGGACGGCGATATCGTCGGCAGGACGAGGTTGGAACACCGTTCGCCGTTACTGTCGACTATGAAACCAAAGAGAACCAGACGGTAACCCTTCGCTTTCGCGACAGCATGGAGCAGGTACGGGTTCCGGTCGAAGAACTCGCCGCCAGAATTCGTCACGAGATCCGCAACTATCAGCGACCAGGAGTTGAATAAGGATGGGCACTCCCACAGGTGAACGGAAATCCGCGTATGATGTGCTCTCCGAGCGCGGATTTGTCTCCCAGGTCACGGATGAAGCGGAAGTACGAAGACTTCTCGATGAGTACGTTTGCACATTCTACGCAGGCTTCGATCCGACGGGGCGGAGTCTGCACATCGGCCACATGGTGCCGCTCTATGCAATGGCCCACCTTGCCCGTGCAGGACACAAGGCGATTGCGCTTGTCGGTGGGGCGACTGCCCAGATAGGGGACCCCTCCGGTAAGACCGAGATGCGAAGAATGCTGACAACAGAGGAAATAGATGCCAACGCCGATGCAATGGGCTCACAGATTCGTGAATTTCTGCAGTCGGTTCAGGCGGACGCGGAAGTGGTCAATAACGCCGAGTGGTTGCGTGGGCTGAACTATATTGAATTTCTCCGGGATATAGGACGGCATTTTTCCGTTAATCGTATGCTTTCTTTTGAAACATACAAAATGCGACTTGAGACAGGCTTGAGCTTCATTGAGTTTAATTATCAACTGTTGCAGAGCTATGATTATCTGTGCCTTCACCGCGACCGGGGGGTTAATCTCCAGCTCGGCGGAGATGATCAGTGGGGCAATATCGTTGCCGGTATAGATCTGATTCGACGCGTTGAGGGCAGCGAAGTTCAGGGATTGACGTTTCCCCTTGTAACCCGTGCCGACGGGAATAAAATGGGAAAAAGCGAAAAGGGAGCCATATTTCTCAACGAGGAACTATGCAGCCCGTACGACTTTTTCCAGTACTGGCGAAATGTTCCCGATCCGGATGTGGCGCGGTTCATGAAGCTTTATACGTTTCTTGACCTTGAGGAAATAGAGTCATTGACGTCCGTTTCAGGCAGTGCACTGAACAAGGCAAAGGAAAGGTTGGCGTGGGAACTCACAAATATCGTTCATGGGACCGAGAAGGCCAACGAAATGCTTGAGGCCGCGCGAGCCGCGTTCGGAGGCGGCAGTGCAACCGAGAAGATTCCTACGACTACAATTTCAGTTCACGAAATTGAGCAGGGTCTCAGCGTAGTAGATGCGTTCGTTCGAGCCGGGCTTTGCACTTCCAAAGGTGAGGCGAGACGTCTCATTCGACAGGGTGGCGCCCGCATTAACGATGAGAAGGTCCCGGATGAGGAGCAGAATATTACTTTTCCGGACACCGGAGACCGGGAACTTATGCTGCGGGCCGGGAAGAAGCGGTATCATCGACTGGTAATAGAATAGGACGATTTTCCCTGCACAGTACCAGACTCTCAATAGTACCTGGGTCTCAACCGTATTCGAATTTCAAGAGTGGTCGAATCTCAGGAGAAGAGCCAGGTTCTATGTGGCCGCGTTCTCGCAAAGTCCTCAGGGGTGGTTTCGTTGGTGAGATCCTTCGGCCTGCGTTTTCCGGCCATGCCGTTTTTGTGCATTTTGGGGTTAAGAAAGAATCGTCGGGCGTTGGTTGAAAATACGAGCACACCATCCCGTGACAGCAGACGAAGGCATGACTGGATGAGTTCCGGATGATCGCGGCGAATATCCATGGTGCGATTCATTCTTCTGCTGTTTGAGAACGTGGGTGGATCGAGTACGATAATATCCCATTGCTTGTCTGACGTGCGTACTTCCCGGTCTACAAAATCGAATACGCACTCGTTACAGAATTCGTGAAAACCTGTGGCAAGCAAGCCATTGTGCTCGAAATTCTCCTTAGCCCAATCGAGATATGTGTTCGACAGGTCAACGTTTGTTGTGGAAACGGCGCCGCCGGCAGCCGCATAGACGCTGAAGGCTCCGGTATAGCAGAAGAGATTAAGGACGCGGGCCCCTGCGGCCATGTCGGCAACCATACCCCGGGTAATCCGATGATCGAGAAACAGCCCGGTGTCTATGTAGTCTGTGAGATTGACCTTAAATAACAGATTGGCTTCAGAGACCCAGGTCGAAAAGGACGGGCCCGAACGTTTCTCGTGTTGCTCGCCAGGCATACGCTTCGGACGGAACTTCGTGAATGTTCGGTCGGACCGGATTCCGAGTGTTGCGGCGGCGGTTTCGGCCATGGCCGGCAGCCACGTATCGCCGTAAACCGTTGATCCCTCTTCAGGATGCTCAACTTCGCATACGTGCAGATAGGGTCCATACAGATCGATCTGAAGAGGCAGGTCTCCCGACTCGCAGTCGAATACCCTGTAGCATTCGATTTTGTGCCGATTTGCCCACGGTCTCAAATGCTTCAGTCGGCGTTTCAGACCGGAGATCAGCCCTTTTCGGTGCCCGTCAAGAGGATTCCGGATGCTATCGGACATGCGTAATGTTACACCCCGATCTGTTGCGAGTAGGATGTCTCCTCGGAGGTATTCGGCGAGTGCGCGTGAATCTCGTCGGAGGACCCTGCGTGTTGTTCCCTGATTTTTACACTTAACACTGCATAGCCCGAACTGAGGTCTTCCTTCTGGACAACCACCTTTTCAGGAGCCTTTATTTTGTGATTTGTGAAGTTCCAGATGGCGGTTATTCCGGCGGATACAAGCAGGTCGGTCATCTCCTGAGCATGCCGATTAGGCACCGTGAGAATTGCGACCTCAATACTGTGCTCGGAAATAATCTGCTGCAGTCGTTCGACAGGATACACAGGAGTCTCGTTGATTGTCCTTCCGATTTTGGCCTCATTCGTGTCGAATGCCGCTATGATATTCAACCCATGTTTAGGGAACTCCACGTAGCCGAGCAGTGCTGACCCGAGGTGGCCGGCACCAACAAGTATTGCCGGTGTCTCCCGGTCCCATCTCAGAAAAGCGGTAATCGCGTGCATGAGCTCGTCGACCGGAAAGCCTCGACGGGGTTTTCCTACGATCCCTGTCACCGCGAGATCTTTTCGAACCTGTATTGGCTCGAGTTCAAGCTCTTCAGCGATGACGGTGCCCGAGATGTATTCCATTCCTTCCTGTTTCGCCGCTTCAACAACGTGAAGGTATGAGGGAAGGCGTTTTATTGTCGGTAGGCTTCCAAGCTTCCGATTGGTCATTAAACGTCATTATAGCCTATGTAGCGGGCGATTGTGTAGCCATACACTGCCTGTTGTGCGCTTCTCGTTCTCATTTATCCCACGCTCGTGATATGCTTTATTGTGTGATTGTCACAGCGTTCACGATTTCACAAATGTGTGGACAATACGATGCGCAACATTCCGGAGCCCGCGACGAAAGCCCTTGTCCGGGACGCTCGTGGCACGTACGTGTAACATTGTTTTTTGTGCTGATGGTTCTTATCACCGCGTCGGCTGATCTTTCGGGGGTGGAAACATGGCGAAATGTCGCCTCGGGCCCGATTGAATCCGACGTAGTGGTGGACGACCGTGGGAATGTGAGTTTTGCTGTTAATGACCGCTGGCTGTATCGCCTGGACCGTGAAGGCAATCGGTCGGTACGGATACGGCTTCCGGAAGCGGCGGGTGAACACATAATGGCTCTCTCAGATGGTTCAGTAGTTTTCAGTACCGAAAGCGGTAATATCAAACGAGTGTCTCCAGGTGGTCGCATAGCCTGGCGCCTTCAGCATAATGATGGCGAAGAACTTAAATCCATGGCTGCAAGCAACCGGGGATTTCTGTATCTTGCGTATGAAACAGGTGGAATTAGAGCTCTTAACTATGCCGGTCAGCCTCTATGGGCGATTGATCCCGGCCATACTCCGGTGCTCGGACCGACGCTCGGAAGCAACGGCGATATTCACATTGTTTCAGAAGATAAAGAGTTACTTGTCCTTAACGCACAGGCGGATATTGAACGGAGTTTCCAACTGGATCGTTTGCCGTCGCATATGGCGATCAATGCGGACGATGAGCTGGTTCTGGTATACGAAGGGCATCGGGTCGAGATTGTGGAGCCTCAGAAGGGTGAACGCCGTGTACTTGCCCGGGGTGATTCAGATGGAAGCGGTGCGTCTGTCGAGAATGTCTTCGTCGATTCCGATGGTACGGTATCCCTGTTTACGGATGAGGGTGTATTGCTACGGCACACTGGCAGGCCCGACCGTGAATTCGAACAGATAGCGGATTCGCTTTTCGGTGCTGCGGCGGTGGGTGACGGAACCTTCATCATAACCGAACCTGACGGGGTTTTCAGGCGGATTGACAGTGCCGGGCGGCCCTTGATGACAGTACAGACACACAGCGGCGGCGGTGAGCTCTCCCGACCGGTTGTCGGCCGGCAGGGCCATGTGGCGGTCGCGGGAAGTGAGTGGACGGTTCACGGAGTCGTACTGTCAGGGGTTGGCGGCAGGGCGTTCCGCGGGGCTAATGGCGGGGCGGCTGCGGATGGTCGTATTGGTCCGGTATCCGTGGCACATCGCCACCGGCTTTTGAGCATAACCGAGTTTCGGGTCCGATGGGGTATGATTGAGGGAGGAGATACAGCAGCTGCCGGGCGTTTTGTAAATGACCTCGAAGCAGCGATTTCGGATGGAAACCTTCGTGGCATGTCGCTCTGGGCGAGTGAACTTCTCCTTACGATTACCGGTGGATCGAACCGGGGGGCGGAAAGAGTCGCTATGCCGGCTGAGCTCGTGCGGCGCGCCTTCACCCTGCTTGGAAGGATTGGCGATGCCAGGGCAGCAGCCGGTCTCGAACAACATGCGCTCGGAGAGCGCGCCCATGACCATCCGGATTCCGTGATTAAGGGGCTTTCGCTTCTTGGATACTCGTATCGGTATGAGCGTTCGGAATTGATTGATGTTGTGTACCGAAGAGCAGGGGGCGCAGGCGTTTCCGCTGAGATGGATGGTGCGTATCTCGACGCAATAGAACTGGTATGGCGGCAGGGCGGAGAGATTTCCCGAAACGCAATCGAAACGATCGCCCGCTTGCCGAACAAGGCCGGAAGTACGGCAGCACGGCAACAGGCGAGCCGATTGCTCGGGCAATTCACAGGAAGCGCCGTGAAGCTTCTGAATGGTAGTATCGGTGTTTTGCAGGAATGGTCGCTGGAGCGGAGTATACAGGGGTTATAGCAATATGAAGCGAATATACATCATCTCGACAGCGTTCTGCGTGAGCCTGGCACTGCTCGCACAAACGGGACTCTTCGCACTTGATGTTGCGGAAGATGAACTCAGGCGTACTGCCGACGCGGAAATCGAGTTCGTGAATTATGAAGGCCCGGTTTCGGTGTCCGAATCGGTCGAGATGATACGCTCAATCGGCGAATTTCTCGGGCAGGAGGAACTGGGCGATCGTGATAGTCGCGAATACTTTGGCAGGTATCGTGTCGAACGGGCCGTGGACCCCGAGCAACTGGAGGGCTTCGACGCGGACATTTTTATCGTCCTGCCGAGCGCGCGGGTTGATCACATTCGCAACCTCCGGCTCATGGTATCAGGGTACCTCGAGAGTGCTTACGGATACTCAAGTGATGGTGCGGGGCTTATTGCCGAACTCGCCACCATCTATAATGCTGTTCATAGAGGCGATCTCGCCAATTTCGAAGAGCGGTACAAGGACGTTGTGACCGATCGCCTTTCGTCTGACTCGGTAGGGTTATCCACTGTGTACAGTGATTGGCCCGGCAATACAGAAATGGTTATTCCGCTGCGGAGGGGGCGGGCTCTGGTTGATCCGTTCGAGCTCGCAGATGAAGCCGTAATCGGGGACCTTCGAGAGCGAGAGGATATGGGTATTGCAGAGCGGCGAGCACTCGTCTCTCTTATGGAGGATGTCATCGAGCTCGAGCGGGAGGAGCTCGAGACTGAACGCGAACGTTTCGCCGCTGAACTCGAAGAGCTCGATGAAAGAGAGCGGGAACTCCTGCGGGAACGGGAAGTGATTGACCAGCTCACCGATGAAGAGCGCGCCGAAGCCGAACAACGGATCCGGATCGCAGAAGAAGCGTTATCGGAGCGGCTTGCGGAGTTGGCAGAACAGGCGGAGGCCGTTGAAGAACTTGAAGCCGATGTTGCCGCAATGGAGGAGCAGGTGCAGGCCGAAAGGGATGCTATCGCTGAGGACCGGGAAGAACTTCTCGATGACGATGAGGTAGAAATTGCCGACCTTGCCGAGACGGATGAAGATCCTGACAGGGAGGTCGCAGCTCCCGACGAGATAGCGGCACTCGAAGCACCGACGGATACCGTCGATCTCATTGAGGTAACCGACCGCGGCGGAAACCCGACAGGACGAATTGCCCGCGTGTTTGTCGACGACGGGCGCGTCGCCGCCCGATCCGATGTCGACGGTATTACTTCCCGGCAGTTACGCGAGTTACAGGAGAGTTACCTTGTTGTCGAAGGCCTGTCGGATACTACCGGTAGACTCGTGCGCCTGGATCAGGATGAGCTGACGGAGATGGCAAGTTCACGCCGGGAAGTCTTTAGCCGGTCAAGCATCGCTGTTGTCGATAATGAGTCGGTATTCGCCGTCGTCAATGAGGATTCCGTGTGGCGGCTCGGCCGTTTTGGTCCGGATCTGGAACTTGAGTCAGTGTCAAAGATTTCGGTGGACCGTGATACGTTTATCGCCGTTCACCGGGATTCACTGGTAGTACAGACTGCCGTTGGGACATTTGCCGTTCTCTCGCAAAGTGACTTGCGAGAGCAGGCTAATACCGAGGAGGATAACACTCCCTGAACTATCGGCAGTCTCGTCCGGACCGAAGGCACTTCTGCACCAGAGGCACTTACTGCGTCGGCCGACGGAACAGCCGTCGGAATAACCCCTTAATCCACTCGAGAAACCGTCGTATTCTGCCGGGATTGCGCAGATAGTCCAGACGCTTATATGCATCGCCAAGCTCATCGGTACTGAGGGGCTTGCGGTGCGTGTTTTCTTCGATTTCCATTTCGAGTATGTCGGCCGCATCCGCCTGGTCGACTACACGAACCGTAACTGCATGCCAGCCAAGCTCCCGTGCCGCTTCAAGCCTTCGGTGACCGGCAATAAGTTCATTCGCCCGGTTTATAACTATCGGATTCATGAGACCATGCCGTTTCATGCTCCCTTTGAGTGAACTGAGGTCTCCGAGGTCACGGCGGATACGTTTTCGCACAATAATTTCGTCTACCGGCAATTGCATAGTTCAGTCCAGAAGCGGGTTTCCGCCGTCGTCATCGTCATCTTCTTCGAAGAACTCATCCACCGGCAGATCGTCGATGTCTTCCTCGACCTGCGAACCTGTATCAGGGGGATCCGACGGAAGCGTCTCGCCCGCATCCGTATCGCCGGCGAGCACTTCGTCGATTGTCGGAATTGCCTGGTCGGCCTGTTCACGACTTGGGAGCAACCCTCTTCGCTCTGCGCTCGACTGAAGCCGGCTGACCTGGCGCGATTCCAACGCCATACGTTCGCTTTCACGCGGCGAGTATTCAGTGGGTTCAGTGCCTTCCATGAAGATTTCTTCGCGAGTAGGCCCCGAATAGTCGCTGTGGGCGAGAAGCCCGGTTTCCTCCGAGATTTCAACCTCCACTATACCACTCTCAGGTCTTTCAAACTCCGGTACATCGAGGCCGGAATGGATCTCGTTCATGTAGTTGGTCCAGATCGGGCCTGCAAGGGCCGCTCCGTACTGATTCGTGCCGAGGCTCCGTCCGCCTCTATCAAATCCGAACCAGATGCTGGTCGTGTAAAGAGGCGAGTATCCTGCGACCCAGGCATCGGACCAGTTCTGCGTGGTTCCGGATTTGGCGGCCATAGGTACATCCGGGCTGTTTGCCCGCATTGTCCCCGTTTCGAAAGCATCCTTGAGCATGTCGGTCATGATATAAGAAGCCTGTTCACTGATAACCCGCAGTTCACGCCCACGTTCGCGCTGAGAGGCGCGAAGATCGCGTTCCGGCTCAGCGACGACCTGCCCGCTTTGATCTTCAATGTAGCGAACAGTCAAAGGTTCGACTTCCATACCCTGGTTAGCAATGGTTGCATACGCCCGAGTCATTTCGAGGGGGCTTACCGAGCTTACTCCGAGAGCGACAGGATAGCGTCGCTGAAGTCCGCGCTGCGCCATATTGTCTTCGGGGATCCCCAAGAGACGGGCGGAGGTGTTAAGCGATTCTGTGAAGCCCAGCCGGTGAAAGACCCGTACTGCGGGTATATTAAGTGACCGGGAGAGGGCGTAGCGGGCGAGGACCGGTCCTGACCATGTCCCTGCATAGTTGCGCGGCGTATACGAAGACCCGTCATCGTTGCGAAAGACGATCGGAGAGTCGTAGAGCTGGGTGGCCGGTGTGATCTCTCCCGAATCTATCGCGGCGGCGTAATACAGAGACTTGAATGCCGAACCCGGGGTGCGGCGGCCCTGAACGGCGCGGTTGAGCTGGTCAATTCGTTCGAACTGAGCACCGCCAATCATTGCGGTGATATATCCGGTCTCGTTTTCCATGGTGACAAGGGCTCCCTGGACGTTTTCCTGTCCCGAGGCCTGAGCCCTGCTGATCTGGGACATACGCACCGCGTTGTACAGGCCGTCCTGGGCAGTCGTGTCAAACAGGAGACTGGCAACTGAAAGCAAGGGATTTATCTGTTCGGTAAAGTACTGCCTTGCCTCCTGCCGGTTTCGTTCGCCGGAGACCCGCAGATCCGGCATGTCGAAGGTGACGCCGATCATGTCCAGCATGGGAATGATGTCACCGGCTCGTTCCAGTGCATTCTCACGGGTTTCCCGAACGGAGCGATTCGCACGCTCGACTCCTTCCCGGAGATACTGCTCGCCCACCTTCTGATGATCCAGATCGAGAGTGGTATGAACGATAAGCCCTGCACGGTTAATATCAACCGGGCGGCCAAGCAGAATGTCGCCTTCCAGTTCGCTCCGTACGTATTCACTGAAATACGGTGCCTCATCCTCCCGGTCGAGAAATGCAGTCGCACTGCTGGCCCGTGTGAAATCGTAGTTCGCCCAGTATTCTTCGAAGGAAAAATCCGCCTCTTCCTGGCTTATGTAGCCCTCTTCGGCCATCTGGTTAAGAATGGTCCGCTGCATAATTCGGGCCCGCTGAGGGTTATGCAACGGCGAATAGCGGGCAGGACTTGCCAGCTGTATAACGAGCATCGCGGATTCGGCAGGTATCAGCTCGGTGGCCGATTTCCCGAAATAGAACTGGCTTGCAGCTTCGACACCGTACGTATTGTGACCGAAGTACATGCGGTTGAGATACACTTCGAGAATCTCGTTTTTCGTCCAGCTGCGTTCAAGCTGAAATGCCCACCACAGTTCTCTGAGCTTTCGCGCAACCGAAAAATCATCACGGTCGTCGAACATGTGGCCGGCAAGCTGCTGGGTGAGTGTACTGCCCCCGGAAACATACTGTTGGGACAGGATGTTCCAGGCGGCGCGCAGGGTTCCACGTATGCTGAAGCCGTTGTGATCGAAAAAATTTCGATCCTCGCGCACAATCAGTGCATAGACCAGGTGTCGGGGCATGTCGTCGAGCGAAATAAGGTCCCTGCGTTCAGAGGAAAAAAACTCAGTTACGAGACGACCTTCACGATCTAACACCTGAGTAGGCAGCGCCATTTCGCCGTCGGCGTGATCGTCGAGTGTGCGGATGTTACGTTGAGAGGCAAGGGCCAGGCCTAGTCCAATGCCGACGGTGATCGCGGTCAGAACTGCAAGACCGACAAGCACGTTAATCAGCATTTTTCGGCTGCGCGGAAGATTCATAAATTCAAGGTACGTGGCGCCGTAACCTTTGTCAAGACAAGCAGCTGCACGCGCATTCTCCTTTCAGCTCAGGCCTCTTTCCCACCTCTGTCAACAGCTCTCCGGCCATGCAGCGATCCCGGACACAGGGGCACAAACGAAAGCCAACCATAGGCGACAGGCGTGCAAATGGAGGCCAAACACAGCCCTCTCAGACAGACGCACAAACCGACGCTTCAGAGAGCCGCCAGGCACACTCGTGCAGGGACGCCTCAGAAAAAAAGGGCCGGCTCTTGCGAACCGGCCCAACCGTTCGGTTGCCGAACTGCAATAGTAAACTGGGAGGGGAACTAAAGCAGCCGACATACAAGATTATCGTCGAGCGACGATGAACCTTTAATAAAATTCTTACTCCTATTTGGCTGCTGTGACAAGTAGTGTTGTCGGCTTTCGTCGAATGTTCATTCGTTCTCGGCGTTCAAGAGACCGTTATTTTCGTTGGGAGCCCCGGAATCGGTTTCGAGCATATCAATGCTCATGTCCAGTGTCGCAGTGTATGAGGTGCCGGGCGCGAGTTCGATAGTCCGGGTAACCGGGCGGCCGCCTACATGGTATGAAAGCTCATGATAGCCTGGTTCCAGTTCAATTTCTGTTCCAACGCTTCGAGGCACAAATGACCCGTTTATAAAGACCTGTGTTCCACGTGGTGCATCTATGAAAAGTTTCGCCGGAGGCTGCGACAGTTCAATCTGTACCTCGCTTGTTTCTCCCTCGTTGATCGCTGCTGTGGCCGTTATCTCCTCGTATTGTTCGCTGCGAAGCCGGATCGAGTAGAATCCGGGCGCAATATAGAGGTCGGACGGATCACGTGGACGATCATCGACCTCCAGCTCTGCATTCTCAAGTTCTTCAAAGGAGATCGCGTTGCCATCCCTCGTTCTCAGGTCGAGTGCCAGCTCTCCAACTCCTCGCGAAACAGGCACTGCCGTAACCGTGATCGGATGGTCTCTGATGTCGGAAGGCAGTCCCTTACCAACCGGTAGTGCTGTTATCGCGATCGGGTAGTCTTCCTCGGACGGAGCAATCTCGACCCGGTTTCCGCCGCCGGAGCGAAGCGGAGCATCGGGACGCACCGGAAGTCGAATGGTTGTCGATGTTTCGTCGACCAGCGGCTCGAAGTGGAGTCGACGTCCTCTTGTGCTCAACTCTTCGTCATCAAGGGATACCTCCTCGAGGTTTCCGTAAACGAGGGCGGCAATAGTGATTTCCGGATCCCGGGAAAACCGGCGAGGCAGGGATACCCGAACTTCGATTTCATCCACGAATTCGCGGTTATCCACGTCAAGAAGCATGATATCGGATGGATACAGCTCGGTGCTGACTTCCGACAGGTCCGCTGAAATGAACTCACGCGACAGACGAACTGTCCCGATAATGGTCTCGACCGCGAAAGCCGGTGATCCGGTGAGAATAAGCAGTATGAGTGCGAGAGCGGCGGTCAATAGTTTCATCGTCAGGACCCCGGAATAAACTGAGCAGGGTCTCTTGCTTCTCCACGTACCCTGACTTCGAAGTGCAGATGGGGACCAGTGCTCAGACCGGTATTGCCTACCGTTCCCACAACAGTCCCTGCCTGTACACTTTCGCCCAAGTCTACACGAATTTCGTTCATGTGCCCATAGAAGGTTGTAAAAACACGATCATGTTCGATAATGACGTACTTTCCATACACTCTGTCTCTATCCGCGGCTACAACAGTACCCTCGCGTGCAGCGCGAATCGGAGTGCCGGGAGGGGCGACCATATCAATTCCTGTATGAAAGCTCATACGGCCTGTGAACGGATTCGGTCGGCTGCCGAACGGTGATGAAATGCGAAACTCGGTGAGTGGGGAGCGAAACAGAATACCTAGAAACGCGCGTCGCTCTTCCCCGGTAAAGTCATCGCCTGGAAAGAAATAAAAGTCGCGAGTTTTTTCTCCTACGTGAACGCTTGTTCTGATTCCTTCCTCGCCGACTGTACGTTCCTCAGACACCGCCGGATCCTCAGGTGTGCGCATCTCCGGATCCGGATCTTCCTCGGTGAAAATGTCCAGCTCACCGGGATCAATACGCCCGCTCAACATATATTCGAGGTCGCTGTCCGGCTCGATCGGGGCGAAGACCCCCGGCTGATTCGGAATAACGATCTCCTCGAGATCAGATGGAAAGCGCGCCTCCCGAAGGCCGTTCAGCGATGCAATTGTTGCCTGCGGAAGCGTCAGGCGGGATGCAACTCGCAGAAACGTGTCGTCTTCGCTCAGTTCATAGCGAAAAAACGACAGCGGCGGAGCACCGTTCTCCGTCCGCCGGTTCCGGTGGAACTCGGAGATATCATTCTGCAGCTGACGGAACAGTATATCCGAGTTGTTCAGCTCCTCTATGGCCGGATACTCAGCACCGGCCGCCGGGGCGACCACGAGCAGCAGTAACAGGATTACGGGGGCGACAGCTGTCGATAACGCGGGAGGACGGTGGCGAATTCCTCTTATCCCCTCAGTAGCTCCCGATAGCCTTTCTGTTCCCCGCATTGACTCCTCGTGTGCATTATGTAATTGGCGAAGCTCACCTGCCAGGCGATCCGCAAAAAAAACCTATGGCGAGCAGAACCACAACCGCGGCCGGTATACCTGCAAGCAGATATCCGGCGGCAATCAGGGCTGCAGCCAGGTAGCCTGCGGCAACGGCGGCAAATAAAAGCGCCCCCCGACGGATCACGGTTCGAAGACGGCGCGCCCGGTCGGCACGGATCGCTCTGACCAGCAGGAACAGCAGCAAAGCACCGAGGGAGACTCCGATAATTCCGCTGTACAGGGCCGGAAACCGGGTTGCAATAAGCCAGAGCGGCAGAACGATCGCAAGCGATACCGCGACTGCAAAGAGCGCTACCGCGAGGGTGATCCCGAGAAACGTTCCGAGGCGACGGTATCCGAGCGAGAGGCGCACCGCCAGGTTATTGGAAGTTGATGTATCTGAGGGCGAAGCATTCATCGGCTGTTTCCGTCTCTTTATCGTTATTGTTATAGCGAATCGAGCCTCTCTTCGTAAACGTCCGCCTCATCCTCCCGTTCAAGTTCCACCGCGAGCTGGACAGCATCCTCAAGAAGGGATCGCTCTGCTGCATTATCAGCCGCTCCCGCTGCCACGCGAATAGCACGGTCGAGGTACTCCAGAGCCTGCTCCCGTCGGTTCATCCGGAGCGAGATATCCGACAGCGCACGAAGGTCCGACATTATGCCGCGCGTGTTTTCCATTGCACGGTCGAACTCCAGTGCCCGGCGCGCGTTTTCATACGCCGCCGCGAAGTTTCCCTGGCGTGACTCTATCGAAGCAAGCATGTAGTAGTTTGATGCGAGCTCGAGGCGATAGTTCAGGCGTTCGTTTGTGTCCCGTGCCCACTCGAGCTGAGAACGCGCCTCGTCAAGTTCGTTGATCCCGGCCAATGCCGTGCCGAGATTGTGGCGTATGACAGCCTCCCTTCGGGCATCCTCGTTTTCTTCCGGGAGTAGTTCAATTGCTTTTTCGAACAGGTCGATGGATTCCCCGTGGTCTCCCTGGTCTATAAGAACTTTTCCAAGGTTGTTTACGCTGTCCGCCTCGAGACGTGGATTGCCTGCACGAATTGCTATACGCTCAGCCTCGAGGTATTGCTGCCGTGCCTGCCCGAGCTCTCCCTGCGCCTGCCAGGTCTGTCCTATGGAGTTGTGCAGCCGCGCGCTCTGCTCATGGCTTTCAACGCTACGTGCCATGTTCAGCGCAAGAACATAGAAGTTGCGTGCCTGAGTAAACTGCCCGCGACGATAATAGTTGTCTCCATACTCGGCATACTGGTCTGCCCTGTCACGTGAGGTTCTGATCTCGTCAGGCTGTTCGGGAAGCGTGGAGCACCCCGCCAAAAGCAGAATAAACACTGCGTATAGCGCCATTTGTCCCGGTATCTTCAGGGAAGCGTAGTTCATTAAAATCGCCCCTCACGCAGGCTTTCAAAGCCGGCCTCCGTCGGCCGGCGTTCAGGAATGCCGCGCCGTAGCAATGGATTGTTTCGCAGGCCTATAAGCACATCCTGCCCCACGACAAGCGCATCGCGGCCTTCCTCTATGACTGCCGCCAGCTGGGGAGTCTGGTCACCGAAAAACGCGGCAAGTTCGTTAAGCTCGTTTATTGTCCTGTTTACCGAAGTGAGAAGCATTTCAATCTGCGTAAGCATCCGTTCGTCATCGTGGAGAAGCGCGCCGAGCGTGCCTTCCGTTCCGACAAGTCGCGGTATGAGGGCGTCCGGTTCCCGAAGCTGACCGCTGAAGGCGGTTACATCGGAGAGCAAAACATCGGTTCGAGCAAGCAGTGCCTCGCTTTCGGCAAGGCGGTCAGCGGCTTCGTCAACGAGCCTGTTCACACCGATAAACGACTCGGCAAGCGGACCCTCAGTCATCTCACCCGAAAGTGTGCGGTTAACCGTTGACAGTGCCAGTTCGGTCGAATCGAGAACGTCCTCTATAGAATCAAGAAGGGGGTTAATGTCGTCGAGGAGGCGGCTCACAGCGTCCGGCGGCTGGGAGCGTGTTACAGCGCCTGCTTCGCGGCGCGCAATCGCTTCATCGCTATCCCATTCGGGAATGAACGAGTCAGCTTCAAGGACTTCACCGTCGTCTTCACCCGGATGGAGTACCATATTTCCACCTAACAGGGGGTTGCCGCTCAACTCGATTGCCGAGTTCGGTGATACGAGATAGCGGTAGCGATCGAAGATGACAAAATCCACGGCAACCGTTTCCCGATCCTCCAGCTCATAGGAGGTCACGCGCCCGACATCGAACCCCCTGTAGCGAATCGGCATCCCGACACTCAGATTCGTGGACGTTTCAACCTCGGTTCGATAGGCATGTCGGGCTTCAAACCACCCTTGCCGGGTACCGAGCATTACGATCGCGATAGTGGCGAATGCCACTCCGACGATCACAAAAACTCCAACTAATTGATTGGCAAATCGTATTTGAAATCTCACGTCTCTTTCACCTGTCTGCTTCTTCGGTCGAGGCAAGTAATGATAACAGATCCTCATCGTAGGTTACCGCATCGCCGAGGACCTCTTCGAGAACCTCGTGTACGCGTTCATCGTCAGATGCTGATACTTCGTCCATCGTTCCGTGCGCTATCACTTCACCTTCGGCGAGTACAACCACACGATCGGCAAGCTGCGCGGCAACCTTCGGATTGTGTGTAACTATTACAAGCGTTGTTCCCTCCCGTTTAAGCGTCCGCATCCTTTCGAGAATGCGCGCCTGATTACTTCGGTCGACGAAAGAGGTCGGTTCATCGAGAAAGAGAAGGCTCGGCCCGGTAATAGTCGAGCGAACGAAGGATATAATTTTGGCTTCACCTGAGCTGAGAACCGATGGTCTCAATGAGAGATCGCGGGGAAAACGGAATTTCGACAGTGTGCTCTGAATTCGTTTGCGCCGCTCCTCCCGGCCGAGCTGCGGCAGCTGGTGTTCAAGCGGAACCTCGAGATTGCGGTAGATGTTCATGTTCTGCCACAAGGCCGCTTCCTGAAAAACAAAGCCGGCGCTGCGTCGAAGCTCAAGCAATTCCCGGTCAGACATTCCCCTCATTGCATGGCCGAGAATCGTGACGCGACCAAAGGATGGGGGGATGAGACCGGCGGCTACTTTCAAAAGCGTCGATTTGCCCGATCCCGAAAGCCCCATAACTAACGTCGTGACGTTAGGCCGGATTTCCAGAGATACCTCGGAGATAGCAAGGTAATCATCGAACTCCACAGTGACCGATTCCATTTGAACGACAGGACTCACAGGTTGATCATTCGCGTCGGCCATGTGCCCTCGCAACTAAAGGTATGATAGCAAAGTGATCAGCGCGTTGGCTACAATGATCAGCGCTATACTGAGACTTACTGAACGGATAGCCCTCACCGGAACCTCCGTACCGGCCCTTTCGACTCTGAAGCCCTGATGAGTAGCGACTGTGCCGACAATCATCCCGAAGACCGCGCTTTTCAAAAAGCTAGTCATAATGTCGAACAGCGTTACTGCACTGTATATGCCGACCGTGTACTCCTGAATGGAAAAGGGCCGGATAATCTGAGTTACGAAGAACGAGCCGAGCCAGCCGAAGAGGTTAAAGTATATATTGAGCAATACCATGGCGATTACCATTGCCAGAAGGCGCGGTACGGCCAGGTACGTTATCGGGTTAATGCCGGTGGCGAGATAGGCCTCGATTTCATGATTAACCACCATGGTGCCGAGTTCCGTCGTTATCGCAGTGCCCGAGCGGGCGGCTACGATTGTCGCCGTAAGAATAGGGCCAAGCTCCCGTGTAATTACCGTCACGAGAATAACGTAAATGAGCTGTCCCTGTCCGAACTGTGGAAGCAGAGACAGGCCCTGAACAATGATAATCGCTCCAATACCCGCTGCAATAACGGCGATAATCGACAGGGCGCCCACACCGGTGAACAGTATCTGCATGACGAGAACACCGCCGCCGCGACGCCGCCTTCCCATCGCGAAATAACCGGGAATGTCCCGGAGAATCTCGACGAAGAAGCCTATCGAATAAAGAATATCAAAGAAGAACTGACGGGTTTTTCGGCCCAGGTTCTCGACGAACGATTTCACAATACCGATACACTACCGGTGTATGCCCGCTGCTGACAATGCCGGAATCGATCATTTTGCACCTTTCTTGATTTTGCCATGCATGCACAATAGACTACAGAAAGGTGCGAAAGAGGTAAGAGTAGCTGTGCCGCGTACTATGACGTACAAGCCGAACTCCGTCATATATTTTGAGGGAGATTCGAGTACCAGAATCTTTGTCCTCAAATCAGGCCGTGTAACGCTCACGTCACAGGACATTGAGACTGGGGAAGAGCTCAAAGACCGGGTCGAGGTAGGGGAGTTTTTCGGAGTGCGCAGTGCGCTCGGACGCTATCCTCATGAAGAAACAGCGGTTGTAGTGAGCCTCGCAGAGGTAATCGTTTTCACTGTTCCCGAGTTCGAACATTACGCGTCGCAGAATACTCGTGTGGTACTCAAGATGCTGAAGGTATTCAGTACGCAGTTGCGCCGCATTCACTCGAAAGTCACGAATATGCTTGATCAGCCGTCGCAGATAAGCCCCGAGCAGGGTCTGTTCCAGACCGCTGAGTACTTCTATAAGCAGCGTCGTTCACAACAGGCCACATCTGCGCTGAAACGGTATCTGCATCACTATCCGAACGGCCCGAACGCAGAGCGCGCACGGAAACTGGTCTCTCAGCTGGAGGCTTCCGCGGCGCGCTATGGATCCGAGCCGACCTCCACCTCGAATGCTTCCGGAAGCACGGATCTCGACAATCGCGAGCGGGAGAGCCCACGGGATCTTTATTACGCGGGAACAAGCCTTTTCGGACGCAGGGACTTCTCTGCAGCTATGAAAAAGTTCACACAGGCCGCCGAAACAGGCGACGAGAAGTTTACCGTTCCATCGCTTGTCGAGTACGGACGCTGTCTCCTTCACGTATACAAGTATGATGAGGCAATCAGGCACTTTTCGAAGCTGATCCAGAAGTATCCGAACATGAAGGAACTTGCCCATGTCCTCTACTATCTCGGCCGCGCCTATGAGGAAAAGGGTGAACTCGACCGGGCAGGCGGGTTTTTCAAAAAGGTTCAGTCGCTTGCGCCGGACGACGAACAACTGCAACGTCAGGTTAAACATGCAATGTCGAATTTGTGACGGTCGAGGAGCGATATGGATCTGAACCTGCCCGCATTTGAACGCTTTGCCGTTACCTATGAGCCCGGGGATCTCATTTTCTGCGAATACGAGCCCGGCGACTCATTTTACCTCATTCAAAAGGGCCGAGTGCAGATTCTCAAAATACTCGGAGATATCGAAAAAACTGTGGACATTCTGCAGCCCGGCGAAATCTTCGGTGAAATGGCCATCCTCGACGATTCACCACGCTCGGCAAGCGCTGTGGCCGTGGACGATGTCAAGGCGCTTCAGTTCAACAAGGCGAACTTCGAGATCCTCATGAAGGGCCAGCCTCAGATTGCGCTGAAACTGCTCAAGCTGTTCTCCAAGCGCATATACGATCAGCGTCGAAGGTTCATGATTCTTACCCTCTCCGATGTAAACGCAAGAATTGCCGATGTGTTTCTCATGCTCAATGAAAGTGGTGCCGCCGAGCAGTCGGAAGACGATGCACGCACGTTCCAGGTAACCGTTGACGATGTCGCCCACTGGGCCGGCGTAAACCCTGATCGTGCACGGGAAGTTCTCAATCACTTCGTCAGCCAGGGGCGCATAGAAATGGGCAGCAAATACATTACCGTTGGAAATATCAACGAACTTTCCCGGTTTGTTGCTACCAGACGAAAGTCCTGAACACTGACAGCCTTAGGTATTCGCTCAGTGTGGATTCGTGACGCGTGTGGTATACTCCATAGCTATTATGAACATTGACCGAACTGCCCGTGGTCGTACATGGATCACGGTAGTAACCATTCTAGCTATCGTTGTCCCGCTGGCCGTTTCCTGTGCCGGCAGTGAGGTTCGTGCCGCGAGACGTGGCGATATCGCCGGCCTTCGCGAGTTTATCGCCGAGGGCGGCGATGTTAATGAGCGGCAACGCGGTGGGCGGACGCTGCTGCACATTACCGTTGAAAACAATGAGTTGCGTGCCACGCAGTTCCTCATTGATCAGGGTGCGAATGTGGATGCACAGGATTCCGAGGGGCGAACTCCCCTCATGGTGGCAGCTTCCCGGGGATTCAGCGACATTTCCGGCACACTGCTCGATTCCGGTGCGCGGGTAGACACGGCTGAGCGGAACGGACTGACGGCTCTTATGTTCGCGGGCGATTCGCGGCACATGGGAGTTTTTCTGCTGTTACTTGAGGCCGGCGCAGATGTCCATCTTCGCGATAACGAGGGACGTACACCGTTCATCCGCTCAGCCGCAGCGGGGGATGTGCAATTTGCGAGTCGATTGCTTGATGCCGGCGCGAATATCAACGCCGCAGACAACAATGGTGCTACGGCTCTCATGCTCGCAGCCGGTCGGGATCATGCGACGGTTGTGCGGCAACTCATCGATGCAGGTGCGGATGTCAGTATCCGGGATCACACTGGTGCTTCTGCGCTTTACCACGCACTGGAACGGGCTGCGACACAGGGGCATGGGCTCACGCGGTCGGCGGACATTCTTCTCGAGGCCGGGGCAGAGGTGCCATCTGACGAAAGTCTCGGCGGCACGCTGGCTTTCCGGGCCGCCGAAACCGGGAACACCCCGCTACTGTCGCTGGTGATCGACGCAGGCCTCCGGCCGGGCATCACCGACCGGGATTCAAATACGCTGCTTATTGCGGGAGTTTCACATTCCTCTATCGTTCGGACATTGCTCAGTTATGGCATAAGCGTGAATGCGAGCAACCGTTCCGGAGAAACAGCGCTCCTGCGGGCTGTCCGCCTCGGTGAGCGCGAGAGTGCACGTATGCTGCTTTCAGCAGGAGCAAATCCCGACGCAAGCGATGACCAGGGCCGCTCGGTCCTTATGCTGGCCTCAGCTGAGTCGGACACCGAGCTGGTACGGCAGCTTCTGCTCGGAGGTGCAAGTGTGTGGTCCCGTGACCGGCGATCTTCCACGGTCCTTCACTATGCGGCTGCCGACGGAAGCTCTGATGTTATCCGGCTCCTTCTAACCGCCGGCGCGGACGTTAACAGTTCCCGCGATGACGGCAAACAGCCGATCCATATAGCCGTGGACGCCGACCGATCGAGCGATATCATTAATCTACTGGTTATGGCCGGAGCAACCCCTCCAGAGGAGATTGCCGGAGAAGTACCGGAGGATCGCATCGGGCGGGCAGAAGAAGATGCTTCGGACCTGGATAATATTCCGTCAGCACCCCCGCGTGCACCTGATCCGACCCCAGCACCTCAGCCTCAGCCTCAGCCTTCACCTGAACCCGAACCGGAGCGGCAGCGCGATCCGGAGCCGGATCCACAACCCGAGCCCGAACCTGACGAAATCGTCCGGATTTCTGCCGAGCGGATCGGCGGTCCGCATCAGGAGCGCTATCCTCAGGACCAGCGAAGTCGCGGTGGAGGCGCGGCAAGCGAAATACTCATTGTCAACAATGGCAATATCGAGATCGAACTGGTCCTCGTTCAACCGAACGGAAGGCCGCGCTCGATGGGCAGGATTGCCCCTGGCTCGAGTCTCGTCGCAGAAGAGCAACCGCGCGCATTCTTCGCGGTACGTGACGGCAATGGCTATGACATAGCACATTTCCGGGCGAGTGAAGCCGAGCACCAGTCGGTTTCACTGGTAGCCGGGGGCGATTAAGCGTCCCCGAGTCTATAGACAATAATCCAAAGACAAAAAAGGGGCCTGTTTGTTTTCAGGCCCCATGAGCACTGACGCGTTTTCGCGTCTGTTTTTATGAATCGATCAGGATGAATCGATCAGGACTTTATGAATTGGGCTATCGCTACCGGTCTGCGGGCATGGTTATCCCCCATCCGGTGCAGGTTACAGGTCCCCATCCATATCGTCTTCCATCATCGGATCATCCATGTCCATATCCTCGTCGACTTCGACGGGTTCACATGCGACAGCGACAATACCAATGGTGGCAAAAATTACGAGAATCTGAATAAGCTTTTTCATACTGAACTTCTCCTCATTATCGATATTCCACGTGAAGGCCCGTGCCCTCCGTGTTCAATCTCCAAAGTAGCGAAAACCTGTTCAGTCCAGACCTAGAAATTGTTAGAATTCTACCAAGATTTATGATGATCGGCGACAGACCGTCGTCTAGTCGGCGGTGCTCTCCTCCAGTCGGCGGATCCCGAACGGTTGTGTCCCGGTCACCGTCTCTTCGCGACCGTGGAGCTCCGCGCGGACATACCGGGTATCCGCCGGCAGGGAGTCGAGTGCAATCTCGAGGTTCTCGCCCACAACGTTCCCATGTGCCAGCCAGGTAATCGACTCGTACTGTTCTGCCGACAGGCTGATGGTTCCCTCATACCTGTCCGTGATAACGCGGGTGATTTGCGGTGGCGAGGGACCCGTGTGCCCCTGCGGTGCATAGACAAACCAGCTCGTTCCTTCGGTCATGCCGGTACGAACATGTTCAGAGGTAAGCTCGGGAAGCAGCATGATGTTCCAGTTATAGCCCAGGTGCGCGGCTGTGTGCATGTCGTCGTTTGAATATCCCCAGACCGGCCGCCCGGGCATGGTCTCGGAAAGTATCAAATCCCACCAGTGCCGGTCTCCAGGGTAACGGTCTCCCTGGTTGTAGACCTCCATACCGAAGAGGTGGTCGTAGCGCAGATAGAGATCCACATACCACTGAAGCGGTGGTGTGTAGCGGCCAGGATGAAAGAGCATTGCGATACCGTCGTCGTCGCCGAGCTTCTGAAGGCTCTCATCGATACTTGCTGAGCCCGGGATGTTGCTGAAATAGCCACCGATATGGTGATGTCGCGAGTACTCATTCCCCTCAATCGCTATCATGGCGAGTGTCTCCTGATCGCGGTCTTCGAACGAGAAATTTTCCGGCATCAGCAGATTGCCCGCGGCACGTCTGTTTATTGACAACACACTCGGATTGAGCTTCGAGAATCCTGTCCATGGATATGTCACGGCATTGTGGTCGGTAATGGCGAGAATATCGTAGCCGAGCTTCAGGTAGCGGTCGACCACTGTATGGGGATTCATTACCCCGTCACTTACAGTCGTATGGGTATGAAAGTTTGCCTTGTAGCGGCCGTACTCCTTCCAGTCGACAGACGCGTAGGGATTGCTGATCTCCCACACAAGCGGTTCCCGTTCGTCGCGATACCGGGTATCGTCATCATGAAACGGGTCGTCAGGAGAAACTGTGCACGCTGTGAGGATAAGCAGCAGCGGCAGCATGCGTGGTGCTTTCATATGACTGCTAAACAGTTCACTGATACCGACGTTACTCCCCTTTCTTGTTGCCAACGTTTGTGCTGCAAGGTTCAGACCGATGAGCTCTTATGACTGGCTTCGGTGACAGGCAGATATGCATCGAGGAGAGGCAGCAACACCGCCTTGCCGCTTGTCCGGTGAAAGCGTACCCTTGGGAGACTGCATTATGGACACCTCCGAACACACCGGGACGACGCACCTGCGTCTTCGACACGCCCTGCCTGGCCTCGCCGCTATTGTCGTTATGGTGTTCAGTGTCTTTTTCCCCCGGCTACTGTTCTCCCCGCTTCTCGTATCCATTCAACAGGATCTCGGGGCTACCGCGGCACAGGTTACGCGCATCTTTACGGTGATCGCGCTCGGCTACGGGGCAGCAATGGTCTCGAGTGGATTTATCGCAACCCGGGTCAAGCACCGCCACATTGTCGGTATCGCCGCGCTCGGTGTCGGCGTCGGCATGCAGATCGCCGCTTCGGCGGCCAATCTTGCGGTTCTTAACCTCGGAGTGCTGCTCGTCGGGGCGTCTGCCGGTCTGTATGCCCCGTCCGGCCTTTCGATCGTCGCACAGATTACCCCCGATCACCGTCGCGGCATCGGATTCGCGATACACGAACTCGGGCCTTCCTCGAGTTTCGTGCTTGCTCCCGCAGCGGCTGCGCTATTTCTGCCGCTCTTCGGCTGGAGGGTACTTGTTTCAGCAACCGGGGTTGTATCGGCATTGGCAGGCCTTTCCTACATGATGCGAGGCCAGGCCGGTACCTTTTACGGGGAAGCCCCGGGCTTCGGCAATCTGTCGATCATTTTTCGAAACCCGCGGTTCTGGCTCATTATCGTATTTCTCGTGCTCGCCGCTTCGGCTGCCATGGGCATGTTTGCGGTACTTCCGACGTTTCTCATCGGGTTTCGGGACATGGACCAGCAGTTCGCCAACAGCCTGATCGGCATCTCACGCCTGTCAGGCCTCGGGATGATTTTTCTTTCAGGGTTCCTTGTGGATCGTTTCGGGTTTCAGAAGCTCGTGGCCGGAATATTCACGATAACCGGAGTCTTTACGATTCTCCTGACGGTTGCCGACGGCCCACTCCTTGCCGCCTCGGTGCTGCTGCAGCCGGCGGTCATAAGCGCCTTTTTTCCTGCTGCCATTGCCGCGATAACCGAGATAGGTCCCGCACGATCCCGAAACGTGGTTATCAGCCTCATAATTCCTGTGGCAAACCTTGTGGGAGCCGGCCTCTATCCCGCCATCGCCGGGTACTTTGCCGATCTCGGACTTTTTCACCGTGTCTTTCAGGTTACCGGGATCGCGCTGCTCGCCGCTATCACGCTTCTGCCGATGTTCCGGGAACCTTAGTATAGGCTGATGTTTTCCCGCGCCGGCCGCTGGGTTACCCTGAGAGAGCGAAGGCGGTTCAGGGCGCAGGCGAGTTCGTTCACACGAAAGCGGGCAAGGTCTGCAGGACGGCCTCGTGAAAGCACATCGAGTCCCTCAGTGGCAATACGATTTTCTATCCACCGGAGGAGTTCAGCCACCGTGCGTTCTCCGTCCATCTGCGAGCGGGCGAGCAGCAGTGCATCCGCAATTGCCCGTGTCTGGCTTTCGTCGACAAGCTGCTCGACCGATTGCAGATCGATCTCGTGGGTGCCGAACTGAATGGCGCGAAGGCCGAAGGTCTTCGTTTTTGCGTCGAACTTGCCCTTGCTCGCATCGAGACTCTTTGCCACCGGTACGCGGTCGATGCGTGTGCCGAAGGAGCTTCCCCCTTCCGATTGCCGGTTCGTGCGGTGTTTCTCGGCGATCCGGCGTGCGGCATCGGTAACGCGCTCGGGCCGGTATTCCTGCATTGCGATCACTTCGTCGGCCACGTCGAAATAGTCGCCGCTTCCGCCTAACACCAGCACCGTGGAAACATCGAGCTCATCAAAAAGCTGCCGCACCTTATCGATGAACGGAGTGATCGGCTCGTGTTCCGGCGCCACGAGTTCCTGCATGCGGTGGTCGCGAATCATGAAATTGGTTGCCGAAGTGTCCTCGTCGATAAGAAGCGTTGTTGCGCCGGCCTCGAGCGCCTCCACGATATTTGCAGCCTGGGACGTGCTTCCGCTTGCATCCTGCGAGGAGAAGTCGTCGGTGCGGGCCCCGCGCGGCAGGTCGGATATGAACGGAGAAATGCAGGTGGAAGCAACCGGCCGGCCGTCCTCGGCGCGGATTTTCACAGCGGCCGGATCGGCTATTGCGAACTCCCGGCCGTCTCCGGGAATGTGGTTGTATACTCCCCGTTCGAGCGCTGTCAGCAGCGTGGATTTCCCGTGATATCCGCCGCCGACGATCAGGTTAACCCCTTTCTTGAGCTCCATGCCCTGAATCGTTCCGCCGTTGGGCAGCGTCCACGACGTTCGCAGCTCCTCCGGGGATTCGAACGGCACCGCCTTCTCGCGTGCCATAGGCCGGTCATCGGCGCCGCTCGCGCGCGGAAGAATGGCGCCGTCGGCAACGAATGCGATCGCGCCCCGTTCGGCGAGTCCGTCGCGGATGTAATCTGCGTCCTCGACTGTTTCGACATGTTTTCGCAGCGTATCGGCGTCGTGATTCTGAAAGCGAAGCACCTCGCGCGCTATCGCGGGAATCTCCTCACAGAACATCGCTGTCGCCTCCCGCCCGGCAACCTTGCGGCCGAAAGCCGGCAAGCCGGCAAAGAAGCGGACTTCAATTGCTTTCTCACCACGCTGCACGCAGCTGCGCTCGAGTACTTCCTGCTCAGGAGTATCTATACGCACCGTGCCGCCCTTGCCGCTTCCGCGGCGGCCTTTGGCGATCTTCGAAGCTGCTCGCGCGAACGAGCGGGCTATGTAATCGCGGAAGGCGACGGTACGGCTTTTGCTCTCAAAGCACCAGTCGGGGAATCCGGCGGTGGGATGCTCCACTTCAATGTGGAGTCTGCTTGGCGCGGCAAACGGGTCACCCTGCACGTGGTCTATACTCAACGTGAACCAGTCGAAGCTGTATTGGCCCCGAATGTCTTTGTACGCTTTGTATCCCCGTCCGTCGATTCGGGACAATTCTGATTTCAGGTCGTTTTCGCGTTTCATGGCTGCGCGAAGTGTGAATGCAGCGGTGGGTCCGGTGCAAGGGCCGGCCAATCTCCGGCGCCGGAGGCTCTGTTTGCATATCCACGTGGAAGGTAAATTATTTCCTGCACATATTGAATATGTGCTGCTCTGATTGGCTTGCCAGGCCGATTTATATGAAAAATCGGTTAAATTGTTGCGTACAATTTGACCTTCTACTTCACGAACGGCTGATCCTCGTGTACACTTTCGCGTATGAAAGCCGGTGACAGCTGGGCAAAGCGTGTTGAAAAAGCCAACAGCAAGCTCACTCGAAGCGAGGCTACCGTTCTCGATTACGTCACCGCCGTTCCGGAAGAAGCGGCGTTCCAGTCGCTCAAAGAGCTCGCCGAGCACACCGGCATAAGCAAACCCAAAATTATCGATCTATACCGCAAACTCGGATACGATACATTCCGCGAGTTTATCGAAGGGGTGCGAGAGTTCTATTCTCATCGCATTAACTCACTGCGGGCGTCACGCGCGACCTTTACGAGCGTGGAATCTGTTCCGGAGCTCATCGAACGGGCTATATCAATTGATCAGCAGTCCCTGCGACGGATTTCCGAATGCGTTTCGCCGAACGATCTGACCTTTATCGCGAACTCAATTATTAGAGCCGAAACCGTTCACCTGTTCGGCCCCGGAAGCGGACGGTACCCGTCCGAGTACCTGTACACACGGTTGAAGAGGTATCGCCTGAATGTACATGAAATCGCCCTCGATATGCAGCATCTTGCCGAGGAACTTGTCGGTATCGGAACCGGGGATCTTCTTCTGGTGTTTTCGTACGTCCGCGAACACGAAACGGTTCTCTCGGTCATGCGTCATGCGATGAACCGGGGCGCCACCGTTGTCGTGGTTTCCGACAACGTACTTGTCGACTTTGCGACGACGGCCGACAGAACGCTCTATGTCGAACGGGGTCTGGTGGGCTTCAAGAACTCCATGGCTGTTCCCATGTCGTTTGCGAACATGGTGCTGCTCGCTGTTGAGCTCCTCGGAGGAGACGAACTTCAGGCATCGCTGCAGGAGGTGGAGGCGATCCGGGAGGAATTCGGTTAAGCCGGGGCAATCGGGGAAGAAGAGGCACTCGGGGAAGAAGAGGCACTCGGGGAAGAAGAGG
>CAZMEV010000013.1:29076-43310 GCA_964565375.1 uncultured Spirochaetaceae bacterium
TCGGGGAAGAAGAGGCACTCGGGGAAGAAGAGGCACTCGGGGAAGAAGAGGTGCCCGGGTAAAAAAAAAGAACCGTGTCTTGGGAGGCTTTCGTGCGCTAGAGCCTCCTGAGCTCTCCCGGTGGCGGGAGGGAGAAAAAACTCGAAGGCAGACACTGCTTTCAGGAGGATTTGAGTATGACACACAAAGTTCTGGTTGCACTGGTAATGATTCTGGTGCTCCCGGTTTCAATGGCGTTCGCCGGTGGTCAGCAGGAAGATCCCGACGAAATTGAGCTGGAGATATTCTATCCGGTCGCTGTCGACGCTCCGGTCACGGATATTCTCGAGCGTTGGGGTGAAGAGTTCGAGCAGGAGAATCCCGGGGTGACGGTTAATCCGGTTTTTTCGGGTGACTACTCGGATACCTTTGCCGCGCTTCAGACCACGATTGACGGAGGCGCGGAACCCCCGGCTCTTTCGGTTCTTCTGAGTACCGACCTTTACGATCTGGTTAACGGCGGGTACATCGCACCGGTTTCCGATTTCCTTGATGTACTCGATGATCCGGACGGCTATCTCGACGATTTCCTTCCGGCGTACCTTGAAAACTCGGAGTTCGACGACCAGATCTGGAGCATCCCGTTCCAGCGCAGTACGGTCGCCCTCTACTACAATGCGGATCTCTTTGCTGAGCATGGATTTGATGAGCCGCAGAGCTGGGAAGAACTCGGGGAAATTGCTTCAGCTCTCACCGAGCGCGAAAACGGCGATGTCGTGCGCTGGGGTATGGACTGGCCCTCCGGTTGGCCGTACTGGACCTTCCAGCCGCTTGCAATCGGCGCGGGACAGAATATTGTTGGCGAGGACAGCTTCGATATTCGCTTCAATGAACCCGGTGTCATCGACGCAATTCAGTACTACATTGATCTTTCCCAGGAATACGACGCCATGCCGGAAGGCGTTCAGTCGAGCTGGGGCACGGCTCCCACCGATTTCGCTGCCGGAGAGGTTGCAATGATCGTTCACTCGAGTGCGAGCCTCGGAAGCATTATTCGTGACGCCGACTTTGAGGTCGGGGCCATGGCGATTCCGGGCCGTGAGCACGGCACGTTCGCGAGCGTTCCGGGCGGCGGTAACTTCTACATCATGGATGGAATCAGTGAAGCCAAGCAGCGCGCCGCTATGGAGTTCATTGCATTCGTAACCGAACCCGATCGTGTCGCAGAGTTCAGCATTGAAACTGGCTACATTCCGCACCGTGAGGCGGCCTACGAAACCGAGGCATTCCAGGAGTATCTCGAAGAGGTCCCCCAGATGGCGGATATGCGGAATATTCTCGAATATGCCGAGGCCGAGTTGGCTCTGCAGAATCTCGGTGAAATCCGAAGCATTTTCCACGATTACATCCAGCAGGCCTTCAACCGTGATCTTTCTCCCGAGGAAGCAATGTCCCGCGCACAGGAAGCTTCCGAAGAAGCCATGGAGCCGTTCATTCCGTAACATGGACAGAAGAGGGGGCGCAGCTGCCCCCTCGTTTCATTATCTCCTTAATTAAGGATCTGATGTCGTATGAGTGAACGCAACCAAACTGTTTCAACGACAGGGGAGACCATTCGCGGTCGTGGGCCAAGAGATGCGAGAGTTCTCCCGTATCTGCTTATTGCCCCGGCGCTGGTCTTCATTCTGACCTTTACCGTGTGGCCGACGATACGGGCAATCTGGCAGAGTCTGCATCAGCAGCGACTGAATATAGCTCACATGCGTGACCCGGAGTTTATCGGGTTGCAGAACTACGCCGAACTGATCGGAGACGCAGAGTTCCTGCTGGTACTGCGAAACACAGCAATTTATGTCGGTGTTACGGTGCCGATCAGCGTTATTCTCGGGCTTCTGTTCGCACAGATGCTGAACCAGAAGCGTCCGGGAATCGGCTTCTTTCGCCTGGCTATCTTCTATCCGGCGGTTCTTCCGATGGTTTCAATCGCGACGATCTGGCTGTTCCTGTACTCGCCGCGGAACGGTTTGTTCATGCAGGCGATTCGAATGATCGGATTTCCCGGACCGAGCCATTGGCCGTCTTCACCTCGGTTCGCGCTGCCGGCGGTAATTCTCGTGTTTCTGTTCAAGCAATCCGGGTTTTACATGATTTTCTACCTTGCGGGCCTGCAGAGTATTCCGGGACACCTGTACGAGGCTGCCCGGCTTGAAGGAGCGGGGCCGCTTCGAGTGCTTGTCTCGATAACGCTGCCGTTGCTGCGACGGACCACGGTATTTGTTACCACGATAGCGGTAATCGGCTCGTTTCAGATGATTGACCACATATTCGTCATAACGGAAGGGGGACCGAGTAACGCCAGCCGGGTCATGCTCTACTACATCTGGCAGCAACGCTTCAGCTTCATGAACGTGGGCAAAGCGCAGACGTTGACTGTTGTCCTGATTGTCATGCTGCTTGTCTTCACCATTTCGAATGTTGTGCTGTCGGAACGGAGGTCGGTTGATTATGAATAATATGAGACGCTCCATTCGATCGTATGTACCAGAGATAATTCTCTACGCGATCCTGATAACCGTAGCGGTTATATGGGTAATCCCGATTCTGTGGGCGCTTGTGGCATCGACACGGCCGGTCGGTGAACCGATCTCCCGCGGGGATGTCTGGTTTGGTTCTGCGCTTTCGATCAACAGCTATATTCGGGCATTTCAGCTTGCGCCGTTTGCCCGGTATTTCTACAACACTGTGCGGCTGGTTCTCATGATTTTTGGCGTTCAGGCGATAACCGCAACCCTCGCAGCGTTCTCGTTCGCGCATTACAAGTTTCCGGCAAAGAACATTCTGTTCTTTATTGTCCTGACGCAGCTTCTTATTCCCACAACAGCGCTTCTTGTTCCGAACTTCGAAACGATCCGTGTGCTGAATCTGTACGATACCGTCCTCGGAATCGGACTTCCGTTCTTTGGAACCGCGTTCGGAACGTTTCTGATGCGACAGGCGTTCCTCGGGATCCCGAAGTCAATTGTTGACGCGGGAATTATCGATGGATGTAACTGGCATCAGTTGCTTCGTCACGTGTATCTGCCGCCATCCATCCCGACATTGATCGCATTCGGAATTGCGACGACGAGCTGGCACTGGAATGAGTTTCTGTGGCCGCTGATTATTACAAACTCACCGCAGGCTCGGCCGCTCACGGCTGGACTCATCCGCTTCACGCAGCTCGGAGAAATCGGAGCACAGTGGTCGTTGCTTTCCGCCGCGACCATGATTGTAGCGTTCCCGCTTCTGCTCGCATTTCTGATTTTCCAGCGGCAGTTCATAGAAACGTTCATGCATACGGGGATCAAGTAACCACGTATGCCGGCCCGGGCCCGGCAGCCCGGGCCGGCCGAACTCCCGGGCTGCCGCAGCGAAACATCAACCTTACATACCATTACGAAAGGAAAAGGAATTTATGGCACAACCATCTGTATTCGACGCAGTGATTCTGATAGGCCGGCCGGCAGCCGGCAAGAGCGAAGTCATTAACTATTTGAAAAATACCCCTGTGTCCTTTCGGGCCCAGAGATTTCACATCGGCGCATTTGAGGAGGTCGATGATTTCCCCATGATATGGTCCTGGTTCGAAGAGGACGCGATCCTTGCGAAACACGGCCGCCAACGCCTGCATACCGACAGCGAAGGGTATTTCCTCGACAACTTTTTCTGGCATGTACTTATTGAGCGTATAGAGCAGGAGTACTGGAAAATGCGCGACGAAGTTGAAATACCGGAAGGACCCACGGCAATTCTGGAGTTTTCCCGCGGAAGTGAGCACGGCGGCTACCGTGAAGCGTTCTCGCATCTCTCCTCGGACCTTCTGCGTCGTTCAGCGATCATGTATATCGATGTTCCCTACGAGGAGTCGCTTCGCAAAAACCGCCGGCGGTTCAATCCACGCAAGCCGCACAGTATTCTCGAGCATGCGCTCCCGGATGAAAAACTGAACCACATGTATGGAACGGTGGACTGGGAAGATGTCGTCTCGTCGCAGGGAAGTGTATGGGACGGATACGGGGTCGAGGGTTCACCGGCGGGAACACTGGGACTTGCGGAAGTTGACGTTCCGTTCGCCGTGTTTCCCAATGCCGACGACGTGACGACTCCCGGCGGGGATCCGCTCGGCGAGCGACTGGAGAAAACCTTGTCACAGCTGTGGGCTGTGCGTTCGAGCCAGTACGCTCATTCACGATAGCCGGCCGCCCGGGGGGAGGCACACAATGGAAGGCACACAATGACGGATATTGAAATTACCCCGGCCGATGAAAATCACTTCAAGGCGCATGAGGCTGAGCTCGAGATCCTACGGCATGAGGTCTTTGACACCATTCGAAGAGAACTTGAAACCTTGCGTTCAGCCCGCAGGCCCGGCGATGAGTATTTCAACGGCACGGAGGTTCGGTCCTTTGTTCGCTGCAGCCGCCCCGTCGGCCACGGAGGGCTGAAAAGGATCAGGCCCTGGACGAGGAATCATTTCTGGGGCTACCGGCCGGGGCGCAGTATTCCGTCGCACCTGTGTTATGGTCGGCGAGGGCGAACCAGGGATCTGTGCTATTGGGGACACTGGGACTCCTCCGAGCGCTTCATCCTCCATACCTTTTATCCGGGGCGTCCGGCGCCCCGGGAGATACACGATCCCGACATTACCCTTGAGGAGCTTCCGGTTTCGCTTCGGTTCTGGATGCGGCATGCGATTATTGTGGACCGGTAACCGGACCGGTTACCGGTTTAAACACGGGGTACGTGTTACACTGTTTCTATCATGATGAATCGCACCCCGCTTGTACGCGCCGCGGGAATCTTTACGGCGCTGTTACTGTGTATCGTTTGGATACCATCGATCTACGCTCTTGATTCCTCGGAAAAGCGGCACATAGAGGTCAGCGGTGAAGCCCATGTCCGCGTGGAACCGGATATGGCCACTGTTGTCTTTGCTGTGGTCAGCTCGGGTGATGACGCCGCGGAAGTCAGACGGGACAATGAAGAACGCTCGGCCCGGGCTCTTGATACCGTCCGGGCACTGGGCATTTCCGAATCGCGGATAAGAATGCACTCGCTCAGACTGCGGCCGGTCCGGGAGTGGGACAGCTCGTCCCGCGAGTACCGTGACCGTGGATACGAGGCGGTCCGGGAAGTACATGTCGAGGTTCATGACCTCGGAATACTTGCCGAACTCGTGGCGTCGGTATTCGAGGCAGGAGCAAACCGCCTCGACCGGGTAAGCTACGATCTGCGCGACCGCTCGGAAGCGGCCGATGAAGCGCTGCGTGCGGCGGTTGAGGATGCAGAGCGCAAGGCGCACGTCATAGCGACTGCGCTTGGTGTCGAGGTTGGAAGAGTGCACTCGGTCTCCGAACAACGCTTTTCGTTTCCCCGGCCCATGATGAGAACTGCCGATGTCGAATCGGTTGCCGCAGATGAGGCGGCATACGCAGCCGGAGAAATTGAGATTACCGCAAGCGTGAACGCCGTCTTTGAACTATAGGAGCGCTTTGCGGGGGAGGCTCGCTGTGGGGACAGCGGCGCGCCTCTGAGGCTTGCGCCGCTGGGGCCAGGAGGGTCGCCGCATCGGCGAGCCTTGGAGGGGCGCCGCGCCGGCACGGCTCGCTCTCCGGCGACAGGATTACTCTCGAAGGCTTTCGAGAGCCTCCCAGCGCTCGTAGGCCTGTCTGATCTGGCGCTCGAGCTGTTCATATCGCTCGGTCAGGTTTCGTACTTTTTCACCGTCGCTGTCCCGGTAGAGCTCAGGATCGGCGAGCGCTTCCTGCACGCGCTGAAACTCGGCTTCGAGCTCAGCGATGCGGTCCGGGAGCTGTTCGAGATCGCGTTTCTCTTTGAAACCCAGCCGCTTTTTCCCGCTTGACGCCGGGTCGGCGTTGCGTCGGCCCGTGCCCCCCGATTTGCCATTGCGGGTGGATTCTCCCCGTCCGGTACTCGTGCTGCCGTGGGTGCGCGGGGAGCCGGTTTTGCCGAGGCTGGACTGTGCGTTCGAGCCGGAGGCCGTATTCGCGAGAGATGCTATACGTTGCTGTTCGCGCTGCCTCCAGTCGGAGTAACCACCGGTATATTCAATGACCTCACCACCACCGGTGAGTACGAGACATTCGGTTACGACGTTATCGAGAAACGCGCGGTCGTGGCTTACGAGAATAATAGTACCGGGATAATCGGCGAGAAGCTGCTCAAGCAGCTCGAGCGTTTCGCTGTCGAGGTCGTTTGTCGGTTCGTCGAGGACGAGTACGTTCGAGGGCCGGGTAAACAGCTTTGCGAGGAGGAGCCGGTTCGTTTCGCCGCCGGAAAGGGCGTGTGCCGGCCTGTTCATGTCCAGTTCGGTAAACAGGAAATCCTTTAGGTACGCGGTCAGATGGCGGTCACGTCCCCGGTGCCTTACCGTGTCATATCCTTCGCCCACATTCCAGTACAGTGAAGCATTCATGTCGAGTTGTGCGCGCATTTGATCGAAATACACGATTTCCAGGCCTGCACCGTGTTTTACCGTGCCTGCGTCGGGTTCAATTTCTCCGAGCAGCAGTTTGATCAGTGTGGTTTTGCCGCTTCCGTTAGGGCCGACAATTCCTACACGGTCGCCTCGTTCGATGATGGTTGTAAGCCCGTTTACGATCGGAGTCTCCGGATAGGAAAAGGTTAGATTCTCGGTTTCCACTACAAGATCTCCGGAGCGCCTTGCCGTTTCGATAGCCATGTTCGCTGTGTCCGGGCGTTCGCGGCGCCGACGCCGCGCTTCGCGCATCTCCTGAAGCCGCCGCACGCGCCCCTCGTTTCGCGTTTGACGCGCCTTAATGCCCTTACGAAGCCACGCTTCTTCTGCGGCGAGTTTCTTGTCGAACTCCCGCCTTGCATTTGCTTCCTGTTCGAGCTCGGCCTGCCTTCGCTCGATGAATGTGTCGTAGTCCGTTTCGGCAACGTAGAGGTGTCCCCGGTCAAGCTCGGCCACGCGGCTTGTCAGCCGGCGTGCGAGTTCGCGGTCGTGTGTTACGAGCATAATTGCCCGTTTTTCCACGCTGGAAAGTTTAAGCAGATATTCCTCGAGCCACAGCACGGTGTCTATATCAAGATGGTTGGTCGGCTCATCGAGCATGAGAAGATCCGCTCCGGCAGCAAGCGCACGCGCAAGGAGCACTCGTCGCTGCACGCCACCGGAGGCTCTTTCCAGCTCCGTATCCGCCGGAACATCGAGCCGGGTAAGCACCTGCTCAGCGAGCAGGCGACGCTCGGCACTTTCTTCAGGATCTTCGCCGCTGCGCGGATCTGCGGCAACATCGAGCGCAGTGCCGGAAAGGCCGTACGGAATCTGCTGGCCGAGGTAAGCGATCCGTGCCCCTTTTTCCACCGAAACGTGACCCGAGTCGGGTGGGAGGTCGCCTGCGGCGATACGAAGCAGCGTCGACTTTCCGGTGCCGTTGCGTCCGAGAACGGTTATTCGTTCGCCACGCTGTACGTAGAGCGATACATCGTCGAGTATTGCATCGGCACCGATGCTGTAAGAGATGTTGTGAAATCCAAGTAGTGCCACGCCGTCACCGTAGCACAGGGGTGCTCCGGCATTCCATAAGGGCTGAATCGGGGCGAGCCAATCACTGTGTACTTGCCTGCGAGCCTGGCCGCCGTCGCTTTCGAACTTTTACGCGGCGCAGCAGACCGAAGGCCGCGGCGGTTGTACGCGGATAGACGTGAAACGCGCTCGCACGGATCCGCGGCAGGTGCGGGGCCACTACCAGTCGCACGCTCGTGGTTCCGAGCAGGAGTGCGAGAATTATCGACATAAAAAGAAAGAGTCCCGCCGGACCCACCGCCGACATGAAAAGGCTTGCGAAAAACGGCCCCGCGGCGCTTCCTATTCCGTAGTACACGACGATGGCTCCGGCGGCATGCACCATCTGCTCGGGCGTGAGCTGATCGTTGGCAAGCGCTATACACAGCGAATAGAGGGGCATACCGAATCCGCCGAAGAGAAATATCAGAATGTACAGAGGCAGGCCTGTCGACCGCATGATTCCGATGACCGCCGAGGTGACGAAGGCCACACCGACGCTCCAGAGAATGGCCTTGCGCCGATCCCGCCGGTCGGATATCCAGCCGAGGGGCCACTGCAGCGTGAGCGTGCCGAGCGAAATAAGAATCATGAGCAGACCGATCTGCCCGTCGGCCATGCCGAGCCCCTGGCCGAATCGCGGTGCGAGGCTCCATGTTGCGCCGGTTATAAGGCCACTGACAATAGTGCCGAAACCGGCCAGAGGTGAACGCATAAACGTTTTGAAGAGCTCCGGAGATTGCCTTGTGGCCTGGGGAACGCCGGTTACCTGCATAAGCGCCACCGGCACCAGGCAGAAGGAAATAAGAATCGTGGTAACGCCGAAAAGCTCAAAGCTTCCCGGTGAAAAGACGCCGAGCAGTGGCTGCCCTGCGCCCATCGATCCCAGGTACATGACACTGTAAATGCTCAGGATGCGGCCGCGGTTGTAGGTCGTACTCGATACGTTGAGCCAGCTCTCGACGACAACGAGCATAACCGATAGGCACAGTCCTGTGGCCAGCCGGAATACGATCCAGACCACCGGATTGATCCACAGAATGTGGGCCAGCGCGCTCACCGAGCAGAGTGAGGCGAAGGCAGCGAACGACCGCACGTACCCGACTCGTCGGATGACCTCAGGGGCTGTCAGCGACCCGATTATAAGCCCCACAAAATTGGCCGACATAATCAGGCCAATCATGGTGTCCGGAAAGCCTTCAAGCCCGGCCCGCATGGATACGGCTGATCCCTGCAAAGCGGTACCGGCGCCCATGAGAAAGGTGGAAATCATGATCGCAGTAACCGTGGTCACCGGACGCCATGGTTCAGAGTATGGAAGAGAAGCGGCACCGGCGGTGTCGCTCGCGATCGTATCGCCCGGGGCGGCCGTCTGTTCGCCGGCAGGATCCGCACTTGCCCCGGCAGTATCGTCAGAGGCCTGATCCGTTGTGCCGCCACCTTCGTGAGCGGTGCCATGGCCTGCGGTCTTATAGCCGGCGGTGTCATATGAATCGCCGGTGTCCGAGGCAGAATACGAGTTTCCCGTGGTATCTTCGACCATGAGACGATCCGTGAAAAGATGTGGGGATCTGCCGCGCGTGGGAACTTACACGACATTCGAGGAGTAAGCCAGAAGCCGGACTCGAACCGGCGACCTGCTCATTACGAGTGAGCTGCTCTGCCACTGAGCTATCCTGGCTTTGTTGTTTCGAAGCAGAACTATAAGGCAAGGCCCGCGTCGATTGCAAGAGCCGGGGCCGGGATTACTGCCGCTGCATTCGGGGAGCTCTCAAGAACCCACGGGTATTTCCCGATACATGAAACGTAGGCGTAAGGCGGCACGCATATCCGGAACGGGAGAGTTACTACGTGGTACGAGGATGGTATACCGCTGCGAGCGGAATGAATGCACAGCAGCACCGCATGGATCAGATCTCGAACAATCTCGCCAATGTCGACACGACCGGCTACAAGCGGGATCAGTCGGTGCACAAAGCGTTTCCAGAGCTCATGCTGCGAAGGCTCAACGATGACGGGGTCCGTTCAGTACCCCTGTCCGGCGCAGACCCGGTAATTGGTTCCTTTGACCACGCGCCGGTTGTAGGAAGACTGGGAACGGGCGTTGAGCAGAACGAGGTGTATACGGATTTCTCGCAGGGGTCAGTCCGTGAAACGCACAACGACTTCGACCTGGCGCTGGAGGGAGATGGATTCTTTCTGGTTGAAACGCCTCAGGGTGAACGACTCACTCGTGACGGGAGTTTTCAGCTGGGACCCGAGGGGCTTCTGGTAACACAACAGGGTTACCCTGTGCTCGGCGAGAACGGCTACATTCGCATCACGGAGAATAACTTTGATATCGACCAGGACGGAATTGTTTTTCACAATGCGCGTTTTGGAGATGATCCGAACGAGTTCGTAAGCGAGCGGGACAATCTCTGGGAAGACACCGAGGAGGTCGACCGAATCGCGATCGTTAACGTGAACCGTCCGCGATATCTGGAAAAGCAGGGAGAGAATCTCTGGAATACTACCTGGGAGAGCGGCGACCCGCGGATTGCCGCCGAAGGCGAGCGCCCCCAGGTATTACAGGGGTTTGTTGAAACGGCGAATGTGGATCCTGTTCGCGAGATGGTGGAAATGATTCAGGTAAACCGAGCATACGAGGCGAATCAGAGAGTCATTCACACCCAGGATGAGTCGACACAGCAGCTGCTGAATACGGTCATGCGACCGCAATAACGATTGGTAAGAGACGAATAGGAGAGAGACCGTGGTACGATCTTTGTACACCGCCGCGAGCGGGATGAACGCCCAGCAGACAAACATCGACACTATTTCGAATAATCTGTCGAACGTGAATACAAACGGGTTCAAACGCAACCGTGCGGATTTCCAGGATCTCATTTATCAGACAATTCGCACTGCCGGTACCCCGGCCACTGAGGTCACGTTGAATCCCGTCGGGGAGCAGGTAGGCCACGGTGTGAAAGTCTCGTCCACCCAGAAGATTTTCGAGCAGGGTTCGCCACAGGAGACGGGAGTACCTACCGATATTGCCATTCAGGGTGACGGGTTTTTCCGGGTACTCGACTATGACGGCTCCTACGGATATACCCGGGACGGTAGCTTTCAGATCGATTCGAACGGACAGCTCGTTACCTCTCAAGGATACCGGGTAATTCCCGAGATTATCATGCCGGATAATTTCATACAGGATACGATGAATGTGACTCAGGATGGCCGTGTTACGGTTGAAGTGCCCGAGCTCGATGAACCGGTTGAAGTTGGCCAGCTCGAGCTTTATCGGTTCACCAACCCCGCCGGTCTGAATGCGGTCGGTGAGAACATGTTCAAGGAAAGCCCGGCAAGCGGCGAGGCAATTGCCGGAATTCCCGGCCAGGAAGGAATGGGGCGGACACTGGGGAGATTTGTCGAGTCTTCGAATGTCGAAGCAGTCACGGAAATGGTGAATATGATTACGGCTCAGCGGGCATACGAAATGAACTCACGGTCGATCCAGACAAGCGATGACATGTTAAGTATTGCCAATCAGCTGAAGCGATAATAGCGTTGAACGGTAGTAACGGGTAGTAAAGATGGATGTGCAGGGAATACAGGCAGCGCTGAATCAGGTACGTGCCGGTGGAACACCACGTCCCGATTCTCTTATGAACGAACAGGATCCGCTTCGTGAAGTCGCGAAGGAGTTCGAAGCATTGTTTATTGAGATGATGTTTGACTCAATGCGAGAAACAGTTGACCGGGAGCATAGCCTCTTCGACGGGGGATACGCCGAGGAAGTGTTCGAGGATATGCTCTACGAACAGTACTCGCTTATTATGTCCGACAGTGGCGGAATGGGCCTGGCGGATATGATCTATGATCAGCTGGCTGAACAGACCGGGCAGGCACATGCAGATGATACATCTGGTCACGGTCTTCGACAGAGTGCCCAGGCTGCCGACGAGCAGATAAACCAGCAGCGCCTTCGTGCATACGATTCGCTGCAGCCGGATCTCCCGTAAACCCGCGAAGTATATCGCGCATGTGTGCATTTTTCTGAATCCTTGCTCGTTTTGTTTGTACAAAAAAGTATACGTTTTGTAGCCCGTTTGGCGACCTCTTAACGTACCGGCTTTCTAAATCCTTCTGAATTAAAGAATTAAAAATAGATTTTATGAATCGCGCAATTGGCACGCTCTTTGCATCTATTGTGGCAGGAGAGTGCTATGCAGACGCAGAACAACAATTCACTCACAACCGATGATTCGGTACAGGCCTACTTCGACCAGATCAAGCGTACTCCGCTTTTGACCCCCGAGCGTGAGGTGGAACTTTCGAGGCGTATTCAGGCCGGAGATGAGGATGCCCGGAAGGAGCTCGTTGAAGCGAACCTGCGTCTCGTGGTGAAGATAGCCCGGGCGTATGTAACGCGCGATGTGAGCCTTCTCGATCTCATTCAGGAAGGTAATCTCGGACTCATGCGGGCTGCGGCAAAGTTCGACTACCGCAAGGAGGTGCGTTTTTCCACCTACGCATCGTTCTGGATCAAACAGTCGATCAGCAGATCGCTGGCCAACAAGCGCCGAACAATCCGCCTTCCGCATCGGAAGGAGGACGCGCTGAGAAGAATCCAGCGCAGCCACAGCGTACTGAGTCAGCGCCTCATGCGCACTCCGACACCCGAAGAGGTAGGGGAGGACACAGGGATGACCGCCGACGAGGTCACCGAGATAATCAACTACGCGGTGTCACCGGTCAGCCTCGATTATGAGATTAACGACGACAGCGGAACTATGCACGATCTGTGTGAGGACACCAGTTATTCACCTGACCGAAAAGTCATGAACGACGCCGTTCGTGACCAGACCTTGCGGATACTCGATCGCCTGCTTGACCGTGAACGGGTTGTGCTTCGCTATCGTTATGCGATCGACGGCGGAAAGCGTCATACTCTGAAGCGGATTAGCGATGAGCTCGGCATTTCTCCGGAAACCGTCCGGCAGATTGAAATGCGGGCGATCCGCAAACTCAGGCAGTATGCCGATGAATTCCGCGAACTCGTGGCTGAGTAGACCATTCGACTCACCTGCCGGCAGATACCTGTCCCGGCAGGCCGCTGTGTCGGCAGATCTCTGTGCTGACAGACCGCGGTTGACGTTCGCCGGTCGCCTCGGTATCCATGTCTGGTAATGGGCAAGCAGCGAGATACCGGTTCACAGCAGGACACCAGCGCGAGCAGTACACCCGCGGCGAAGCGCCGACGGACCCCTAAGCAGCAGCGCGAGCGGTATTTGCGGCAGCTGTACCTGCTGCTTGGTCTTATTGGAATACTGCTTGTGGTCATGACCGCTCTTGTTCCTGATTATCGGGAAGACGGGAGCGGCGCAATGGAGTTGGAGCCGCTTGTCTCACAAGGGGAGCAAGGCCCCGGGGAACAAGGTGAAACGGGTTCCGGACCACGGCCCGCTGAAGGCGAAACGGGGTCTGAGTCGGGCCGGGCTGAAGCCGAAAACGGTGAGCCTGATCCCGGTGATGTCATTGGGGACGAGTCGGTGCAGCCGGAAGTCGGGCAGCCGGAGCCAGGTGGCGAAACGTTGCAGGACCACTCGACCGGTGACGCTGTTCACGGCGAGCCGTCGGGTGAAAGCATGGACGAGCCCGATTCTGCGGACGAACAACAGCGTGCCAGACCGGAGCCCGGGAGCCGCGGCCGTCTGTATTTCGTGCTTGACGATGTTGGCTACAGCGTGGACGAACTCATGCCGTTTCTCGACACCGGCATTCCCATGACGATCTCCGTATTGCCGCATCTTGAACATTCTACAGAGACTGCCCGACTTGCCCGGGAGGCCGGACAGGACGTTATCCTTCACATGCCTATGGAGCCGGTCGTCGATGCAAACCCGGGCCCCGGGGCTATTCTCACCGGGCACACTGAGTCCGAGATTCGAACGCTCATTGATGAAGCGCTCGAAAGCGTGCCGGGAGCTATTGGTGCGAACAATCATATGGGATCGGCGGTAACCGCTGACAGACAGGCAATGCGGGCAGTTATGGATGAGTTTTATCGTCGTGACCTCTTTTTCCTCGACAGCCTGACGAACGCGGCAACTGCCGTGCCGGCGGTTGCGGCCGAAATAGCGGTTCCCTACCTCAGGCGGCATGTGTTTGTAGACCATGAGCGGGATGAAGCTTCCATGCGCGAGGCGCTCGACCGCGGCATTCAGCACGCCGAGGAAGAGGGCGCTGCGGTGCTCATAGGTCATGCTCAGACCGAGACCCTTCCTCCGCTTCTCGAAGAGGCCTACGAGCGCGCACTCGAGCTCGGTGTATCGTTCGAGGGCCTCTCGCATCTTCGGGATACGGCATATCTTGTTGATGCCCGGCAGTGAGGTGCGTGATTGATTATTCTTGGTATTGAAAGCAGCTGCGACGAGTGCTCACTTGCGCTCGTGGAACGCGGCAGAACAATTATTTCGCATGTCATTCACAGCCAGATTCCGGACCACGAGAAGTACGGTGGCGTCGTGCCCGAGATTGCATCCCGGAAACACACTGAGTGGATTCTGCCGTTGTATCACCGCTGTATGGCCGAAGCCGGCCACCCGAGGACATCGGAAGGCACCGCCACGCCCGAGCACAGCGTCAGGCCCGAGCACAGCGTCAGGCCCGAGCA
>CAZMEV010000014.1:0-40187 GCA_964565375.1 uncultured Spirochaetaceae bacterium
GGGCTTCGGAGGCTTTTTTTGTGTCCGGCCTCCTGCATGGAGGCCGGACACAAAAGGTAGACAACGCCTGCCTCCGGCGGCGGGTCCGGCCGCGGCGGCGGGTCCGGCCGCATGCAGGTCTCCACGCCTTTGACAACTTCTATCTTCATTTTCCCCGCCTTTTACACCGGCTCTCTTAGATGTTGTCGTTCGTCCTTCGTACGTATGCCTTTGAATTATCCCTTAAACGATCGCCATGTTGCGGCAGAGAGGTGATATAATGCGTTTATGTACAACCATTCGGCAATGTATGTTCATGTTCCGGCATTGCGGATGTGAGACTGAGGGTTGGAAATGGCAATTACCTATCTTGATGGAACGAGATTCAAGCGGGCGCTTATAGCCGGGAGCCGCCGTATTGAACTGTATAAGGCGCAGCTGAACACGCTTAATGTGTTTCCGGTTGCCGACAGCGATACTGGGACAAATATGGCCGGCACTATGAGGGCTCTTGTGACCGGTCTCCTTTCGCTTTCCGACCGCTCGCTTGCAGGCGTTACGCGCAAAGCGGCGGACGCGGCGCTTGGTGGCGCCCGGGGCAACAGCGGAACAATACTTTCCCAGTTCTTTTACGGCTTCACGCGGGAGGTTGGAGACTCGACCCGGCTCACCACGGAGGCATTCAGCCGGGCGGTACAAAAGGCGGTCGATTACACGTATAGCGCGCTCTCTGAGCCGGTGGAGGGCACAATTCTTACCGTTTTGAGGGTCTGGGGTGATAGAGTCCATGAACTGAGTCTCAAAACAGATGATTTTGCTGTACTTTTCCAGGATTCACTTGACGGGGCAAAGGAAGCACTTCGTAAGACACGCGATGCGCTTCCAAGTTTGAGAAAGGCGAAGGTGGTGGATGCCGGAGCCCTCGGGTTTGTCCACTTTGTGGAAGGTATTGTCGGTTTTATCGATCGGGGGCGAATACGGGAGGTGGAGTACTATTCCGATCCCGAGCTGGAAGATACCCCGGAACTTTCAGAATTCAGCGATGAACTTACCTTTCGCTATTGTACAGAGTGCATTATTGAGGGAGTAGAGATCGACCACAGTGCGCTGCGGCTTGAGCTGAGTGCACATGGTGATTCCTTGATTGTTGCCGGCGCTCCGCATAGAGCCAAGATTCACATTCATACCGATGTCCCGGAGGAAGTGTTCCGTCTCGCCGAGGGATTCGGAACCGTAGTCGATCAGAAAGTCGATGACATGGCGAAACAGTACGGTGCTGCACACAGTGCGCATTCCGACATTGCCCTGGTAATAGACTCCTCATGTGATTTGCCGCGCGAGTACCTGGAAAAAGAGTTCGTGCATATGGTCCCTGTAAAGGTTGTTTTCGGCGAGAGCAGTTACATCGACAAGGTTGCCCTTACACCGGAACACTATTATGAGATGCTTCGAACAAGAACCGACGTCATTCCTTCTACTTCGCAGCCCGCCCCCGGCGACTTCGAGAAGGTATTTTCGTTTCTCACAAGCCACTTCCGCCACGTTATCTTCCTGTCATTGTCCGGTGCCCTCAGCGGAACACTGGAATCTGCGCGCACCGCACTCGCGCGCGTAAAGGGCCGGGAGAATGTTCACGTTTTTGATACACGAACAGTAACGATAGGCAGTGGCCTGATAGCACGCCGCGTGATTGAGCAAATCGAATCCGGTTCATCAGTGGAAGACATCCAGGAGATGGTCGAATCGCTTGTGGCTCGTACGAGACTTCTCATCACTATTCCATCGCTTGAGGCGCTGCTTCGTAGCGGACGTCTGAGCAAGACGAAGGGTCTGGTCGCGCGCCTGCTGGGGTTGCGACCGCTTCTGACACTCGACGAGCGCGGGAAGGTCGTGAAAGCAGCAATGGTTCGGGGTGCGGAGGCGGGTGCTGATAAGATCATCTCACTACTGCGATCGCGGCTTGGCGACGGCACGGAGACTGACTTCGCAATTGGACACGTGGATGCCCCGGATACCGCGGCGTGGTTCCGCGAGCAGATACTGAGGCACTTCCGTCCGGTGCGGGAGGTTTTCATGCAGCATGCATCGCCGGCCCTCGCGACACATACAGGCTTCGGCACAGTAGCTGTAGCATATATCGGGCCGGATGACTCGCAGAATGAGTCCCTGCAGACAGACAATGCAGAAGATGCTTACACCCGGTAGGAGCTAGAATGGAGTATCTTCACTTTGTCGTCATTCTCGCGTTGAGTTATCTCGTGGGCTCGTTCCCGACGAGCATCGTGATAGGTAAGGTTTTCTTCGGTACCGATATCCGGCAGCACGGCTCCGGCAATGCCGGCGGAACAAATGCTGTGCGGGTTTTTGGTCCTGCAGCCGGTGTTGCTGTGATTCTTGTGGATATCGCGAAAGGCGTTGTTGCGGTACTTGCAATTGCGAGACTGCCGGAGTTCGCAACAATGGAAAGCCCGTTGCTTCCGCTCGACGTTATGGCGCTTCTCGCCGGCTGTGCAGCCGTTATCGGGCATATATGGACCGCCTTCGCTTCTTTTCGCGGTGGCAAAGGCGTGGCTACCGCCGCCGGAATGATCGCCGCCCTATATCCGGTATCCTTCGCGGTAACGCTCCCATTTTTTGTGGGCGCTGTGGCAGTATCCGGCATTGTTTCAGTCGGCTCAATGATCGCAGCAGTGGCATTCCCCGTTTCGGTCTTCGTGCTCGATGCCGCAGGCGCAGCGGCTGTTTCACCGATTCTACGCTGGTTCTCCGTGGCAATCGCAGTGCTCATTATCTATACCCATCGAAGCAACCTTTCCCGACTTGCTCGAGGCGAGGAAAAGCGCATGTTCGGTAGACGCTGACCAATGTTTGCCTTCACTTGAGATACGCACCGGATTGAATCTTCGGTCTGTACCGATTCTTCTGGCCACTGCGCCGCCTGCAAAACCTGATCGGCGACCATTAGAACTCCCATCCGGGAGTCACACCGTACGTACATTCAGCCCGGAAATTCAAAACCCACCCGCCACAAAGCAATTGATATGCTCCCTGCTCTATATTAAAATAACGATACATAAAGAAGGTATGACATGAGCAGGTTTCTATTTCGACCGTGACGGGTCGAATATCACTGATTCTTACCTGTATTTGGAAGAGGAGGAGAGCATCAACTATGCAGGCGATCACGAGCGTTCAGCCGAAATATTACTTGAAAGCGAACAGGATCTTCACCCCAATCCGGCGGCATGCCTGGATTCTTGTACCGGTGCTTGCGTTGGGCTCGTTATATGTTCCGTGGATCGGACTCGGAGTTGCGCTCATTATGCTGACGATCGCGGTCACAGGGCTTTTTGATGGGCGGTATTTCTGCGGCAATCTCTGTCCGCATTCGAGCCTTTTCGACCGATTCATGTTACCGATTTCGTTGAATCGAAAAATACCAAAGGTTTTCACATCGCCTGTTACGAAGTGGGGGTTCTTTGGATTTTATATGTTGATGTTTATAACCAGGCTGGGCCGGATTGCCCCGTTCTGGGGCGATATCGTGTACCTTGAACGCCTCGGTGAAATAATGGGCCGGCAGTACCTGACAATGCCCACGGTGGTGGGGCTGACTCTCGCATTTCTCAATCCCCGCACCTGGTGCTCGTTCTGTCCAATGGGCACATTTTCCGAAGTTATGCACAAAGTCGGGACGGGACTCGGTCTGAACAGAAAGACCGATAAAAAGGTTACCATTTCCTCTACGAGCAAGTGCCACATGTGCGCTACCTGCGCGCGAGTGTGCCCAATGCAGCTCACGCCGTTTCAGAATTTTAACGAAAACAATCAGTTTGACAGTGACATGTGCATTCGATGCGGAACCTGCGTAGCCGCCTGTCCCGCGGATGTTCTTTCGCTTCAAACCGAGGACGGCGCGGTTCGCCTTATGCAAGATACAGCTCTCGATGGCTACGAGAACAGACACCGGGTTACTGCAAAGCTCGAGAAGATATCGTCCCTCCGCGATAACGTGAAGGAATTAACGTTCAATACGCAGAACGCTTCAGAAGACGGGCTGGCCGAACAGTCGCAGCCGGCTATGGGATATCAGCCAGGACAGTTCGTACTCGTTAAGGTAAGTGACTCGCCCTATATGTACCGCGCCTATTCCGTAAGCAGCATGGACCCCAATGACCCTCAGCGTCTTTCGGTGACCGTCATGAACAAACCGGGAGGCTATGGTTCGCACGCTGTGTTCAATGAGTTCAGTGAGGGACAGAATATCGACATAGTCGGGCCTATGGGTAATGAGCTCGTTGTCGATAAATCAAAGGAACAGATCGTCATGGTCGCAGGCGGTATCGGCATTACCCCGTTTGTTCCGATCGTCAAGGACATCGTGGATAATCCCGGGAACGTAAAGAAGGCAACGCTCCTCTACGGTGTCAATAAGGAGCACGAGTTCCTCTACGATGACTACTTCACCCGTCTGTCCGAAGAGAGCAGTATCTTCGACTACGTAAAAGCAGTTGCATTTCCTGAGACAGACTGGAATGGTCACACCGGCTTTGTAACGGCTGTCATGGAGGATATGGATCTGCGTGGCCATGAACTCTATATGTGTGGGCCACCGCCGATGATAAAAGCGGTAAACACAACGCTTGAGCGGATGAAAGACGCCGGAACCGGTATCGATGATACCGCCATCCATTACGAGACTGCCTCGTAATCTTGCAAGCGCGCGTTACACGAGCGACACCGCCCAAAAACGCGCGTTACACGAGCGACACCGCCCAAAACAACGAGGCGGTGTCGCCGGCCTGAGCCGTATCTCAGAACTCTTCGAAGTTGGCGTCATCGTCGTCATCAGCGCCGAAAGTTGTATTTTTCCCTGCAGCCTGATCAGTTCGTTTCTGCGACTGACGCTTACCGGTTTGACTTTCTCCCTGATTACCTTCGGTTTTCACTCCAACCAGCTGTATTCCCGTCTGCTTCTGCTGCTGCGTTGTCCCGCTTTGAGCTGAGGGACTGCGCTGACCCTGAGCGGTCTGATGCTTAGTGGCCTGCGTTCGATTTCCCGACTGGCTGCCGGTGGAAACCTGTCGCCGGCGCCGGCTGCCCGACTGGAGAGTGCGTTCTACACGTTCGTCGAGGTGAAAGAACCCCATGCTCGAGCGCAGCTGATCGGCCTGGCTCGAAAGCTCTTCCGACATGGATGCTATTTCTTCGGCTGCAGAGGCATTCCGCTGAATTACCTGGTCGAGCTGCATAATGGCGTCGTTTATCTGACTTGCCCCGCTGCTCTGTTCGTTGCTCGATGCGCGTATTTCCTGAACCAGTTCGGCAGTCTTTCGTATCTCGGGAACAATCTCACTGATGAGCGTGCCGGCACGCTCTGCAACCTCAACGCTGCTGCTTGAGAGCTCCGAGATTTCTGCCGCCGACTTCTGGCTGCGTTCGGCAAGCTTACGGACCTCGGAGGCGACGACCGCGAACCCCTTTCCCTGTTCACCGGCCCGGGCGGCCTCAATTGCGGCGTTAAGGGCCAGCAGATTCGTGTTGCGTGCAATCTCCTCGATAATGGAGATCTTGTCGGCGATCTGCTTCATCGCGTCTACTGTCTCCTGGACAGCTTTCCCTCCTTCCTCCGCGTTTTCGGCCGTTTTTCGGGCAATTTGATCGGTTTGTGTCGAGTTGTCGGAGTTCTGCTGTATCGTGGAGCTCATCTCTTCCATGGATGAAGAAACCTCTTCAGCGGAAGCCGCCTGCTGGCTTGCCCCTTCGGAAAGTTGCTGGGAACTGGTGCTCATTTCCTGACTGCCGGAAGAAACATTTTCCGTAGCTTGTGCCACCTCGGTTACCACCGAAACGAGCCGGTCGCGCATATTTCCGAGTGCATTGGCAAGGACCCCGATTTCATCCTTCTGATCGACCTCAATTCGTGCCGTCATATCCCCCTCAGCGAGCTTCTGGGCAAACGTAACGCCGAGGGCAAGGGGCCTGGTCACCATTCGGGAAAGGATCACTCCGATAGCGATGGCGAGAAGAACCACGATGATACTGGTCGCAATAATGAGGTTAATCAAAAAATTTGCCTGGGCAAGGTCATCGGCCATCTCTTCGTTTACAGCTGCAATGCTGACCTCGGTCAGCTCATCGAAGGTATCGCCCATAGTCTCCGAAACCGGAATCATAGTGGCGACCGCCTCACTGTATTCGTCGATTAAGGCTGTAACTTCTTCCTGATCGTCGGCATCAATAATCTGTCCCAATACGTCGTCGATCGGTTCGTGGACCGAGCGCCACTCCTGATACTCATTCTGAACCCGGTCTGCGAGCTGTATCTCCTCCGCGGATTGCCGGGGAAGGGCAAGAAAGCGTTCGAGCGCATCGTCGATTCTGTCGAATGCAGCTTCCCGGTTCGAGGCGACTTGCCGATAATCGGCGGGATCTGCGTTTTGTGTGACGAGCTGGTATACATCCAGTGTTTCGGCACGAACAATCATGCGCTCAAAGTTCATGCTACCGAGCAGCTCTACGCCGGGTATGCGATTCTCTCCGAAATCCTCAAGATCCTCTCCGAGTTCGCTTATCCCGAGAAAGCCTACGACACCCAGCACCAGCGCAAGTAGTGCAACTACAACAAATCCGCCCGTGATTTTTGTACCGATCTTTATGTTCTTCATCCTGTATCCTATCGCTTTATCCGCTAATAATTCGCAGCCACTGAAACTTAAAACATTTGCATCTCATTGGCAAATCTCTGTGGGAGGAGTGGGGCTTTGTGTCCTGCTGGAAAATATCGGGGAAGTGTTTCGGCCACTCGAGATCGAACCCTTGTATCGGATAGTGTCAGCCGGTACGCTGAGAAATTCGGGGTAGATACGGTATGCGACAATTTGCCAGAGTAACAGGACTTTCGCTCCTGATTTTCGTGGTTTCCACTACGCTCGGGGTGTCCCACCTCCACGGCCAGATGGATATGCTGCCGCAACTCTTCCGCGATTTACCACCGGAAATGCAGCAGGGGCTACCGACGGACATGAGCCACGAAGAATACCGACAGATGACACAAAATGTCGATTTCTTCACGATGTTCATGTCGGCATTTCTTCCCGGATACGCAATGTTCCAGATCGACAGGCCCGGCCTTGGCTGGACGATCGCCGGCGCGAGACTCTTCGGGGCAGGCCTCATGGGCGCAGCAACGGTCCGGCAATATCAGGACTGGCGCGCAGTACGCGAATTGGACTTCTTCTCAGCGCCAACTCCACGTCGATTCCGTAATAATGTACTCCTGTTCTCAGGCGGGCTGTTTATAAACGTGGTCGCATGGGCAACAGATGTCGCCTGGGCATACCGGATCGCAAATGACGACCGGAACTTCGTCATTTACAGGTACGGCTTACGAGAAGGAATCGAGTCGGAGGGGGAACGCGGAGACATCGAGTATATCCGCGCCCTTATCGTACAGGATTACGAAGGTGATAGCCGGCTGACGGAGGAAATCGGTCGTGCTCTCTCGCGATATACGCGGGAATGGCCGGATGGTGAGTACCGCGCCGAGGTGGAGTACTACCTCGGCTCCTGGCACTTCAGAAATGACCGGCCGAACCGGGCGCTTCTCCATCTTTCGCGCCAGCTTCACTTCTTTCCCGATACACGGTTTTCTCCGCGCTCCGGGCAGCTTGCATCGCGGATTGTGCAGCGTGAGCGACACAGCTGGCCCGATGACTGGGAACTCCTCCTTGAAATGGTAGAATCGGCGCCGCTTCCCGACACCGACCGGTCGGAAGATGCGTATCACTATGATTCGGAACGTGTGAGCGAGTATCTGGAGGTGTTCGCAGGCCTCAATCACCCTGAACTTGCCGACCTGTTTGCAGAGGAGGCGCTTGACCTTGCATTCAGAGAGTCACAGGCTCCGTTCGTAGCAACAGCGCTGCATCGGGCCGGGGTTTCTCTTCGTGCACAAGGCAGGCGGGAAGAAGCAATTGTCGCGTTCACCACCGTTGCGGCGATGTATCCGGATGCGCAGGAGTGGCCGAATGCGATGCTTTCTGTGGCCGATCTGCTCAGCGAAGAGCCCGGAGACACCGAATATGCCGACCGGTTCTACCGGCGATTGATTCGCGAGGCCCCGGAGAGCCCGGAAGCCGGCCGTGCGGCTGAACGGATTTCCCACCCCGGTGAATAGCCACGGGGTGGGATCCCTGAGCAAAAGACTTGCCACGAGTGCGTGTGCTTTTCGCATGGGCTGGTCTGCAGCATTCTGAGTCTTGCGTCAGGCAGCACTAATCCCGTATCCTTACTTCCGGCCAATAATAGAACTTCAAAACGCATCATTACGATAAGGAACTGCACATATTGGAACGCTTACTTGGGATAATCGTGCTCCCCACAGAGCAGATTGTTACCTTTTTCATCTCAATGCTTCTGTCGGTAGCTCTCGGGCTCGTGATCGCGGCCGTGTATCGCTACACGCACCGGGGAATGAACTACGAAAGCGGCTTCCTGTCCACCCTGGTTCTACTTGCACCTATCGTAACTGTTGTAATGCTCTTCATTAAGGGCGATCTGGTGTTATCGCTCGGTCTTGTAGGCTCGCTTTCGATTATCAGGTTCCGGACACCAATTAAAGATACGCGGGACATGGTCTTCCTGTTCTGGGCAATTGCGATCGGGCTTGGCGCCGGTACTCTGAATTGGACTATTGCCATTTTTGCCACAGGGTTAATGACGATACTTATGACTGCGTTTCATCTTGTTAAGTACGGCAGGCCCTTGCATGCCGAGTACATTCTTGTTGTAAACGGCAATGATTCCCGTCGTGACCGGGATGTGGAGAAAGTCGTCCGAAACAGGGCCGCAAACGTGCAGCTTCGAAACCACGAGGTAGACGGCGATAGTTGGGAGCTTACTTATGAGCTGCGTTTTGCCCGCGAGAAGGAAGAGTCGGTTCGTCGAGTAGTAAACGAGCTGCAGACCGTAGAAGGGGTTACGAAAGTATCTCTGCTGACGCCGCAGCTTTCCCTTCCAATGTAACACGCATAAGTATGTTGCGCGAATATTACCTATGAGTGCTGTTTCCCGTTTTGAACGCAAGTACCTGATGTCGCTTGAACAATACTATCGCGTTCGCAATGCCGTTGCGCCGTTTGTGCGACGTGACTACTTTTCTCGTATTGCCGGTGGGCGATACCTGGTGCGAAGCATTTATTTCGATACGCGTGATTACCGGGCATGGTATGAGAAGGAAGATGGGGACTTCGGCAGAATCAAGCTCCGTATTCGTGCGTACACGGACAGCAGGGAAGAGTGCGATCTGATCTCGGTTGAAATAAAGACAAAAAACGGCAACTCAATGAAGAAGTATTCGGCTCATGTCAGCTATGAGGAATACCGGTACTTTGAACGTACGGGAAGCTGGCCGAGCCACGAAAACGAGGTCGTCTGCGAGTTTGAACGCCTGATGCGCGTGCGTGATCTGGTACCGGTCTGTCTGGTTGAGTATAGACGTGAAGGGTTTACTGCGCTCGATCGTTCTCCGGTCAGGGTCACGATGGATCATAATGTGACAAGTACGCGTGCCTCATCGCTTTTTCCTGACCAGCCTATTCTTAAACCACATAGACCAAAGCGGAGTATTCTTGAGGTGAAGACACGAGCCGGGGAACCGCCGTGGCTCCATGGTATTGTCCGTCATCAGGAACTCAAGATGACGTCGAACAGCAAGTACGGTCAGGGCATAGAAATCGTTCGACCCAACATGGTGACTCCGCGGGAGGCAGCTCCATGAAAGCGTTTGAGACCATTGCGTGCTCCTTTGTGGGAGGCCGGGTGTGAGCAAAGTAAGAATACTGCTTTTCGCAGCTACCGGGGCCCTGGTCGTTCTCAGTGGGTTATACGCGGTGCTCGCAGTTACTGTCACCGAGTCAGCCTTCGAGGACCCTGCGCTCGAGGCGGCGGTGCGGGAAGAGCTGAATGCCCGCGGAGGCCACATTCCACGTGGGGATCTCGAGCGTCTCACCGAGCTCGATGCGTCCGAGCTTGGAATTGAGTCGCTTGAAGGTATCGATTCCGCTCCGAACCTGACGAACTTGAATCTTCGCGGCAACCGGATTGATGATCTGCGGCCGTTGGCCGGACTCGAACGGCTGCAGTCTTTGAATCTTCGGGATAATAACATTCAGGATCTGAATGATGTGCACGTTTCTGCGCTTTCCGAACTGCCCGAGCTCGTGGAACTGAGTCTGCGGCATAATCGTGGACCTTCTCATCCGGAGACACCCGACGATCATCGCCGTATTTCGGATATCTCTGCCCTGGCGGATCTTACAGGGCTCGAGGTGCTTGACCTGCGTGATAATCACATCGAGAACGTGAGCGCGCTCTCCCGTCTGGAAGCATTGCGCGAGCTGGATCTTCGCAACAATCGTCTGACTGAAGACGCAGTCAGTCCGCTTTCGGCACTCGTGCGCCTGGAGCATCTGAATCTGCGCAATAACGACCTGCGCGATATTTCTGCTCTCTCAGCAAACACAAGCCTCCGCTATTTGAACATTCACTCCAATGAGAACATAGAGACGGTTGTACCGCTGTCGAGTCTTTCGGGACTGGAGACGCTTATCGCACGCAGAGTGCCTATAGGCACCGATGCGGGGGTGCTTCGGGAACTTACATCGCTTACTCGACTCAATGTCCGGGAAACAGGGATCGAGGACCTGACTTTCCTTGCCGACTTAATGGAACTCGGTGCGTTGCAGGATCGTCCTCAGCAGGGGGTTTTCGCGGAGGTAGATATACTCGAAAATCCAGTTGAAGATTCGGGCAGCGGATCCGGGTATCGCGTGCTTGAGCCGTGGTGGGACAATATTGCCGTACGCAGTCCTCAGGTGCTTCCCTGAGGAAAAAGTGTTGCGCTCTACTTGACCGGCTGCTTGAAAGTTCGGACCTTCCTCATATGAAGCGTTTATGGATCGGGATTACGGCTGTTTCAGTCCTGGCACTTGCTGTTGTCACAGTTGCCACGATTTCCGGGCAGGGCTCAGGTGAAGACGACGAGTATATGGGCCGTTCCGTTGTCTCGCGCCGTGATGGCGAGGTGCCGGCGTACGACGGTCACAATGAGTCGATTCTGCTTCCCAAAGATGGCGACTACGAGTTTCCGATCGAGCTGAGCGAAGATGAATGGAGAGAGCGGCTTGAGTCGCATCAGTACGCAACGCTTCGTGATAAGCGAACCGAGCGTGCCGGAACCGGTGAATATGACGGTGTATTTCGGGACGGGATCTACTACTCGGCGGCGAGTGGACAGCCATTGTTTCGAAGCGAGGATAAGTACGAATCCGGCACCGGCTGGCCAAGTTATACAAGGCCTGTCAGCCCCGATGCGGTCTATTATCGAATTGATACATCATCGTGGTCGACAAGGATCGAAGTGATCGACAGTCTCAGCGGCAGTCACCTTGGGCACGTGTTCGAAGATGGCCCGGATCCCACCGGGCTTCGGTACTGCATGAACTCGGCTGCGCTCGTGTTTGTACCATATTCAGACAACCCTCCGGCGAATCTTTACGACTGGGACGGGATACTGAATGAGGAACTGGCTGCCGGAATTCGTGAGCCTGAGCTTACGCCGGGCTCTTGATTTATACGGCACAACCGAATGCCGGCCATGGAACCCGACATAGCCCTGTACCCCGAACATATCGAACGAACCTGTCGAGCAGGTCGTTGTCGCGGGAGCGAGCGCTCTTACAGCTGCTCCTGAAGCAGGACAGCGCTTCGCGGGTTCAGCCATATAGGTTCAGTCGGCTGTACATGAAGTCCGTTTTTCATGCCCGGCCCCTTCCAGCGATCGTCCGAGCTGTCGAAAAGGACCTGAAAGAACGCATCATTCCGCTCAAAGTGCGCCTCTCGCACCTCGGATGCGAAGTTAAGCAGAACGACAATGAGCCCCTCGGCGGTTGCGCGGGCGATGGCGATCACTTCATCCTCCGATTCAACCGAGAGCCTCGCACGCAGTGGAATAGCATCGTACTGGAAGTCAGCCGGCTGGTCTTCCGGTGGTCCGAGAACGGCCTGAATCGTGGGTTCATCGGGTGGAAGATCGGCTACATACCGTCGCAGACGGATGAGTTCCCGGTACAGGCGAAAGAGTGTAGCGTGTTTCGGTGGTCCTGAGGCCTTATTCAGGTCAATTCGACTGCGCTCGAAGGCATCAACCGACTGAGGGTCGGGAACGTTCCGGTCATCGGAAAAGAAGTGTGAAAACTCTTCCTTACGGCCGGTGCGAACCGAGGATATGAGATCCGGGTCGGAATGACTGACGAAGTACTCAAACGGTGCGGTCTCTCCGTACTCCTCGCCCATGAACAGCATCGGCGTATACGGGCTGAGGAGGACCGAAGCGGCGAGAAGCTTCTGTGTTTCGAAGTCGACGAGCGTGGTCAGTCGGTCGCCGCGGGCCCGGTTACCGATTTGATCGTGATTCTGTGAATATACCACGAACTGCTTCGGCATGCGATCTGCCGCTGTATTACCGAATGTGCGTTTATGGTAATGGGAGTATGTTCGTGAGAGCACATACGCCTCGGCAAACGCTTTCCGTATCTGCTCAATATCGCCGAAATCAATGTAGTACCCGTCCCGCTCTCCGGTTACGTACGCGTGAAGCGAGTGGTGCAGGTCATCGAGCCATTCCGCCTGTATTCCGGCTCCCCCGCGATCGCGGGGCGAGATTACCCGGCTGTCGTTTTGAAGGCTTTCGGCGACGAGAATGCGTTTGCGTCCGCTGCGGATACTTATGCGTTCGGCTTCCGCGGACAGTTCAGCGAGAATGGGTACGGCACTGGTATCGAGCATGGCATGAACGGCATCAAGGCGCAGCCCATCGATCTTGAAATCTTCGAGCCAGTACCGAAGGTTTTCGATAAAATAGCGCCGCACGTGATCGCTGTGCGGCCCGTCGAAGTTTATTGCCTCACCCCAGGGAGTGGAATAGAACTCGGTGAAATACGGGCCGAAATCGGCAAGGTAATTACCCTCGGGACCAAGATGGTTGTAAACCACATCCAGGTAGACGGCAATGCCTTTGGCATGGGCGGCTTCAACGAAGCCGGCAAGCCCGGCGGCACCACCATACGCGCTATGCACCGCAAACGGATACACTCCGTCGTATCCCCAGTTCCGCCGTCCCGGAAAGTGGGCGACCGGCATGATCTCGACAGCGTTAATTCCAAGATCTTTCAGGTAATCAAGGTGCGCCGCTGCCGAGCCAAAGGTGCCTTCGGGGGTAAAAGTCCCGATATGCAGTTCGTACAGTATAAGATCGGCCAGTGCCGGCGGATGAAACCCGTCGTCGTCAACAGCGATATCCTGTGGCCGGATCACCGCTGATGGCCCATGTACACCCCGCGGCTGACGCTTGCTTGCGGGGTCCGGCCGATCGATTTTTCCGTCAAGCGTGTAGAAATACTCTGCGCCCGGTTCTACCTCGTTGTCGTGGGTATACCAGTACCCGGCGTCGTCGGACTCCATGGTAATGCGACGGTTTTCGGGCGACACAAGGTGTACTTCCACGCGTGTGCTGTTCGGGGCCCAGACATGGAAACTTGTTCCGGCGCCTGGGACAAATGTACTGCCGATCGTCATAGTATCCTCACAGAGCGTTGTCAGGCCTCGACAATATAGGATATTCCCATGAGCGGGATGGATATCCAGTCGGGCCTGTTATCTATTTCGTAGCCGAGTTCGTACACGGCCTTTTCAAGCAGAAACAGCTCGAACAGTGTTTGCCGGTCTTCCGCTTCCTCGGGTATAAGTCCGGCGTCCGCGATTGTTTCCAGATAGCTTTCAAGAAATACGCCGGCCACACAGCGGTACCACGGTTCGATCCATTCCCGGAGAATTTCGCGGTCCTGCTCGCCAAGCCCGCTCATCCCGAAAAAGCCGGACCATGCTGCGTAGTGGAAACTTCGTACCATTCCCGCCACGTCTCGGAACGGGGAAAACTTGAGCCTTCGCTCTCCGATCGGGCGGGCCGGTTCACCTTCCATATCAATGATCACGAAATCCCGGCCGGTATACAACACCTGTCCTAGGTGATAATCGCCGTGAATCCGGATCTTTTTCGCGTTGATCTTATGATCCCGGACCGCCGAAAGCCGGTCGATAATCGCCGCTTCGTGATCGAGTACTGTCTGAAGCTGTGCCTCGGTGTCTTCGTCGGATCTCTTTTTCGCTCGTCTGACCTGCTGCAGCACCCGTTTCAGCAGGCTTCGGGCGCTCTGATAGATTCCTCGCTGATAGTGAAGCGAGAAAGATTCCGGCTTGAACTCATCGCCGGGGGTCTCATGCGCCAGCGCTTTGTGCAGTTCTGCTGTTCTCCGGCCGAGCAGTCGAATCATTTCGAGATAGAACCCGTCAACCATCGCCGCAAAGGTTTCATGCAGCTTTGACGAGTTGAACTCGAGAAGAGGGCCTTCGGGGGGTGCAAGTTTACCCGGCTCTGCCCGCTCTCCGAGTACCATTTCGTAATAGCGGGAGACCGCGCCGAGACTGAACTCCCACGCGTCGCCTTCATTACTGATCTGGTTTACCAGCAATCCTGCTGCTGCCTGGGTATCACCCGACTCATACTGGAGATGCCCCCGATACTCCGGGACTATGCCGGCGGCGCTTGTAGAGGCAAGACCGCGGATAAGCTCGACATCGGGATTCATCCCGTTTTCGAGCTTGCGATAGAGCTTAAGGAAATGATCGTTGTTATAGACGATGGATGTGTTCGACTGTTCGACGCCGAGCACCTTGCTGTGCTGCAGTTCATCTTCGCTCGGCTTCCGGCTTCTTGTACCGGTAATTCCGGTGAATGTCCCGGCGGAGCCTTTCAACCGGCGTTTGCGTCGTATTGTCTCGAGGATGCCTGCTCTGAAGGCCGGGTCAAATACCCCGTCTATGAGCACACCGTTTTCCCCTGAGACTGTCGCCGTTGTGACAACCGACTCCGGAACCTCGTTTACGCGTTCCTCAGCCTCAGGACCGGTCAGAAGCGTAAGGGGAATCTGGTAGTGCTCAGTATCCTGGTCCGAATACTCCATACGAAGTACAACAAGCCAGCTGTGACCGAGCGCCTGGGTGTCAACGATGGCTGCCTTGCGCAGTTTGCGCCCCTTGCTTCTGAACCATCGTCGATGCTTCATCCAGGCCGGCAGAACGGATTCGGCAAGTGCGGTGCGGAGTTTCGCGGAAAATCGCTTCCAGTCCGTTGCCGTAATGCTGATGGGAGAGACTTCCTCGACTCGGCCATGATCGGGCGACGGAACGAGTTCAAACCAGTAATAGTCATGGCTTCCGATGGTCACGTTGTAATCGTCTTCACCGATGTGGGGAAATTCGTTCTGACCGAAAACCTCGCGTACCGTCCACCCGGCGAACTCCCGAAGCTGAAGATCGGCGAGCTGTACATGATGAGACAGATTAACTATGACAAGCATAACCTGCTCATTACCATTCTCGTCTGTAAGGCGTCTGAGAAATGAGAGCACGTGCGTGTTCGATGACTGTACGAACTCTATACTGCCACGACTGAACGCAGAATAGCGCTTGCGTGTCGCTATGAGCCGTTTCATCCACCACAGCAAGGAGCTCGTGTTCTGCTGCTGCGTTTCAACGTTCACCGACTCGTAATGGTATTCCGGGTCAATAATTACCGGAAGGTAGAGCTGTTGCGGGTTCGCTTCGGAAAATGCAGCATTGCGGTCGGGACTCCACTGCATGGGTGTGCGAACGCCGTCACGATCGCCGAGATATACATTATCTCCCATGCCGATTTCATCGCCATAATAGAGAATAGGCGTGCCGGGAAGCGAAAACAGGAGCACGTTCAGCAGTTCGATAAGGCGCCTGTTATTGTCGAGCAGCGGAGCCAGGCGACGGCGGATGCCGAGGTTTATGCGCTGCCGCTTGTCCCGCGCATACACCTGGTACATATAGTCGCGTTCCTCGTCGGTAACCATTTCAAGGGTCAGCTCGTCATGGTTACGCAGAAAAATGCCCCATTGTGAATTATCCGGGATGGGTGGCGTCTGCTCGAGTATGTCGATGATCGGGAATCGGTCCTCCCGTTTCACGCCCATGAACAGCCGTGGCATGAGGGGAAAATGAAAGCTCATGTGGCATTCGTCGCCGTCACCGAAATACTTCACAGCGTCCTCGGGCCACTGATTGGCCTCGGCGAGGATCATCCGGTTTTCGTATTTGGCGTCGAGATGCGCTCGAAACTCCCGCAGAAACTCGTGAGTCTCAGGAAGGTTCTCGCAATTCGTCCCTTCGCGCTCGAAGAGATAGGGAATGGCGTCAAGCCGCACACCGTCGACTCCCATCGAAAGCCAGAAGTCGAGAATCTTTTTGACCGCTTCGCGTACGTCGGGACTGTCAAAGTTCAGGTCCGGCTGATTCGAGTAGAATCGGTGCCAGTAGTACTGGCCCGCTTCGGAGTCCCATGTCCAGTTTGACCGTTCGTAGTCCTGAAATATGATCCGTGCGTCCGAGTATTTGTTCGGGTCATCGCTCCAGACATAGAAGTTGCGGTACCGGCTGCCGCGGGGAGCTTTTCGGGCCCGTTCAAACCACGGGTGCTGACTGGAGGTGTGGTTGATTACAAGCTCGGTAATCACCTTTATGTCGCGTTTGTGTGCCTCGGCCAGAAACTTCTTGAAATCCTTGAGCGTGCCGTACGCCGGGTGCACACTTGTGTAGTCGGAAATATCATATCCATCGTCGAACCATGGCGACGGATAGAACGGAAGAAGCCATACCGCGGTGACACCAAGATCGGCGAGATAGTCGAGCCGACTCGTCAGTCCTCGAAAGTCTCCCATTCCATCCCCGTTCGAGTCGCGAAACGCTCGAACGTGTAATTCATAAATGACAGCGTCTTTATACCAGTCTGCGTAATCCTGCATTAGTTCATAGCTCCCGGAATCGTAACCGAAAATACGTGGGCGTTAATCCTTCGGGGGTCGAGCATGACAAAGTTCCATGCGTCCCGCCACGTGTAGCGCTCCCCGCTCAGCAGATCGGTCAGGTAGAGCGGAAGGTCGTCCGGAAGACCGAGCGCGCCTGAAGAAACATCGACCCAGCCACTCTGCGTATTTTCGGTGTCGAAGTTGACCACCATAAGGGTCAGGTCGATAACCCGTCCCTCGTCGGAGAACTCCTGCTTGGAGTAACAGAGAAGCGCCGGATTGTCGGTATCATGAAACCGGATATTATCGGTGCGCCTGAACGAGACATGGTTCCTGCGGATTGCATTCATCCGTCTCAGAAGCCAGGCGAGGCTGTGGGGTGCCGACAGATCCCACGTACGGATCTGGTATTTCTCAGAGTGAAGATACTCCTCGCTTCCCGGTTCCCGTGGCGTGTGTTCCTGTAGCTCGAACGCCGGGCCGTAGATTCCGTAATTCGAGCTCAAGGTTGATGCAAGCACGTATCGCATAATAAACGCGCCGCGCCCCCCGGTCTGAAGCGTCTCATGGAGAATGTCCGGCGTATTCGGCCAGAAGCTCGGCCGGAACTGCCACTTCACCGGCGCTGAGGCAAGCTCTTCGACATATTCGCGCATAACCGAGGCGTTGTTACGCCACGTGAAGTACGTGTATCCAAGTGAAAATCCAAGCTTGCCGAGGCGATACTTTACATTCGGCCGGGTGAACGCTTCGGAAAGAAGGATCACGCCCGGGTCCCGGTCCCGCAGCTCGGCGATGCACCACTCCCAGAACGGGAACGCTTTGGTATGCGGATTGTCGACGCGAAAGATGCGGACCCCGTGGTCCATCCAGTACAGGAACACATCGCGCAGCGCCTGCCACAAGCCGCGCCAGTCTTCGGACTCGAAATTGAGCGGGTAAATGTCCTGATACTTCTTCGGTGGATTCTCTGCGTACTGTATTGACCCGTCCGGCCGCTGATGAAACCATTCGGGGTGTTCGCTTACCCACGGATGGTCGGGGGCGCACTGAAAGGCAATATCCAGGGCGATTTCGAGTCCGTGCGACTCGGCGCTCGCGACAAGCCGGTCGAAATCCTCGATCGTACCGAGTTCGGGATGGATCGCGGTGTGCCCGCCTTCCACCGAGCCGATGGCCCACGGGGACCCTGGATCACCCTCGCGGGGATTCAGCGTGTTATTCGGGCCTTTGCGGTTCCTGTATCCGATGGGATGAATCGGCGGCAGATAGACAATATCGAAGCCGAGGTCGGCAACGTATGAAAGGCGCTTCTCTACGTCCGCAAATGTCCCGTGCCGCCCCGGTTCATCCGCCGTGGAGCGCGGAAACAGCTCGTACCAGGCGCCGAAACGTGCCGGCTCACGTTCTACCTGCACCGGATACGCAGTATCGGTGTATGTTGAGAAAGGGCGCGGACCGTAGGTATACCATGGTTCTACGATTTCTTCCGAAAGCGCCGCTTCAATCGCCTCTTTGCTTCCAGTGCTGTTTTCGAGAAGGGCTGCAGCGTTCTCAAGCGTATCAGCGGCTTTCGGGGCCGCTTTCGTGGATACTCCGACGGCAGCCGGCGAACCTTCGCGAGCCTGGTCAGCGGCACCTCTGAGAAGTTGCGCGAGTTCCTGCTGGTCGAGGTCTGACTCCACGGCAGCATCGGATTTCTTCTGAATTGAATAGCGCAGAGTCGCAAAGTGATCGACCCAGCTCTGGATGCGGAACTCCCAGCGGCCGATTCTGTCTACGGTAAATGCTCCCTCGAAGTGATCGTTGCCTACCGGTGTCATGAAGGTTTCACGCCACGCGGATGGCCGGGTTCCTGTGTGTGCTCTGTAGTGAACAACCGCGGTGACCACGTCATGCCCGTCGGCGAAAATATTCGCTTCAACCGGTACTGTATCACCGCTTATGTGTTTTGCGGAGAATCGTCCTCCATTCACTGACGGGCTCACGGCCTCAATAACCGTACGCTGTCTTGACGACTTTGCGACATCCTGCCTGTCGATTCTCGGTGCGCTCATGTGTTCCTCGAAGATACAGCAATTCCCCGGCCGTTGTCACTCGAACAGACCCATACGGCGGCTTGACCCGGTGTCACCGCCGTCACGATACTGAGGTGACTATGGACGAGTTCATACAGATCCCGTTGTTTCCACTTGGTATTGTTCTCCTGCCGGGGTTACCGCTGCCGCTGCATATTTTCGAGGATCGCTATAAGGATATGATCAGCGATTGTCTCGAGCACAGCATGGAATTCGGCGTCGTCTATTATGACGGCAACAAACTGCGAAGCAACGGCTGTGCCGCTCGTATCGAGAATGTGCTCAAAGAGTACGATGATGGTCGAATGGACATTATGGCTGTGGGCACAAGGAGATTTCGCGTGTCGGGGATCGACTCGTCACTGAGCTATCTGCAGGGCAGCTGTGAGTTTTACGGCGACAGCGACGGGGACTCACCGGACCTGGACTCGGAGCGATCGCGAGCGCTGGAAGCACTTCGTCAGTTCGCAGAATTCAGTGAACGCACCATAGATACTGAGACACTCTCTACGCTCGATGCGACATCGCTGTCGTTTCTCATCGCGGGAACGGACGCATTCGGCGCACCTGAAAAGCAGCGGCTGTTGGAGATAGATTCTACCCGCGAGCGGCTTCAGAAGTGTATTCAGGCACTCGAGCGAACGCTTGAGCGCCTGCGCCTTAACGAAGAAATCAGGCAGATAATCGGAACCAACGGCCACATTCCCGACGCCTTCGGAACGTGACGCCGCCGGCGTTTTCGCGGAGCCTCGAAGGACTCCTCTGCCGAAAAAAGGTCCTTAAGTCCGCCTGGTATTATGCTGCTTCTCGCGCCACCAAAACCACGCTGCAGCCAGAACGGCGATTGCGAAAACGATCCCCACCGCCCAGTCGACGGCCTGCGCGGAAACATCGACACCAAGTAAGCGCCTGATAAGATACTGGACATAGCTTCGTGGCAGATCGCGTTCTCCGAGAGCGCGGAGCACACGCCAGTGCCAGTCGGTCAGCGGACAGTAGCCGATGGTTGTGAAAAGCCCCAGGCCGAACCAGCTGAACGCCGTCAGCGCGACGGCTATGCGGTGTGCTTTACGCAGTACCGGTACAGCCCATGCTACACATACAAAAACGGTAAAGGCGGTATGAAACACGACGAAAAAGAGGTCCAGAAGCTCGAGTGCGGTCTGTGACATACCGTGAAACATGGAATATCCGGATGCGAATTGTGCACCTGCACGCGCCGTCAAGGCAAGATCGGTTCGCTGCCGGAGGTTTTTTTACGGACGAATGCGATTCCGGTGACTCGACGCAGAGCCGTATCTGTGCCACCTTTTGGAGCATCTATGAAAAACGTCCTCTCCACGGATAAAGAGCGGGTGATTGCGACGGTAGAGCGCCGTTACGCGGTCATTGTCCCGATTGTATCGCTTATCGTAACAGGACTGGCGGGCGCCATGGGCGCTGCAGGCCTGCTCGGCGCTGTGGCTGCCGTGTCAGTAACGGGCCTCGGGTTGCTCGCCGGGGTCGTTGCGCTGCTGCAGCTCAGGAAGCGCACGGTGGACCTTGTGGTGCTGGCCAGGGATTTGGGGCAGCGGGTCGGGCACTATGAGCGGGTCGGAGAGGAGGTCGATCGCCTTCTCGAAGGAAACGATAATCAGGTCAGTTCACTCATTTCCGGAATTCGCGACGGGCTTCTGATTAACGATACCGTCCAACAGCAGGTGAACGAGATTGACGAGGGCGCCGGTAAGCTCGGTGACTCGGTGAAGGAGAGTTCGAAAGCGCTCGAGGAAGTGCGAAAGCGGGTTGATACGTTTAATGAACAGGTCGAATCCCAGTCCAGCGCCGTTGTCGAAACATCAACCTCAATAGAACAAATGAACGCGAATCTCAACAACGTTTCCGAGGTAGTGAATAAACGTCGGGAACGGGTTGATGAACTTGTTAAAAGTTCGAAGGACGGCGAGGCACAGGCAGAGAAGACCAATTCGGTAATCGAGCACATTAACGAGCGTGTGGATGACATGATGTCCGTGATCGGGGTGATCGACGATATTGCCGCACGTACGAATCTGCTATCGATGAACGCGGCAATTGAAGCTGCGCATGCCGGGCAGGCGGGTGCCGGATTTGCGGTGGTGGCGGATGAAATTCGGAAACTGGCCGCCTCCACCGCGGAAAATGCCCGAGGGATCTCGTCGACTCTGCAGAAGACAGTCGATGAGATCAGCGAGGCCAGAGATCTTGTCGGTGAGAGTCTTTCCTACTTCCGCAGTTTTCGAAATGAAGTCCAGGAGGTCTCGGAGGCATTTATCTCAATTGAGCAGGCAACGGGAGAAATTGCCGGTGGAAGCGGTGAAATCCTGAACTCAGTATCGACCCTGCGCGATGTAACGGGAGAGATACAGGGGGCAGCCTCCGACATTGAGAAGCATATTCGTGGTATTCACGAACGACTCGAAGGAATGGTTTCGGTAAGCGAAATGACCGACGAGAGCTCGGAACGAATTGACGGAGTGCTGAAACAGAATAATCAGGTGCTTAGCCGGCTTACGGGCACCAGTCTTGAGTCTGTGTATGCGGTTAACGCGCTTCGAAGCAGTCTGTATACCCAGGGTGCGGAGGTTATGAGCTCGCGGGTGACGGCGCTGCATTATCTCGGCTGGGCGAGCCGGATCCGCAGTATGATCGACTCGCGCTCGAATGAACTCGAGAAGCATCGTGTGCCGAGTGCCGAGAGAAGCTGGGTGTACAAATGGCTGACCTCCGGACCGGGACGACTGCTTCAGGGCCACGACGAGTATAATGCGTTCCTTCCGGTTCACAGAGAGTTTCACGAAGTGCTTGCCGAGGTAATTGAGCTTGCGCATCAGTATCCGGAGGAGCAGCGTACCCAGGAGCAGGACGCGGAGCTGGAAAAAGCATACCGGTCCCTCCTTTCAAAAGTAGAGGAGCTTCTGAAGGTCCTGGAAGGGTTGGGCCGGCTGCTCGAACGCCACTGGGACGAGCTGCTTCGAGAAACGAAACGGCTCAACTGGGAGGGGTGACCGGCCTCAGTAGACCGCCGGCCCGAACTGCCGATAGACGGAAGTAATCTGCGATTGCACATGCCCGGACAACGGTTTCTCGAACGCCTGCATATCGTTCTGAAGCTGATCGATTGTGCGGGCGCCGATAATGGTTGAACATACGAAGGGTCGACTGTCGGTCCACGAAAGTGCCATGTGCACCGGGTCGAGTCCGGCCTGTCGGGCAATTTTGTGATACGCATCTACCGCTTCGTGGGCACGCGGAGTGTCCCGGTGGTTGTTGCCTACAAGGGTCCACCGTGCTCCGTCCGGCCGGCTGCCGCCGCGGTATTTGCCGGTCAGCAGGCCGCCTGCCAGCGGTGACCATGCCAGCAGCCCGACGTTCTCCCGCATGGATACTTCCGCGAGTTCCGGTTCGTACAGCCTGTTGAGAAGGCTGTATTCGTTCTGCATGCTGACAATCCGGGGAAGCCCATGTTTCTCGGAGAGTTTCAGGTACTGCATAAGTCCCCAGGCGGTTTCATTCGACAGCCCGACTGTGCGGATGACCCCCTGCCTGACATATTCATCGAGGGTCTCCAGCGTCTGATGCAGGTCTTCGAGAACCGCCGACGTTTCACCTTTGCCTCCTGAGTATTCCCAGTGCCGGCCGAAATGATACGAGCCGCGGTTCGGCCAGTGCAGTTGATACAGGTCGAGGTAATCGGTCTGAAGTCGCTTCAGAGAGCCTTCGAGCGCTTCGCGAATAGTATCCGGTGATATCGCTTTGCCATCACGGATCCAGGGAACACCCTCGCCCGCGATTTTACTCGCGAGGACGATATCCCGGCGCGTACCACGCTGCGAAAGCCAGTTGCCGATTATCGTCTCTGTTTTCCCGTAGGTGTCTTTGTTCGGCGGGACCGCGTACATCTCCGCAGTGTCAAAAAAATTGACGCCCTTCGAGAGGGCATAATCCATTTGTGCGTGTGCGTCTGATTCAGGTGTCTGCCGTCCGAAGGTCATCGTTCCGAGGCACACACGACTGACGCGAATGTCGCTCTGTCCTAAACTCGAATAGTTCATGGAAATGAACCATACTCCGGAACCGGGCGCTGTTGCGACCCGGTCCCGGCAGATTGGAAGGCTGCAGGCTGATGTTATTCCCCGGTCTGTCCGGCAGCGTCTTCGGCAGGCTGTGAGCCGCCGGCGGTAGGTAACGCCTCGAATGAGCGGTAGCCGAGAAGCAGAATCATGGAACTGAGCCCGGCGTAGATACCGCCGAGAATCAGACTGATTAACCCACCGACAGCCGGAATGAGATTCAGGATTGAAGAGACAATTGCAAACACGACACCGATTGCAAGGAGAAGAAGGAACAGGATTCCCGTCTCGATAAAGTTGCCTGTGACAACGGTATAGCTTCGCTTCAACGCAGGCAGTGGCTCGAGTCCACCGGCCACGACAGCGACAAAGGTAAACATGAGCACATAGGCAGCTATAAGACCCGGGAGAATAAGCAGGGTCGTGCCGATTCCCACAATAATTCCTACGATCGCGGCGGCAATAATAAGGGCGACGAACCTGCCGCGAATCTGATCTATAGCGTCACGAAAGCTCGGCTGATTTCCGTCTGCCAGCTGATGGGCGATTGCCAGTGTGGCACCGTGTCCGAGCAGAAGCACGATTGAACTGAGAGCGCCGAAGACCATATTTACCCACAGCGACTGGCCTGCGAAGAACGACCCGAGTATGGCTGCGGGACCGGCAGCGGCATCAATTTCTACCGTCTGGGCACCGCTGACAATCCCTCCTAACAAGGTAATAAGTCCTGCGATCAGCGCCGCCACTATGGCGGGAACAAATAACTGATAGTGTGTTTTACTCAAGTTGACCGACTGGCCTAAGGTTTCTTTTGCATTCATTTCTATTACTCCTTTATCGTTATCACGTTTCAACATACCCTCAAATGTGCGCTTCGTCCAATTGAATGCCGCTATTTAATCGTCCAGAATCCGCGATATGAGGTCAAGTTGAACAGGAATACTGAACACTGCCCCGGTAGCCATTGAAGCGCTTCCTATCGCTGTGCCGCTGTCCGAGTCTACCGGTAATCCTGCCGCACCTGTGACAAGCAGTGTACCGATTGCGCCCCCGGCGGCAGTAATGAAGATGTCACGGATCGATGGTGTCCCGAAGCCTGCTGCATCCGCAATTTCTTTCGCTGCACCGGCGACAACTGCTGAGCCGAACGATATCGAAGCAACAGCGGTACGTCTGACCCTCCGGTCACTGTCGGCGAGCAGAAGTGCGCTTACACCTCCCGAGAACATGGCCACGCTGAATCCGGCGGCCACATGCAGCGTTTCAGGCGGCGCTGCACTGTCTGCAAGCCTGGTGTTGCTGTCGCCGGTGATGCGTTCGGAATCCTCGACAATGGGCCCGGCGGCAGCCGCGGTCGTCGCAGTGACGCAGATCGCCAGGAGAAGTGGCAGGGCGCGCGGGAATACACTCATAGTATGTCCGATTATACCGCAGAAACCACGTGATTTTGAGCCGGAAGTATCGATGTTACTTGACCGTTGCAAAAAATGCGGGATACTCTTTTGCAATCTTTACGGAGGCAGGATTCATGATAATTGCACGTAATCAAACGTTTCACGATGACGGTCCGCAGGCTGCTGTGGAACGGTCCTGCCGCATGTCCGTAGAAGCTTTCCTTTAGCTTTCCGGCGCTTCTGATTCGATTGCGGGACGATCCCTTCGTTCTTCGAGTCAATTTCGCTTACTAACCGACAGCGCGGCGCGCGACCGACCTCATCTCGTATTCAGTGCCGGAACCAGTAGTGGGGGTTGTGCTTCTTTGCGTAAGACTACCGATCCTCTTCGATTGCCGATGTATCGGCGTGTTCGTTTTCTCCACGTGGGGGTGGTATGAAGCCGTTCAGATTATTGCGTGAGAGCCTGGGAAGCTCCACATACATCTATCTTTTAGCGATTGTTTCCGTGGGCCTTGCCTCGGTCGGAGGCTACGCGAGCCCTCTGATTGTGCGTTTCGCGATCGACAGTGTCATCGGTGGAGAGTCGGCAGTGCTTCCGGCGACGATTGCCGGTCGGGTGTCGTCGTTCGGTGGGCCGGCTGCGCTCCGTGATGCGCTCTGGGTTGTAGCGGTGGTTATTATCACCATTACGGCTCTCACCGGTGTATTCAGCTTTCTGCAGGGACGCCTTGCCGCCGTTGCCGCTGAGGACATGGCATTGCGGCTCCGGGAGCGGCTCTACGACCACCTGCAGCATGCCCGCTTCGATTATCACGTTCGCGCAGAAACCGGTGATCTCGTTCAGCGGTGCACCTCCGATGTTGAAACGGTCCGCCGGTTCATGGCGATTCAGTTCGTCGAGGTCGGTCGCGCCGTGTTCATGACCGCAGTAGCGCTGCCGGTGCTGTTCGGAATGCATGTTCGGCTCGCGGTTGTGTCGATTCTTGTTATTCCGTTCGTGTTCGTGTTTGCCTTTGTATTCTTTCGCAAAGTGCAGACTGCCTTTCGCGCTGCCGACGAGGCAGAGGGGGCGCTATCGACGGTGCTGCAGGAAAACCTTACCGGGATGCGCGTGGTTCGCGCGTTCGGCCGGCAACGGTTTGAAGCCGATAAGTTCGATGTCCGCAACCGCGCCTACCGCGATCTTGTGTACCGGCTGATCCGGCTTCTCGCCTGGTACTGGAGTACGAGCGACTTTCTGAGCCTCAGCCAGATCGGTGCCATTGTTGTGGTCGGCACGTACTGGGCGGTCGCCGGCGAAATAACCATCGGCATACTGCTGACGTTCGTCACGATCGAAACCATGCTGCTCTTTCCGATCCGTCAGATGGGAAGAATTCTTGCCGACATGGGGCGAACGAGCGTTGCGCTGCGGCGAATGGGTGAAGTGCTCGAAGTACCGCGGGAGAGCGATGATCCGGTGCGCGGTGAGCGCAGACCATCCAGGTCGCTGCGCCCGCAAATCAGGGGCGGAATCGACTTTGACAACGTGAGCTTTGCTTATGAGAAACGACCGATTCTGCAGAATGTCACGTTCCGGGTTGAGCCGGGAACCACGGTTGCGATCCTCGGACCCACGGGAAGTGGAAAGTCCACACTGCTGAGCCTCATTAACCGGCTCTACGACTACGACTCCGGTTCTATCCGGATTGACGGAGTGGAGCTTATCGATATTCAGCGGGAGTGGATTCGCCGGCACGTAGGGTTCGTGCTCCAGGAGCCGTTTCTGTTCGCAAAAACGATTCGTGACAACATCCGCCTCGCCGATCGCAGTGCCCCGGACAGCGATGTGTACAGTGCTGCGCAGACCGCAGCGGTTCATGACGTGATCGAGCGCTTTGACTCCGGCTACGACACGCCGGTCGGTGAACGTGGCGTTACGCTTTCCGGCGGGCAGAAGCAGCGGGTAGCGATTGCTCGCGCGCTTATTATGCGACCGCCGATTCTAGTTTTCGATGACAGCCTGAGTGCCGTCGACACCGAGACGGATGCGCGGATCCGGGCGGCCCTTGCTGAAGCCCGCAGGAGCGCCACGACGTTCATTATAAGCCACCGGATTACAACGCTTGCCGAGGCGGATGTGATCCTGGTGCTCGAAGATGGTCGCCTTGTGCAGTCGGGTACGCACGAAGAGCTGATCGCCGAGGAAGGCATGTACCGGCGCCTGTGGGATATTCAGCGGGCGCGGGAAACCGCTTCCGGGTTGTCGAAGTAGACGGCCCGGAAGTAGCGGGGATAGACAGCCGGGCCGGGGCGGGCAGCCGGCCCGCGAGTCTGTTGCGTCGCGGCGTAATCTGCGCGGCGACAGGGCGGCAGGCAGGGCTTAAGGGGGACCACGGGGAAACCATCAGCCTTTAAAAAAAGGAAATATGAAATCATGAGTGTGTTTGAAGAACAGGACTTTTTGTCGCGACTCGATGCCAGGCTCTGGCGAAGGCTTCTGGGATATGCCCGTCCGTATCGGCGGCACCTTGTGGGGCTGGCCTTCGTGATGATCGGGGTGGCTCTGCTCGATGCGGCATATCCCTACATGACGCGCATCGCGGTGGACCGGTATATCGTCCCGGGAGAGCTCGACCGGCTGTGGCTGTTTGCGGTGGCCTATTTCGCCATGGTGCTCACGCAGGCGGGGTTGATTTTCCTACTGATAGTCATTGCCGGACGGATCGAGACGGGCTTGTGCTACGACCTTCGCCGGCGGGGATTCGAGCGTCTGCAGATGCTGTCGTTTCCGTGGTATGACCGGACGCCGGTCGGCTGGATCATGGCGCGGATTACAAGCGATAGCGAGCGGCTCGGTGAGACGATTTCCTGGGGGATTGTGGACGTTGTGTGGGGAGCGGCGATGATGGTGGCTATTGCCGGGTTCATGCTTGTCATGGACTGGAGGCTGGCGCTGGTTACGCTGTCGGTTGTGCCTCCGCTGGCGATCGCGAGCATGTATTTTCAGCGCAGGATCCTGGTCTCGCACCGGGCGGTACGGAAGACCAACTCGAAAATTTCGGGCGCTTATAATGAGGGGATCACCGGAGCGAAGACAACCAAGACCCTTGTACGTGAGGCGGAGAATCTCTCGGAGTTTCAGGAGCTCACCGGGAGCATGCGCCATCACTCGATACGAACGGCGGTGTTTTCGAGTCTGTATCTGCCGGTAGTTCTTACCCTCGGAAGTGTGGGCACCGGGCTTGCGCTGTGGTACGGCGGGGAAGGTGTTCTTGCCGGCGCGGTGAGCTATGGGGTACTTGTCGCGTTTATCAGTTATACGGTGCAGTTCTTCGATCCGGTGCGCGAGCTTGCGCGTGTGCTGACGGAGTTTCAAAGTGCTCAGGCGGCCGCTGAGCGGGTAATGTCGCTTATCGAGACGGAGCCGGGAATTGTTGATACCCCGGATGTGCTCGAGCGGTACGGTGACGTATTCAACCCGAAGCGCGGGAACTGGCCGGTCGCCCGGGGACGAATCGAGTTCCGGGACGTTGCGTTTACCTATCCTGGCGGCGAGACGGTGCTCGAGAACTTTAACCTGGTGGTGGAACCCGGAGAGACCATTGCGCTTGTCGGGGAGACGGGAAGCGGGAAGAGCACCATAGTCAACATTGCCTGCCGGTTTTACGAGCCGACGCGCGGCGCCGTGCTTATTGACGGGGTCGATTACCGCGAACGGGGCCTTTTGTGGCACTACTCGCAGCTCGGCTATGTGCTGCAGAGTCCGCACCTGTTCAGTGGGACGGTGCGGGAGAATATTCGCTACGGCCGGCTCAATGCGACCGACGAGGAGGTTCGCGCTGCGGCGGAGCTTGTCGGTGCGGATTCGTTTATTGAACGGCTCGAGGGCGGCTGGGATGCGGATGTCGGGGAGGGCGGTAACCGTTTGAGTGTGGGCGAGAAGCAGCTTTTGAGCTTTGCTCGCGCGGTTATCGCTGATCCGGTCTTCTTTGTGTTTGACGAGGCGACGAGCAGTGTCGACACGGAAACCGAACAGCTTATTCAGCAGGCGGTACAGCGGCTTCTTGAGGGGCGCACGAGTTTTGTGATCGCCCACCGGCTTTCCACGATTCGCAATGTGGACCGGATTCTTGTCATCGATTCGGGGCGGATTGCCGAGGAGGGAACGCACGAGGAGCTTCTTTCGCGCGGCGGAGCGTATTACCGGCTGTACACGAATCAGTTTGAGCTGGACTCGGAAGGCGCGTTTTTCGGGGGCGCGTGATGCGCTGTGCCCGGGGCTGCGGCAGGTCGTCGGGTGGACGCCCGCGCAGCTATCTCCAGGACAGCAGCAGGAGTCGCAGACTGCCCGTAGATAGCCGGCGTGCAGATGCCCGGCGGCGCCGGGGCCGTGCCACCTGGGCGGAGCCGGCGGGCGGCCTCAGGGCCGTGCCACCGGTGCGCAGCCGCTTCCGGCGCAGCGGCGGTTCAAGACCGCTGCCACGCCGCCGGCGCAGAGCCGCGAAGTAGCATTCTGTGCCACTCCTCCGAATCTTCAGGCGTCGCGCGACGTCTTCAGTCTACGCTTCCTCGGCTGCGAGCAGCCGTTCGGCCTCGAGCGCAGCCATACAGCCCATGCCCGCGGCGGTCACCGCCTGCCGCCAGATCTTGTCTTTCACATCGCCGGCGGCAAATACGCCCTGAATCTCAGTCGCTGTCGAATCCGGTTTAGTGATAAGGTACCCCGTCTCATCCGTTTCAAGCTGGCCTGCGAGGAACTCTGTGTTCGGCTTGTGGCCGATGGCGTAGAACAGACCGCTTGCGGGAACTTCTCCTTCCTCACCAGTGCCGGTATCCTTGATCGCGACCGATTCCAGCTGGTTTTCTCCGCGCACTTCTGTCGGCACGGTGTTCCACTTGATGGTAATTTTGTCATTGTTCATGACGCGCTTCTGCATGGCCTTACTCGCCCTCATCTGGTCGCGGCGGACGAGCATGGTCACTGAGCTTCCGAACTTCGTCAGATAACTTGCCTCTTCACATGCGCTGTCACCGCCGCCAACTACGACAAGCGGCTTGTCACGAAAGATCGGCAGTGCGCCATCGCAGACCGCACATGCTGAAATCCCCTTCTGCCAGAGCCGGTCCTCTCCGGGCAGATGCATGCGTTTGGCCGTGGCCCCGGTAGCGATAATAAGCGTATCTGCCTCGAACTCGCCGCTTGATGCGCTCACCTTGAAAGGGCGGTTCGAAAGGTCGACGGCATCAACGGTTTCGGTCTTTATGCGGGTTCCGTGTTCTTCGCTCTGCTCGCGCATTTTTTCCATGAGCTCCGGGCCCTGAATGCCTCCGGGGAAGCCGGGGTAGTTTTCTACATCCGTTGTGGTCGTGAGTTGTCCGCCGGCGGCGACACCTCCTGCCATGAATCCCTCGAACAGCAGCGGTTTCAGATCGGCCCGGGCTGTATACACTGCCGCTGCGTGGGCGGCAGGTCCACTTCCGATAATTATGACTCGTTCACTCATATTCTTCGCTATCCTTCTCGTATCATTATTAGTATGTCAAACGGTTTCTCGGGCCGGGAATGAAAAAAGACCTGTACCAGGTCTTTTCCGCCCCGAACCTCAACCTAATATATAAAAAAATGCATATAAGGTAAACAGTAACGGCCGCTCGCATGGCCCTGGTGAATATCGTGATAGAAGCGCCGCTAACAACGCTTGTCAGAAGCTTGAACAAGGCATACACTGAGAGCGTAAAAGAAAAAAGTTCAAAGAATAAAGTAGGATAAAATGAACGGAAGGTCGGAAGATGAACTGCGTCGCAGCATAGAAGACTTCTATCTCCCGCAGCAACTGGTGGATGCGATTTTCGAGAAGGGAGAAATCCCGTCGCGCTCCGTTGTTCGCACCGTCGGTATCGGCTTCATGGATATTGCCGACTATGCCTACTTGTCCCGGTTTTTAAGCCCAGCCGAAAATCAGGCTCTCCTCAACGGTCTCTATACCGCGTTTAACTCCGTGTTGCGGGTGTACGGTGGATACCTTAACAAAATTGAAGGCGACTCCCTCATGTTCCATTACGGTGGCCCCGTCGATCCTGCCACGCGAGATCTTGACGACAATGAGGCCGCCCCGGAAGTCGCCCGCAAACTGTTTCGCTCGTGCGTGGAAATGCAGCGGGTCTGCGCCCAGTTCAACCGAGCTGACGATCGGTTCCTCAGCCATCAGGCAACGCCACAGGACAAGGAAATGCTTGATCAGGCATTTGCTGTCATGGACGAAATCCGCAACAAAAGCGAAATCTCCCATAGCCTGAGCGCCTTTTTCCAGGTCCAGATCCGGGTCGGAGCGCATATCGGCCAGGTGACCGTCGGAAACTTCGGGCCTGTTGGAGCGAGACAGTGGGATGTGATCGGGGAGCCGGTGATTAAGGCGAAACGGATGGAACAGACCTCGCCGGTCGGTGGTTTGCGGATCAGCAACGAGCTCTATAATCAGCTGTCCTCGGACGGAATGCTCGACGACTACTATGCGGAATTCCGCAAGCAGGCCCAGGAAGTCAACGGTTACTATCAGGATATCACCAAAGACGAACTATTCCAGGCAAAAACCGTAACCATCGCCGAGAAACGAAATGCCCGTTTCGACACCTATACGGTTCTGATTCACCCTGATCAACCCGAATCTGTGGCCCGGCAGGTGTCGCTTCTCTGCGAACGCGGTGAGCAGGGTGTCTCAAGGGCTTTAGACATTATCAGGTATCATCGTGGCAATCGCTTTATCGTTCAGGCGATCGAGGATCGGCTGTACTCGATGGGGGTCGGACTGAGAAAAGCGCCTATGATCCAGGCCATATTCCCGCGTACATATCGGAAACTCGTCAATGAGGGCATGTCCGAAGAGAGACTGGATCGCGAGATTAATGCCCGGTTCTCGCTGCATGACATATTCAAGCGGCTCGGGGAGTATCAGGATGCGTTGAGGCAGGAAAGCCGTGAAGAGTTTGAGCTCGGAACATTCAATTCCTATGAGCAGTATATTCAGCAGAGCCGCGAACTGATCGAGCGGCAGTATGAGCGGCGCAAACGCAAAGCAATCCAGCAGGCGTATTTTTACGATGTCGTTTTTCCTACCGTCTTTGAGAGCCTCCGCGCGGGCATTCTTGAATATTACTATCTGAGCAGAGAACTTGAAATCGTCGAATCCGCTTGAACCCGGGGCGCCGGGGCATTATCTTCCCGCGCATGCATTATCTTGTTGTAGGTGGAACCAGCGGTATTGGCTTACAGGTCGTTCAGGACCTTGTTGACAACGGACATGATGTAACCGTTTGGGCGCGGCGTGAGCAACCGGATTTCGCTCGTAGCGGAGTCCAGTATGTTCAGGTCGATGTTACCCAGGACCTCCCTGATGATCTCACTGTTCCCGAGTCCCTTGACGGGCTTGTGTACTGCCCCGGCTCGATTAACCTTGCAGCGTTCAGGCAGTTAAAGCCGAAAACCTTTACAGATGATTTCGACCTCAATGTCGTCGGAGCTGTCCGGGTGCTTCATGCGACGCTCGAAGCGCTTTCGGCGGAAAGCGGGGCCGGTGTGGTCTTTCTCGCTACAACCGCGAGCAGGATCGGTATGAATTTTCATGCTTCCGTATCCACTGCGAAGACCGCGCTTATCGGTCTGGCCAAGTCACTCTCGGCGGAGTATGCGTCGAAAGGCGTTCGCTTCAATGTTGTTGCCCCCTCCCTTACCGACACCCCGATGGCCGAACGGCTTCTGAACAATGACAAAAAACGTGAGCGTGCTGCCGACCGGCATCCGCTCAAGCGGGTAGGCGCTCCGTCTGATATTGCCGGAGCGGTTGAGTACTTCCTCGACTCAAAAGCCGGATGGGTTACCGGTCAGGTGCTCGCGGTTGACGGTGGGATATCCGATATCAGCGGACTCTGATATCGTGTTGTCCCATGACCGAGGGCAACGAGGAACATCGTCTCGTTACGGTGAATATCGCGGAGCTTATCGCGTATCTCGAAGCGACACGCGAACGCATCAGTGAAGCAGATCTAATGGAGCGATTCGTCGGCGAGAGCCATTCTGGCGATGAGAACATGAATCTGTTTTTTCGCCACTTCGAACTCTATCATACGCTGTACAGCCTTGAGTCCGACTTGGGAAGGCGGGGACTCGCTCTCGATATCGGGCTGGCGTATGTACAGGTCCACGATATCCCGTCTGACCACGAGTGTCACTATTTCGACGAAGGCTACTGTCGGCGTCCCGCGGGCCCGGGGAAACGCTGCCGGGTGCACAAGGACCTGGACATGCAGCGACATGGCTCGGTCGGCCGTGTTTCCATGCGTGGCTACTACCTCGACAGACGCAATGCATTTGTCATGGATGAACAGCGGCTTACGGGTATGATAAACGGAGTGTACGAGTACGCCTCGAATCAGCAACAGATAGAGGCGGCGTATGAACTGCTCGGAGTCTCACGGAGGTGCTCGCCGGAGCGGCTGCGAACACGGTTCAGATATTTGAGCAAACGCTACCATCCGGATGCCGGCGGGGATGCCGACTACTTTACCCGCCTGCAGGATGCATACGAGCGGCTGCTCCGACTGCATTCGCTACAGAGTCCCTGATTCGCCGGAATGCAAGATGGGCTCCTACAATGTTCCCGGCCTGAGGCCCAATTTCGAGTTCCCCGAGGCGCCCGGTCACAAAAAGGCCGGAAGTCCATGAAAGGTCGGATGAAAGCACAGGGTGTCCCGATGCATGTACATCAAGTGAAAGGCTGTCGGCGATAGATCGGACGAGCTGGGGGTAAGGAAGCTCGCATGTCAGACCTGTAGCGGCGGTTATACGATCATACACGTCACTCACCGCACCGCTACCGGCCACGGCGCGAATCCCGCCGGATTCGTGTTTCACACCGTTTGCAACCATTTCCAGGGTATCCACCCGTCCGTGAGTGCAGGCGTTCCGGGCCTCGACTGCCAGTTCAGGTGGGACAGTTCCCGGATACCGTACTGCCTTCAGTTTTTCGATCCGCTCGGGGATCGAAAGGGATCGGTACTCGTTTCCGCACTTTGGTCCTATGTAGCAGGGGTCGGAGTCAAAAATAGATTCCCTGATCGGATGCGGAGAAGCGACGGTTACGCGTGCAGCGCCGAGCCGCGCATATCGCAATGCTGCCTGCCAGCCGCTTATGCCGCCGCCGAGAATGAGGATGCGTTCGCCCATCGAGGCGGCGCGAGCGTGCATGTCATCTGCGGGGACAGGGACTGAATCGATCGCGTCAGTGTCGGAAAAAAGGTGCGAGATGCGCTCTGTTGGTCCGCCATTTTTTTTGATAAATCCGGGTTCCTGCAGGCCTCCTGAGCCGGTAGCGAGGATTACCAGCGAGGCGTCGACCGCGCCATTGGGAGTATGTGCTCTGAATCCGCCTTTACGTGCTTCAATCGACACAACACGTGCACACAGATGGGAATGCTTCAGTCCGTCGGTCTCGATTATTCGGTGCAGCTGGTCGTTGAACAGCTTGAGTGACGGCCGTGCATACGGATAATGAAGGTGAGCTTCGCTTGAGTAACCGTGGCGGCGTGCGAATCTGCGCAGGGCACGGTAGTCGGGATCCATATTATGGCTTGAGGGACTGCGAAGCATGTCCATTCCTACGCGGGAACAGCGGGCGTCCCACACCGCCGCGAGGGTCTCGTTCGGGTCCACGATGGCTATACGGTCAGCGTCTGCAAGCCCGCGGGAATGAAACGCATGCGCGAAAAACACGCCCTGAAGTCCTCCGCCGATGATAAGCAGGTCGTACATCGCGTGAAATACTAGCCTGATCGTTTGCGTTATGCCAAGCGGCCGCTGTCCGTCGCCAGGTTACGCGTCCGGGTCCTACGGCTCGCCGCCACGGCTGCCACGTAGGCGGTTCATTAAAGCGATCTGAATTCCTGGGTAAAATGCTTGCCCGGCGACCGCATGTACCCTACATTGGAACAACTATGGACGCGGATGTCATCGTTATCGGGAGTGGACACAATGGGCTGGTAGCTGCGGCTTACATGGCCAAGTGGGGGTACAAGGTACAGGTCTTTGAACGGAGGGATACTGTTGGTGGTGCCGTCTGTACTGAAGAGATGTTTGGCGGTTTTCGCATGGACGTCGGAGGTTCGGCGCATTTCATGGTGCACCATACGCCGATCGTACAGGATCTGGAACTACATAAGTACGGGCTCGAGTATATTCCACTTGATCCTTTCATGACCGCGCCGTTCGAAGACGGCTCAAGCATCTCATTTTATGAGGACCTTGATCGTACCTGCGAAAGCATTGCCACCGTCAGTGAGCATGACGCAGAGGCGTACCGCGATTTTATTCGAACCTGGCGCCCGCTGAATGAAGGGGTATTCGAACTCTTTCAGAAAGAGCCGAAGATCGGGAATATCGGTAAGACGTTCGCGTTTCGAAAGCTGCATCGGTCGAAGAAGGAACGAACAGAGGTTCTCCAGAAGATATTCGCAAGCTATGGAAAGCTGCTTACCGATACGTTCGAAAGCGAGCAGATGCGTTCGGCACTTGCATGGTGGGGCGCGCAAAGCGGACCTCCTCCCACAGATGCTGTATCAAGTGAGTTTGTTGCGTGGAATTCCGTCATTCATACGAAGGGCAAAGGGCCCGCGAGGCCTAAAGGGGGAAGCGGCATGCTTACCCAGGCCCTTGCTGCATATATCCGTGACCATGGCGGGGAAATCCATTCGAACGCACCGGTATCCAGAATCCTTGTCGAGAATGGCGCCGCCGCCGGCGTGGAGCTTGTAGGCGGTGAACGGTACACAGCCAGGCGTATAATCAGCAATGCCCATGTCTGGGTTACCTATCTCGATCTGCTGAAAGAATGGACACCGCCGGACCTCGAGCGAAGAGTGCGATCGATCCGCGTGGGCAACGGCTTCGGCATGGTAATCCGTTGTGCGATGGACCGGCTTCCGGAGTATGGCCTGAACAATATTGAAGATTCGGAAGTTGTGAAGGGTATGCAGCTGCTCAGCCCGAGTGAACAGTATCTGATCGATTCCTATGCGGATTATCTTAAAGGAAAGCCAAGCAAGGATCCGGCGGCAATAGCGATGACGTTCAGTGCAATTGATCCTACGCTTGCTCCCGCGGGTAAACACACTCTGTTTGTGTGGGGGCAGTACTATCCGTACAGGCTGAGAAACGGACTTACCTGGTCCTCCATTCGGGAGCAGGAAGCACGGAAACTTCTGGGAGTGGTCGATCGCTTCGCTCCCGGCATTGCTGAGGGCCTGATTGACTGGTACATCCAGAGTCCGGAAGATATCTCCGAAAAACACAATATGCCGAATGCCAATGTCATGCACGTGGAAATGACAATCGATCAGATGTTCATGTTCCGCCCGCTTCCGGAGCTTGCCCGTTACAGTAGTCCGTTGCCGGGGTTATACATGGCGAATGCCGGAATGCATCCGGGAGGTGGCATCTTTGGTGCTCCGGGCTATGCGTGCGCGCACGCAATGCGTGGCAAAATGAAACGGTAAAACGAAACGGGGGACGACGAGCTTCGCCTCAGGATTCAATACGTCGTTTGAACTCTTCCCAGGCTCGTTCGCTTTCGCGTCGGGTATACTGCCGCTGTTTCTTTGGTTTGCTGCGGCTCGATTGTCCGGCAGCCGATTTCGCTGCCTGCCTTGGCAGATCGGCGAGCACTGGTTGTTTCTTTGCCTTTCCGGTACGTGAAAGGCTCGACAGAGGGGTGTCGTCTTTCTGTTGCTGAACGGATGCGATCCCGCGCTCGCTCGTGCCTGTCCCGCCTGCCTGCCCTGAGCTCTTGCCCTCTGTTGATCCGCCGGAGGGCTTCCAGACCGCCTCAGGCTCGTTTCGTTTCGCCTGTTCGGCTGTATAGCGCTGCCGCAACGCTTCGTACCGACCGAACAGCCGGTAAATGATCTGCCACAGCGGTGATAACGAGCGAAAGGCTGTTTCGAAAATCTCTTCGAGGTTAAGATCGAGAAGGATATCGATGCTCACAAAACGGGTTGTTCCAGGTACAAAGTGTCGGGAAAGCAGTTTTCGAAGCTGGGCCTGATCGGTGGCAACTCCCTGCTGTTTGGCCCAGTGTAGAAGCGCCTCACTCATGACCTCCGGGGATTCGTACATCAGGAAAAACAGCGGCTCCCGTTGCCGCAGCGTGTCCTCGATATCCGAAACGAAGCGGGCGTAGCTGAAAAACGCGTCATACCGCCGCTTCGAACGTATATGAGAACGCATTGCTTCGAGGTACTCGTGTCGAAGTTCGTTGTTAAGCCGCTCTATTTCCGACAGAAAGAACGGATACAGGCGATCGCGATGAATGAATATATCGTCGAATTCCTGAAGAACGGCTAATCTCCGACGTGCCGCGGGTTGTAGAGCTGTCTCAAAAAAATCGTGGCGAAAAGAATCGAAATCTTCCGTGAACACTTCGCGATAGCTCTCAATAAGTGACTTGAGCTCATCTATTGCCATCACGGGAGCGTCCCGCCGGGATATCATCGCGAGAACTGCGTTAATCGTCTCGATGCGTTCCTGTTCTGCTTCTTTGCGTCTGCGGAACTCGGTAATCTGTCCGTTAACAAACGCGTGCAGGATTTCCGCTGCCGCAAAGAATTCCTGATTAACGGGAACTGTTCGCTGCGCGGAGAGGTGATCACGCTCAGCAAGTATCGTCTCGGTCAGACGGAACCAGAATTTCGGTTCTTTTCCTTCGATTTCGTTCTGCAGGGCAGTCAAACTCGAGTCAAGCAACCGGGCAACAGCTGCCAACGTATTAGAGTTGCTGAGCAGATGTCTCAGCTTCTGCATTGCCAGCCCCAGAAACCTCCGTACAAAGTCCTCGGTGATGATAAGTTGCAGTCCTGAAGGTGTTGTAATTCTGAGAATCCGATCGCTGTTTTCGCCGGCATCGGAGAGCAGCGAAGCAATGTCCGTGGCTTCAATATCGGTGAGATATGCCTCGGGTATCTGTAGGCCCTGCTCTGCCAGTGTGCCTGCGAAAGGCAGTGGCTGATCCGGGTCATGGCGAAGTGTACGCACATACTCGTCGAGAGCACACCTGTAGAACCGGGCCGACCGATCCGACGTAAGCACAATTCCCTCTCGCACCAGGGTCCCGTCTTCTGCTTTGCCGGTAGTAACGACTCCTACACCGGCCTGATACAGTTTTGTGAGCAGGCTGTCGAGAGTGCGCTGGTTTTCGGCTGTTTCTCCGACGAAACGCAGGAATCGCTGATAGGGAATCACCGGCTCCCAGGAGCTGCAGAGTTTCTGAAACATGCCTCGCTCATCGGGCGTGAAGTTTCCTCTGTGATTAAGGAACTCATCGAGTCTGCGACCGTCGAGTCGTACGTAATCGGGTGCCTGCATCATCACTATTCTACAACAGTATCGGCAATATTTCGGCCGGTTCCACTGAAGCAACCACGTGGTGTATCAATGCGCGCAGTTTTCGTTCGGAAAACCGGCGGCTTCATGCCTTTCATCGGGATTGTATCTTGTCCCGGATGCCAGGGTAATCGCATATTACCATGTGAGATCAACGGCTCATGCAGGAAATCGCGACAATCCAGAACAGGAACAATACCTTTTACACGCTGGCCGTAAACCCGGAGACAGGAGTTCTTGCTGCTGGTGGCAAAGATGGAATGATTTACACGTATCGTGGTGGTGACTGGCAGTATCTGGAGTCGTTGAGCGAGCATCGTCGCCGGGTTACGCGGCTTCTGTTCAACCCCGCCGGAACGCGGCTGGCAAGCGCAGGCGTTGATCGGAGCTGCATCCTCTGGAGTTATCCGGAAGGGGCTCCGTTGCACAGACTCCGGGGACATAAACGAAGAGTGACCGACATCGCGTTTTCACCTGATGGAACACTCGTGGCGACAGCCGGCGCGGATAGCAGAATAGTGCTCTGGAATGCTGAGGTCGGGTGGGAGTTGACGACTGCTTATGGGGATAACCGGTCGGTCTGGGAGATCACCTTTTCGCCGGAAGGGGACTGCGTTGCTTCAACCGGTTACGGAGGAGAGCTTGTGCTGCTCGGCGTTCCGTCACTGGAGCCATTTCGCGTATTTCCGGACCACAGAATTGCAGGCTGGTCACCCACCTTCAGTCCAGACGGGTCTCTATTGGCAACGATCGGATTCGATAACCGGCTGGTCCTTCGCTCGACAGGCGACTGGGCGTTGTATGCGGACATTGAACTCGCAGGTACGGGGCCACGACCCATCGCGTTTTCGGCCGACGGCCAATTGCTTGCCTGCGCCGGAGGGCGTATGATTACGCTGTTGGATGTAGAACTTATGGAACCTGTCCTTGAAATCCGTACGAATGCCAGAGAGTGTTTTGACATTACCTTCTCCGCGGACGATACATGCCTTCTTGCATGCAGCAGTGATCGGTGCATTCATGTGTGGGATATCTCGGACGTGACCATCTCGGAGTAGTGATTTCTGACGGGCGACTTGTTGAGGGCGGACATGAAACGCAAGGACGTGTTGAGCTTTCTCAGTCTGAACGCGGCCTTTGAGCGGGCCCCGGTCTCTGATTTGACTTCCGACCGAAGGATCGTGATTTTCAGCGATCTTCATATGGGCGACGGAGGTAAGGCTGACGACTTCCTCGCTAACGGGCAAATGTTCTCGCAGGTGCTCAGCCAGTATTACTACCCGCACGATTATGAGCTTATACTTAATGGTGACGTTGAAGACCTTCAGCGATTTCGTATGGATTCGATAGCTCGGCAATGGGAAGGCGTGTATTCAGTATTTGAGCGGTTTCTGAACGCCGGGCGATTATACCGGATTGTCGGAAACCACGACATGAAGCTGATCGATTTCAATGACTTTGACACACCATTGCATGAGGCACTGCGACTGCGCTATGGGCAGGATGATCAGACACTGTTTGTAGTTCACGGGCATCAGACCCGCCAGATGTATGCGGAAAGAAATGCCGGGATAGATTTTATTCTGCGATACGTCGCAAAGCCGCTTCGCATATCGAATCGTTCGGTAAGTCACGACAGCAAGCGCAAACTCAAAGTGGAACGAAGGGTCTACAATTTCGCCCGAGACATGAAAATCCTCACGATCATAGGACATACTCACAGGCCGTTATTCGAGAGTCTGAGCAAACTCGATACTATCAAGTTCGAAATCGAAACGCTGTGCCGAGAGTATCCTGAAGCTGAAGGAGCGCGTCGTCGTGAAGTCGAGGAGCGTATTGAGGCTCTCAAGAGTGAATTGTCCGCTCTATACGAAGAGCCCCGTTTTCATGCACCTACCGGGAGCCTGTACAACGAAAACCTGCTTGTTCCGTGCATGTTTAACTCGGGGGCGGTAATCGGAAGTCGCGGTATGACCGGTATCGAAGTGTCGGGAGGCGAAATAAGGCTTGTATACTGGTTCGACCGCCTCCGTTCTCAGACATATCTGAGGTACCGCAATCATCAGGCCGAGGCCCTGCAGGGCACGGACTTTCATCGTGTAGTTGTGCAGAGAGATTCGCTTGATTATATCTTTTCCCGGATTAAACTGCTGACCTGATTGCAGGCAATACCGGCCGGCTGGTTCAACGCGGGCAGTGCCGGCAGGTCAGGTTCAACGCGGGCAGTGCCGGCAGGTCAGGGTCAACGCGGGCAGTGCCGGCAGGTCAGGGTCAACGCGGGC
>CAZMEV010000015.1:0-8304 GCA_964565375.1 uncultured Spirochaetaceae bacterium
CAAAGCCGGCGACGATGCGCAGGGTTGTTGTTTTGCCCGAACCGCTCGGCCCCAGGAGAGTCACAATCTCGTTATCCGAAACGGAGAGGGAAACATCAAGCTCGAAATCCTCATAGGTTCTGCGAATCGATTGCAGGGTTATCACAGTCCGAATCCCTCCCGCGTGAACGATGTTCGATCAATCGCGAGAAATGCGATCGCAACGAGGCCTATGTACCACACACCGAGCGCGAGCGCCACGTCAAAACTCTGAAAGCCGATAAGCCGGTACATGGCAACCGGAAAGGTGACGACCGCTCCGCGCCCGAGGGTAAGAACCGAGGTGAAATCGGCGAGAGAAAGGGCGAAGGCGAACGCAAAGGCGTTTATGATTCCCCGCCGCAGCACCGGAAACTCCAGGGTGCGAAGCCGGAACCAGAAACCGGCGCCGAGACTCACCGCACTTTCGGTGTAGCGCGGTGGAAACGTATTTATCGTCGCCCGGAGACTGCGAAATACGAGCGGAAATCCCATAATGGTCTGGGTCAGCAGAATGAGTACAACCGGCGGAACGGTTCTGCCGAAGATAACGTAGAGGCCGAGCGCATAGGTTACGCTTGAGACGGCAAGCGGCATGGTCGAAAGCGTGTCGAGCCAGGGCACGCGCACTCCCCGAAGCAGTCGCGCCGCGACGAACGCACAGATGGTGGTCAGAAGCCCGGCGGCGGTTGCAAGCCACAGACTTGTCGCTGCCACCTCGGTAAAGGTGGCGCGCATAATGCTGTCGAGATTCCGATCGCCGATCCGTCCGTCGAGAAGCGCGGCGAACGCGTGAAGCGAGAACTCACCCCGGGAGAAGAACGAACGCGTTACGATCGAAAGCAGCGGACCGGCGAATGCAACGGCGAGCGCGATCCAGTACCCGAGACATACCGAACGCGCCGAACGCGACAGCGAGCGCCAGTCATAGACACGGATGCGCCTGTCACGGGCCGGGGCATTCGCCCGCCGTGAACTCACCCACTCGAGCACAAACACCACGAGGGCGGCGGCGACAAGCTGTATGGCGGCAAGCACACCGGCACCGCCGATATTCAGATTCACGAACATTTCCCGGTAAATGCGCACCTCGAGGGTGGCATATCGCACACCGCCGAAGATGAGCACCACTGCGAAGCTTACGAATGAGTACAGGTAGATAATTATGGCGGCGACCGCACCGTGCGGCGCGAGAAGCGGAACGTAGAGGCGCCAGATTCTTCGAATCGGCGATTCTCCGAGACTCCGCGAGACTTCGCGAAGCCGTTCATCTATGGAGAGCCAGCCGCCGGCGAGAATCCGTAATGCAACGGCAATATTGAATATTACGTGCGCAATGATTATGCCCGCCGGTGAGTACACGGCGGTCGAACCGGTGCCGAGCAGGCGATTGAGCAGGCCCGCGCGCCCGTAGAAGCTGATTACCGCGAGAATCACGACGAGGCTGGGGAGGACGAATGGGACGAGGGTAAGACTCGAGACAATGCGTCGCCCGGGGAAGCGGACATGCGCCAGATAGTAGGAGCCGGGAAAGGCGAGCACTACGCAAATGGCCGCAGATGCCGCCGCCTGAAGCACGCTGAAGCGAAGACTTCTCCAGGTTCCCGGGCGGGAAAGCAGTGACCGGGTCTCCGCCATCCAGCCGTCGAGACCGGACTCGAGCACTCCGGCCGACAGCACGGCTGCGGCCGGAATAAAGAGCAATGCCGCGAAGACGCCGCCGATAATCCCGGCGGCGAGGCGACGCGGACGGCGGGGAAGAGGGCTCATCGCATTACTTCTTCCCAGTCAGCGAACCAGTCGTCGAAGTTCGCATCGACCTCTCCGGCCGGCAGGGAAACACTGCGCTGAATTCGCTCGATGTCGTCGAAGCTGTCGGGAAGCTCGACATCCGGGTGAATCGGATACATGAACTGCGACAGCGCGATTTCCTGCTGGAACGCTTCGCTTATCATGAAGTCAATAAAGCGCTCGGCGTTCAGGCGGTTTGTCGCACCCCGGGTGATGCCGGCTACTTCGACCTGCAGATATCCGCCGCCGTCAATGAGCACCGCCTCATAGCGGTCCTCATCTTCGAACTCGCGGTGAAATGCCGGGCTCAGTTCGTAGCTTACGACAAACGGCGCCTCGCCTTCGGTGTAAAGACCGTAGCCTTCAGACCAACCGCCGGCTACGGTGAGCACATTCGGCTCGAGCTCACGCCAGAAATCGAGATACCCGTCTTCGCCGAACTCGGCAATCGTGAAGAGCAGGAAATTGCGCCCCGGCGAGCTCGTTCCGGGATTCAGCATGATAATGGAGTCGCGGTAGTCCTCGGACAACAGATCGTCCCAGGTTTCGGGAACTTCATCGACGGCTTCGGTATCGACGTTCAGGGTAATGTAGCCCCAGTCGTAGGGAACCGCGTGAAAGGAATCGTCGACAATGAGCTGATCGTCGACTACCTGCAGATTCTGCGGCTCGTAGGCTTCGAGCACGCCGTCTTCAATGCCTCTCGGCACATCGCTCGAGTCGAGACCGAGCAGAACATCAGCCTCCGGATCTTCCCGCTCGAGAAAGCCCTGAGTATACACGGTTCCCGCGTCTGCGAAGCGCTCGAACGTAACATCGACGCCGTACTCCTCGGCGAAGTACTCGACGGTAATATCCTCGAGGACGCTCGGAAGCGAGTCGTAGGTGTAGATGAGAAGCTCGTCGGTTTCACCACGACGGTCCTCGACCGGTTCGACGTCCGTTTCGCCGACACCGGCGGCTGGAAGCATCGCGGGAATGAAAACGAATGCGACAGCTGCCGCACCAGTCGTTACGGCTCTGACAAGGCCGTTTGAAAGAAAACGTGACATGGAAATCCCTCCTGCACAGTTGTCTGTGCGCGGGACGCACCGTGTCGAATCGTCGATCGCGGCTCGCCCCGGGGAGTGCTTCCGCTGTCATACCGTTTGCTTTGAAACCCTGGATTGCGAAGATGGCAGGACGTTCGACGCCCTGCGCCGACCGACATTACCTCCGCCGGAATTACCCGGATCAGGTTCAAAGGGTATGATCTCAGCCGGTTCGCGTCGTTGGATTTCGAACCAGCACCCCCATGTTTCTGTTACCTTTAAAGATACCCGGCAGCAAACCGGCGCGTCAATGTCATAGTTATGAGAGACACAGGATCGGGTCCATGCATGTCCGGGTTTGCCTTAGTACCGGCCTCGCCAGGCGGTCAGGAGGGTATCGGGTCCATGCACGTCCGGATTTGCCCGGTGTGGTTGTCACCCCCTATACTCAAAGGGTGAAGTGAAGTTCAGTGGGGGCGTTTTTCGTCCGGGGGCGGATTCGCATGAATCGGGAAGAAATCGAGCGAGCGATCCGCGAGAGTGAATCGTTACTCGAGAGTGTAGAAAAAACAACACCGTTCTCGGATGCGCCGTCGAACCGACAAGGCAAGGCGTCTGAGAAGCGCCGGGAGGGACCACCTGATGCGCCGGAGGGACCACCATCCCGAATGAAGAGCCCGCCATCCGGAACGTTCGAACCGGAACCGCCGGCCCAGCCGGGATTCGTGTCACTTGAGCTCTCCGACGACGAAATGCTTGTAACCGGCCACTTCTATCCACCCGAGCCGCGTAATGGTGATCCTGTTAACGTGGACCAGGTTGCAGACCAGCTCGAAGAGCTCGGCGTTACTTTCGGAGTGGAGTGGGAGAATATCCGGGATGCAATCTGGCGGTGCAATACCGAAGGCCGTGAAATCCTCGGAGTGCCGGTCGCCCGTGGCCGCGAACCTGAGGATACTGTTGAAGCGCACATAGGCCTTCGCAAAGAACTCATTCGCCAGGCGAAACGCAACCGGACCCCACGGGAGCGGGACGGGCAGATCGACTATCGGTCGGTGACGCCGTTTCTTATTCTGAACAAAGGGACTGTCCTTGCACGTGATATCCCGCGTCGTGAAGGCATTCCGGGAAGCACTGTACTCGGAGAAGAACGGGCATGCTCAACTCGCACACCGCCCGTTATGAAGCCGGGAGAAAACATCAGCCGCCGGGGTCGGTATTACGTAGCCGCCGTCGACGGGCGCTTCGTTTGGGACAAGGAACAGTTCGACGTCCACGAGGTACTCGAGATCACCGGCGAGGTCGATTACAGCACCGGCCATATAGATTTTCCGGGTGATGTGATTCTGCATAAAGGAGTGAAAGACCGATTCATTGTTCGAGCGGGCGGCTCGATTTTCTGCAAGGAAACGCTGGACGCTACAAGCGTTGAGTGTGCGGGTGATTTAATTGCAAATCGTGGAATAATCGGACGGGACGAGGCGACTATTCATGTCGGGGGCAAGGTGGAAACACGCTATATCGAAAATTGCCAACTGACGGCGAATGGAAGCGTTCATGCATTGGTCGGCATAATTCACTCGACGATTCGTACAACCGGTAAGGTGGAAACCGGGCGCGACGGGAAAATCGTCGGCGGAAACATGGTAGCGCTCGAGGGTGTCAGCGCCCATGAGACCGGCTCGGAGATGGGAACGTATACCGAGATTGTATGCGGCATCGACTTTCATACGGCCGACAGACTTGAATGGATGAATGACAAGTCTACCGATATAGCCTTCAAACTGGAGCAGCTTCGCTCCGGGCGCATGAAAACGAGCTCGGATGATGAATACGCTGCTACTGAGCAGAAACTGAGTGAGCTTCTCGAACGATTACAGGAAAGTGCACAAGAGCTTCTCGCAGGCCTCGACCGCAACGAAGAAGCAACGATTACGGTTACGGGTACAATGCATCCGGGCACCTTTCTCGAGATATGCCATGTCGGCCGGAAGGTAACCGAACCGCAAACCCGCGTATGCGTATCGCTCAACAAATGGCAGGGAATTCTCGCCTTAAACCCTACCGAAGTGCATTGACACCGTCCTGAATATAATAGACAGAGGGTCGGAGCCGGCGTTACAATCTCGCCATTGGAGAATCCAATCCCGTGAAAGATTCCAGTATCTCTATACGAGTGAAACTTCGGGCACATACGATGCTCTTTGGATTTCTCGCTTTCCTGTTTTTCTTCAGTGCTGCGAATACGCCTGCGCAGCACAGCGCATTGCCAGATCCGGACACCGCTGTGTTCCACCAGCTGCATACGCGCGACGGTCTTACGAATGCGTCGGTATCATCAGTCTTTCAGGACGACTACGGGTTCATGTGGCTTGGAACCCAGGCGGGCCTGCAACGCTACGACGGCAGTCACATGCGGCTGTATACAAACGAGCCGTTTGCCGACAACCAGCTTTCGCACCACCTCATTCAGACACTCTATTACGAGGGCGAAGACACTATATGGGTGGGAACCTACGGTGGGCTTAACCGGCTCGACAGTGGAACCGGCCGCTTTGACTCGTTTGAAAGTGACGGAGATGATCCTGAAACCCTGGATAACAACGTTGTAGTCAGTATCGCGCGAGACAGCGATGATACGCTCTGGGTCGGCACTCTCGAGGGGCTGAATCGCATGGATGACGAAGAGGCCGGCACGTTCACCCGGTTCGCCGGGCGAATCGACAGCGCGGTCCGTTCGCTCTTTCTTGACTCACAGGGTGCGTTCTGGGTCGGAACCATAGAAGGGTTGTACCACCTTGCGCATGATGATGATGACGATGTCGTGTTCGAACCGGCCGGCGAAGAGCTTCCGTCCCAGGCCGTTATGGATATTGCCGAAGACGCCGACGGGAACATCTGGGTGGGTACCTGGGACGGCGGGGTAACGAAACTGACCCCCGGGGGAGCGATAATCGAACACCATACGCTGGAAGACAACCGCATCTACCAGCTGCTGGTGACATCCTCGGGGACGATATACGCGGCGACCTGGGGTGGAGGGCTCGCCGCGATAGACCCCGAAACCGGCGATACGGTGACTTTCGTTGCCGACGACAACGACAGATTCAGCCTCGCTCACGATGTAGTCTATTCACTTTATGAGGATAATGCCGGACAGATATGGGCAGGTACCAACGGGAACGGCATAAGCATTCTTGATCCCGCGCGTCGCGACCACAGGCTTGTGCATCCCAACCTTCCATTCGAGCAGCGTCTGCCGCAGGGACAGGTACAGAGCCTTTTCTACGATGAGAAGGCCGACGTTCTCTACGCAGGCATTCAGCAACAGGGACTGGCCGCGCGAAACGCGAGCGACGGAACCGTCACACGATGGAGTCACGATCCGGACGATCCGGAGAGCCTCGGCGATGACCAGGTCAACACCATTACGCGCCACGACGGAGACCTGCTTCTCGGCACGAACCGGGGTATCGACCAATTCGATCCCGCTACAGAGACATTCACTCCGATATGGGAGACGCTCGCCGGCGATTCGGGAATCGCCGATCCCATCGTGTACGCGCTGCTTGAAAGCAGCGACGGCACGTTGTGGATCGGAACGTACGAACATGGCGTGCTGCGGCGAACGCCGGGGGGAACGGTGCACCACTACCCCCATGTGACCGGCGATTCCGAAAGCCTCAGCGATAATCTGGTCTACGAAATCTACGAAGATGCATACGGAACCGTCTGGGTGGGGACAAACCGGGGAGTCAACCGTTACGACGCCGATATTGACGGATTTCACCAGTATCTATACGACCCCGGGAATCCTGAAGGCATCAGTCATAATTCCATTATTCACGCATTCGAGGATTCCAACGACAGACTGTGGTTCGCCACCCGCGGCGGCGGCCTCATGCGCTATGAGCGGGACACCGAGACATGGAGCCACCTGACGATGGACGATGGCCTGAGCACAAACCATGTCCGTGCCGCCGGAGAGGCGGCCCCCGGAGTCCTGTACGCGGCGCATGCCGCCGGACTGGACCGGATCGACCTGGAGACGATGTCGGTCACTCCGCTTACAGCGGATCACGGCGTGTTCGGTGAGGAAATCTCAAGTGCGAGAACGCGGCTGGCCGATGGCTCGCTTCTTTTCTCAGGGTTTTCAGTGATAACACGAGTGGTCGACAGGCGGGACATTGAGCAGAACGCGGTTGCGGCACCGGTGCAGATTACCGGCATTTCGGTAATGAACCGGCAATGGGATAGCGACAGACAACCTCACCTGGTCGAACATATCGAACTCTCTCATGAAGAGAATATCCTCGGATTCGAGTTTGCTCTACTTGATTTCACGGTCGAGCGTTCCCACTGCTACGAGTACCGGCTTGCAGGGCTCGACGACACATGGACTCAGTGCTCTCCTTCGCGCGAGGCCGGCTTCACCAATCTCCCGCCGGGTGAGTTCACCTTCGAGGTGCGGGCGTTAGATAAAAGAACTGGACACATCTCCGAGGTTGCGCAGGTAGCGGTGACAGTCGTGCCACCATTCTGGCGAACTCCATGGTTCATGACCGCAGCAGGTATTCTGGCGGTACTGCTTGCCTGGTTCGTCCTTCATGTGCGTACACGGTTACTCACGCGACGGGCGGAGCAGCTGCAGCAGCTGGTCGATGAGCGCACAGACGAGCTGTCACGCGCAATCGAAGAGCTGAACCTGAACAATGCCACCAAAGACCGGTTCTTTTCTCTCATATCGCACGACCTTCGAGGCCCGATAACCGGAATGCACAACCTGACACGAAGGGTTTACGAGCATTTCGACACGTACGACCGCGACTACCTCTACGAGGTAACAGGGGCTATTGTTGAAACCTCGCAGGGACTCGAGGGTATGCTTTCCAATCTGCTTGAGTGGGCACGACTTCAGCGCAATGACGTCGCACTGGACCCGGCACCCGTTCCCGCGGGTGAACTTCTGGAGACCGTTGCAGGCTCGTACCGCGGGGCGGCGCTGGCAAAGAACATAACGATCGAAACCACCTGCAGCGACGATATCGCGGTGCTTGCCGATATCTACCGCCTGCGAACCGTGCTCGAAAACCTTATGAGCAACGCCGTGAAGTTCACCCGCCAGGGCGGGCGAATAACCCTCGGCTGCGAATCATTGACCGACGATCCCGACATGGTGCGACTGTTTGTTACCGATACAGGCGTCGGTATTCCACCCGAACGTAACGAGGATCTGTTTTCCGTGGAAACGGTGACCCGCTCACAGGGAACCGCCGGAGAACGCGGCAGCGGCCTTGGATTGACTGTATCAAAAGAAATTGTGGACCGGCTCGGTGGACGTATGGATATTCAGAGCGCGGTGAACGAAGGCACCACCGTATCGGTCACGCTGCCGGTCTCTCACGAATCTCCGTACTGAGCCGGATCTCCTCGGAGCCTGGTTCAGCCCGCGCCGCTTCTATGC
>CAZMEV010000015.1:8404-40082 GCA_964565375.1 uncultured Spirochaetaceae bacterium
GGCCGGGCCACCGCCGGCACGCGTTTTTTGCTCATGCGGCCGGGCCACCGCCGGCACGCGTTTTTTGCTCATGCGGCCGGGCCACCGCCGGCCGTTGCATTTCACGCTTACGCGGCCCGGGCACCGCCGGCAGGGGCATTTACGGTCTCACGTCGTGCAAAGGGGTAGCGCCGCCCGCGTCTTCGCGCCTCCGAGGTTGCCCGGCTGGTCGCTTCCTTTATGCGGGCGAGAAGCTCCTGTTCGCGGCCTCGCACGTCGCGCGGTACTTCTATCGGGTCATCGAAGACAATATGAACCCTGCTGAACGGCAGCGGGATCTGAAAGTTATCCCACCGCCCGGGGACCCTGATCGAATGACTGAAATAGGCACCCGCGGGCAGAATAACGGCCCCGCTTTTGGCCGCGATGTGAATGACGCCGGGCTTCGGCTCCCGTGCAGGGCCAATTGGCCCGTCCATGGCAATCGTCCCGTCGTGTCCTTCGCGCAGATACCGGACAAATCCAAGCACACCCCGGGCGCTCTTCCGCGGTCTGGAATCGAATGAGCTTATGCGAAAATCCTGAAAGCCGAAATGATTGAGAACACCAGCGAGCACATCGCCGCGCCAAGCGTGGTCCACCAGCGCAGAGCCGCCCCTGTGCCGGTACCAGTAAATGCCGACGACCGAAAACTCGTGCCATAGCGCGAAGATCACCTGCCTGCCGCGCCGGTGTTGTTCGCGCACTGCATCTATGGGATCGTCAATAATCCGGCAGCTTGCCCCGATGCACCGAAATGCAGCGATAACCATTGCCTGAATAAACAGCGTTAACAGTCGAACCATTGCTCTCAATATGCCCGAAGCAATCCAGTGGGGCAATATCGCTGCAACGCCTGCACGACGACTCTGCGGTTTGGGGCTTATAATGGCTCGAAATGAAACCGCTTGATCCAGGGACAATGAAAGACTGGGAAATTGCCGAAGCCGCCGGCGCGTCTATGAAACGGGCATCCCAACTCGCCGAGGAGCTTGGCATTACGCCGGAGGAGGTCCTTCCCTACGGTCATTATGTGGCCAAAGTGGACTACCTGAGCGTTCTCGATCGCGTGGGCGAAATTCCGGATGGGAAGTATGTTGATGTTACCGCGATCACGCCCACGCCGCTTGGCGAAGGCAAGACGACGACAACGATCGGCCTCGTAGACGGACTCGGAAGACTCGGAAAACGGGTGACCGGCGCAATCCGTCAGCCATCCGGCGGGCCTACATTCAATATCAAGGGAAGTGCCGCCGGTGGCGGACTCGCCCAATGCATTCCGCTTACCGAGCTGAGCCTTGGCCTCACCGGTGATATCGATGCAATTACGAACGCGCATAACCTCGGGATGGTCGCGTTGACCGCACGACTCCAGCACGAGTTCAACTACTCGGATAAGGGCCTTGCAAAGCGCGGACTCAAGCGACTTGATATTGATCCCCGGAACCCGGCGATGGGGTGGGCAATTGACTTCTCCGCACAGGCTCTGCGCGAAATCATCATTGGAATCGGAGGAAAACTCGACGGATTTCTGATGAAAAGCGGCTTTCAGATAACCGTTTCCTCGGAAGTCATGGCTATTCTTTCGGTCGCGCGGAATATCGCCGATATGCGCGAGCGGATGGGTCGTATGGTGATCGGCTACAACCGGAAAGGCAGGCCGGTCACCGCCGAAGACCTGGAAGTCGCAGGAGCCATGACCGCGATCATGCACAAGGCCATTCATCCGAATCTCATGCAGACAATCGAGGGACAGCCTGTGTTTGTACATGCCGGGCCGTTCGCTAATATCGCACTGGGGCAGTCATCGATTGTAGCAGACCGCCTGGCATTGAAACTCGGTGATTATCACATAACCGAGAGCGGATTCGGCGCAGATATCGGATTCGAAAAGTTCTGGAATCTGAAGTGCCGATACTCCGGACTGAAACCTCATGCGGCGGTTCTCGTGTGCACGGTACGGGCGCTGAAGATGCACGGGGGCGGCCCCGAAGTGAAGCCGGGCAATCCGCTTGCCGAGGAATATCGCAAGCCTTCGCCAAAGCTCGTGGAAGCAGGGGTGGAGAATCTCAAAGCACACATCGAGACGGTAAAGGCAAGCGGCGTATCGCCTGTCGTATGCATTAACCACTTCGAAAGCGACAGCGAAGAGGAAATCGCTATCGTCAAAGCAGCGGCGAAAGACTCAGGCGCGCGTGTCGCCGTGAGCCGTCACTGGGCCGAAGGCGGCCGGGGTGCCGAAGAGCTTGCTGCTGCGGTCATTGAAGCATGCGAAGAGCCGGTAGATTTCAAACCGCTCTATGACCAGGGTACCGGGCTCCGGGAGCGCATTGAGCGAATTGCGGCAACGGTATACGGCGCCGACGGGGTACACTATACAGAGGAGGCGGAGGAGAAGATGGCCGCTGCCGCGGAGGACCCTGCGCTGTCCGGCCTCGGCACCTGCATGGTGAAGACACACTTAAGCCTCAGTCATGACCCTTCACTCAAGGGACGGCCGACCGGCTGGACCTTGCCGATACGGGATCTGCTTGTGTACCGTGGCGCCGGGTTTCTGGTGCCGGTCGCCGGCGACATTAAACTCATGCCCGGCACGTCGTCCACTCCGGCATTCCGCAACATTGACGTTGACACGGATACAGGGCGCGTGTACGGATTATTCTGACACAACGGTTTATACCCATGGACGAGCAGCGAGCGCAAAATACCGAGCAGCAGGGGCATACGACTGAACAGCAGGACACGGCCTGGCTGAAGCGCATGCTTGCCGAGCGCGAGAAGGAACTCGACGGGGTATACCGGCTGGCGACCCTCTTCTCACAGCCGGCCGAGCATCTCGGCTCTCTTATAGACCGCACCGCGGAGATTCTGCGTACATCCATGCAGTTTCCCGAAGCCACCGGCGTACACATCAACCTGGAACATGAATCTGCTCACATTCACGCGTATGGCGAAGAGGTCGACGGCTACACGGTGACGCGAACCTACAGTATTGACCGCGAATTGTCGGTGTCGGTGCGGTATCACCGCGAAGGCGTTCAGAATGGCGCACAGGCGGCTGAGCTTACCATCGACGATCGCGAGCGCCGGCTCATAGATACGACCGCCACGCTGCTTGCAAATGTACTTCAGCGCTTCGACACCGACGAAGCACTGCGGGAATCGACACGCGCCCTTCAGACTCAGGCGGACCAGCTCGAGCACAAGAACATCGCTCTGCGGGAGGTTCTCGGGCAGATTGAGCAGGAGAAGCAGGAGATGCTCGCCCGCTCACAGCGGCACCTGAACACGTTTGTCACACCCCTTCTGCAACGGCTTCAGGAACGAAGCGAATTGTCGGACCATGACCGGGAAGCGCTTTCACAGCTTTCCACAGCCATCGACAGGCTCTTCAGCGACATTCCTGACGGACTCGGCGAATCCGGAGACCGGTTGAGCCCCCGGGAGCTCGAAATATGCGGGCTTATTCGCGGCGGAATGGCAAGTAAGGAAATCGCCGCTTTTCTGAGCATAAGCGACGCGACGGTGGAGCGACACCGGAACACGATTCGCCGAAAGCTCGGCCTCGCGGGCCGGCCGGTGAACCTGACGAGCTGGCTGAGAACGCAGGGGTGACGGGCGTCAGGGGCTGACCGACCGGTACCAAACCGGGTGCCCGAGGCACACCAGATGCCGCCGCCGACCGCTGTAAACCATGTACATACCATGTATATATTGTACATGCTTTTTCCATCTTGGCGCTGAGTAGCAGTGCCTCTATTGTGTGCGCATGGAGGCCTGACGTGAGCGAACGACGTATTATTCTCAGCCACGACCATTACGACATACTGAAGAAACTTGTGGACAAGCTGCGCCAGTCGGGAAAGCTTCAGCAGCCGCACTTTGCGCGCCTCGCGCAGGAACTTCGCGAAGCGCAGGTACTCGACGCGGAACTTATTCCCCCAGACGTAGTCAGCATACACTCGAAAGTAACCTGGACAGCGCTGGATACCGACCGCCAGGGACAGGGGATCCTCGGGTTCCCCGCTGAAGCGAGAGATGGCACCGAAACCGTCTCGGTTCTTTCGCCCTTCGGTCTTGCGCTGATCGGAGAGCGAAACGGAACAACAATCGATTACGAAGCGCCAGGCGGGACATATCGGATTCGAATCGATCGCGTGGAGCAACTTCAGCAGGTATCGTGATCATGGAGCGCCGGGGGCCGGGAGCACATGAGCTCCTGTTCGATACGGTTTTTTCGGACATTGCCGACAGCCGCAACACGAGGTATACACCCCGGATCCGGGAAGTCGCCTCGCGGCTTCTTGACAATGAACAACGCAGTGAAGAGGTATCGGCCTACCGGGCACTTAATCACATTATCCCGCGACTCTGGCGTACAAGAATGCGAATTGCACCGGTATTCGGGGGAATGATTGTAACGCACGAACTCCTGCGTATCTCCCGTGTGTTTGAAGGAACCGCCGCAGGATTTGTGACGACCTCCAGCGAGGGGCAGAATCGTCTCCACGCAATCGAAGAACTGCTGTACGGCTTCTCAACCGAGGAGCTGAATACCGTCCGCGACATTATGCACGAAAACGCCATTCGCAGTATCGGCCGGGAGCGGATAGAGAGCCTCCTGAAGTTGCCGGGCAACACTGTCGGACCACACAGCGAGGCTGCTGAATCGGCGGTCGATGCGGAACGGCTTCTCTCGGACTTCAAAATCAGGCGCCGCCGGGCTCACGCTCGACGTGCGGAGGGACGCAACGGCCCGACTGAACCACTTGAAGAAATGCTTGCCGCCTACCTTCTGAAAGAGTCAATATATTCGCGGTTTGCCCCGGTCTGATACGTGACAACACGGGGCAACGATCTTGTGCCGCGCGGCATGCCCATGGTTGACTGGCTGCTGGACGACGTATGAGTGATGATAGATCGGGAAACGACGATTCGGACGACGACACAGTCGAACTGCCGATAACCGGGGAACTGGACCTGCACCTGTTTAACCCGAAAGAGGTGAAAGATCTCGTCCCCGAGTACCTGCGGGAGTGCCGCGCGAAAGGCATTTACGATGTGCGAGTAGTTCACGGTAAAGGTACGGGAGTACTTGCAAAAACTGTTCAGGCAACACTTGATAAGCTCGATTTCGTTGCCGATTACCATATAGACTACGCGGGTCGCGGCAGCTGGGGCGCCACTGTGGTGCACCTGTACGAACCTTCCGACAAAGCCGACACGCATACATGAGAAACACCCATACGAAACACCAGAGCATCCAATGAATCATTCCACCACACCCTACATAGTGCTTCGCGGGCCCATGCTCGACCCGGTAGATAACGAATACCTCGAAGCAGTTCGTAAATCTCTGCCCGGCTATTCCATTCTCGTTCAGCCGGAAGATGAAGACCTGGAACAGATTATCGATCGCGTCGAAGTGGTTTTCGGCTCGCTGCCGACCCATCTCTGGAAGAAGGCAGCTGCCCTTCGCTGGGTTCAGCTTCAGAGTGCGGGGCTTGACCGCCTTCCCGATGAGCTTGCCGCCTCGGAAATAACCGTAACGACGGCTTCCGGGGTTCATGCTGAGCCCATATCCGAACATCTGCTGGCAATGATCCTGTTTTTCGCCAGAGATTTTCCGAGTGCTGTAGCAGACCAGCGGTCCCACTACTGGCGTTCCGAACGCGATCAGAATCTGTTCGAACTATCGGGCAGGCGTGTGCTGCTGCTCGGCACGGGTGCCATCGGCGATGCATTCGCCTGGAGGGCCGCGGCGCTCGGAATGGAGGTTGTGGGTGTAAAACGGAATCCGCACCGGCCTCCCCGGATCGTACACGGGGAAGACGAAGATGACCCGCGGGGCATGCCGCAATCGCCGGACCGGCACAACGCCGGCGTCGGGGAAACCGTATACAGCCGGATTGTCGGACATGCCGGGATACACGAGGAGCTTCCTGCAAGCGACATGGTGGTCATAACGGTACCGGAAACCGCCGATACACGGCACATGATTGGAGCGCAGGAGCTTGCGCTGCTGCCGCGGAATGCACTTGTGTTCAACATCGGGCGGGGAGCGGTAATCGACCAGAATGCGCTCATCGAGGCGCTGCAGAAGGGAAGCATTGCGGGAGCCGGACTCGATGTTTTCGACCCCGAGCCGCTTGAAAGCGACAATCCGCTATGGGACATGCGGAACGTCCTCGTGACAACCCACTACTCGGGAATGACGCCGAGATATTCTCAACGGCTGTGGCGCATTTTCCTCGACAACTGCGACAGATATGCCTCCGGCCGTGCCATGAGAAACACCGGCCGGATACGACTCGGTTATTAGCGCTTCGCGCGGACTTGACCGCACTCAGTGAGCGGCTTAGGCTCGGAGCTCAATCCCTGCAGAGACAGGAGCATGGCATGAGCAGTGCAGCAGCCGGAGGAGCTCTATGGATACACACGCGGACAGACAGACAAGGGATCTGCTTATTGCAGGATTACGAGGTGAGGGTGCGCACCTGAGCCTTGAAACTGCGGTGCAGGACTTTCCCGAGACCCTGATGAACGAACGGGCGCCCAATGTCCCGTATACCTTCTGGCATCAGCTCGAGCATATCCGGATTGCCCAGGAAGACCTTTACCGCTACGCAACGAACTCCGGGGACGGATCTCCGCCGTGGCCGGAAGGCTACTGGCCTGAAGCCGGCGCGGCAGCCGACCGTGAGACCTGGAACAGGACAGTGGCGGCTATCCAGGCGGACCGTGAACGGTTTGTCGCCCTGCTGGAAGACGAGGATTGCGACATCTACGCGGCGAGAGATTACATGGACGGCGGAAGCATCTTTCGGACCGTCCTGCTCGCAATCGATCATACCTCGTATCACCTCGGTGAGTTCGTAGTGGGCCGACAGGTGCTCGGACACTGGCAGTCCCGGCTGGATCAGTGACGCGTGGCGGCATTCACGTGCATGGTTCACCGGTCGAAGCCTGATCTCCAATGAATACAAGTCATACCGGCGCAGCAGGTAGACAGCACCTCGAAGGTATTGCCCGCGAAACATGGCAGTTCGCCGGCCTCATGGTCTTTTTCTGGGCAAGCGTCGTCACTCTTGAAGGCTTCCTTGTACCGTATCTGACCTCCATCGGTTTCGGCAGCGGTGCCGCCGGCATGGTCATGTCGAGCATATTTCTTGCCAACCTGGTCAGCGCGCCACTATGGGGGGCGGTTTGCGACGCAGGAGACCGCCACCGGTCGGTGATGATAATCGCGCTCGTCGGCTCAACTGCTTCCGTACTTCTGATACAGCTTGCCGCCCCGCGGTTTCTCCCGGTCATCCTGTTAGGGATTGCATATTCGGCAACTGCGAACTCCATGCCCGGCGTACTCGACAGCTGGATTATGCGCCGCCGGCGCGTGGAACCGCGCATAGAGTACGGGATCGCGCGGGGTTTCGGGTCGGCCGGCTTCGCGCTCGGGGGCGTGGTAATCGGACAGCTCAGCGACATATTCAGTCCTGCCGTCCTGTTTCCGGCATATGCAACGTTCGCCGCAGTGGCAATAGTACTTATTCTTCGAATGCCTCGGGGTGGAACACCTCCAAAGGCGCAACGCACTTCGGAAGGATCTGCGGCGACAGAGGAAGGAACTGCGGCGGCAGCAGGCTCTCCCGAGCATCACGCGGACTCTGACGCAGACTCTATGGACCCTTATGTTGATGTTCACGCCGAGGCGGACCGGCCGGTGGCCCCGGCGAAGCAGACTCTGAGTCTCGACATACTCAAAGCAATTCTGACCTCGACGCCGTATCTCGTCTTTCTCGCAGTCTCGCTTATTATTTTTATACAGCTGCGGGCAGCGATTACCTTCCTCCCGCTTCTTGTCTACGAAACCGGGGGAAGCAACATTCACGTCGGGCTGACTCAGTCGGTCAGTGCCGGAAGTGAAGTCCCCTTCATGTTCGCCACCGCCTTTCTCCTGCGGAAGTTTCCGCCACGGGCCCTTCTTCTGTTCGGAATGTGCGTGTTCATAGTTCGCATAGGGCTCATGGGCTGGATAGAATCTCCACAACTCCTCGTGGCAATGCAGCTGCTGCACGGACTGTCCTTCGGTATTTTCATGCCGGTAAGCATTCACTACATCGACCGGATCGCGCCACGTCGCTACGCTACCGTGTTTCAGACGTTCGCGCCTTCATTTTACTTCGGCATCGGCAGTGTGGTCGGCAGTTCACTCGGCGGACTCTTCGTAGAGCAGTTCGGACTGGTGACAATGTACCGGACAATCTGGATTCCGGTGGCAGTCGCCACTGCCGTCTTTGCCGCCTATCTCCTCCGCGGCCGTCGCCCTGCTGCGTCCTGACCGCCGCCGGAAAATTTTCGACACTTTCTCACGGATTTTCGGTCCACGGGCCTCGGCACTCTTGTGAATGAGAGGTGATTCACCTATATTGCACCCATATTGTGAATGAAGAGAACAATAAACGGAGGAGCAATGAATTATTCCGCGGATCTGAGTGGAAAGAAAGGACTGGTAATCGGAATCGCCAACCGTGACAGTATCGCGTGGGGATGCGCCCGAATGTACCATGCCGCGGGTGCCGAGCTTGCGGTCACCTATCTCAATGAAAAGGCGGAGAAGCATGTACGGCCGTTGGCCGAAGAACTCGAAAGCCCGATCATTCTTCCCTGCAATGTCCAGAAGGAAGGAGAGCTGGAGCACGTATTTTCCGAAATTGAAGAGACTTGGGGCAAACTTGACTTCGTTCTGCATTCGATCGCATTCGCGCCCCTCGAAGATCTGCATGGTCGCCTGACCGACGCGTCACTTGATGGCTTCCTTACCGCCATGGACGTTTCCTGCCATTCGTTTCTGCGAATTGCCAGGCTTGCCGAACCCCTTATGACAGATGGAGGTTCGCTCGTAAACGTTACGTATCACGGCAGCGAACAGGTGGTGCCCAACTACAACCTGATGGGCCCGGTTAAGGCAGCACTCGAAAGTGCCACCCGATATGTCGCTGCAGAATTGGCCGAAAAACGGATTCGAGTGAACAGCCTCTCACCCGGCCCGATTCGAACAAGGGCCGCTTCCGGACTCAAGGATTTCGATCAGCTTATAGAAGCAGCCGAGCAGAGAGTTCCGCACTATGAGGAGCTGTCAGTCGACGATGTCGGTTCGCTCGCGGCGTTCCTCGCCAGCGATGCCGCGAAGGCGCTTACCGGGTATATCTATTATGTCGATGGCGGCCTGAGCACACGGGCGATGTAGGGCAGCGTAAGGAGAGCACGATGCAGGTAGAGGGAATCGAACACACAATCGGTCGCACAATCGAGCACATAAATATTGGAGATACCGCGACATTTTCGAAGACACTTACCGAGGCCGACGTATATCAGTTCAGTGGCATGACCGGCAATTTCAATCCAACCCACGTCAATAAAGAGTTCGCCGCCAAGACACCGAACGGGCGACGAACCGTTCCACAGATGCTTGTGGCCGGGCTCGTTTCGAAGATTCTGGGAACCGAATATCCCGGAAACGGCACCGTACATGTCGCTCAGGATCTTACGTATCACCGGCCGGTGTTCATTGATGACACCGTTCAGGCCCGTCTGGTCGTTACATGTGTTGACGGTCGGCGCTCACGAGTATGGCTGGATCTTACCTGCACGAATCAGGATGGAGAAACAGTGGTCACCGGCGAAAGCGAGATTATTCCGCCTGAGATCTACGGAGAAGGAGAACAGACATGAAAGCGAGAATCGGGCGCACCATAGAGGAACTCTCGGTAGGCGACAGCGCGTATTTTGCAAAAACGATGTCGGAAGCGGACATGCTTCAATTCGCCGGCATTACCGGCGACGTAAACCAGCTCCCGATTAACGAGGAGTTTGCCCGCCACAGCCGGTATGGCCGCCGCGTAGCGCACGGCATGCTCACCGCCAGCCTCATTACCAACATTATCGGGATGCACCTGCCCGGTTACGGAGCGACCATGGAGTCACAGGGCGTCCGGTTCGTGAAACCGGTGTTCGTCGGTGACACCGTTGAGATCGGGCTTACGATTACCGGTATTCGCCACGAAGCTCACCGGGTTGACTACGAGGCGGTGGGAACGAATCAGCGCGGTGAAACGGTCATGCAGGCACACGGCATCATTGTTCCGCCGCGCCCGCTCGATTGAGGCCCTGTAACGAGCGAACAGCAACAGCCCCATACCTGGAAAGGAACGGAGAACTATGGCATTCAAGGAAATCCTCGGGAAAAGCATTGATGAACTGTCGGTAGGCGATACCGCGCACTTCGCAAAAACCATAAGCGAAACGGACATCTATCAGTTCGCGGCGGTCACCGGTGACTTCAACCCTGCCCACGTCAATCAGGCGTACGCAGAAGAAACCTTCTTCAAAAGCAGAATCGCCCACGGAATGCTTACCGTGAGCCTGGTTTCAAACATTCTCGGTACTCAGCTTCCGGGCCCGGGCACCATTTTCGTATCGCAGACCGTACAGTTCATGAAGCCCGTCTACATCCACGACACAATTGAAGCGGAGGTCAGCATCGCCGAAAAACACGAGGAAAAGAATCGGGTGCGCTTCGAAGCGGTCTGTACCAATCAGAATGATCAGGATGTCCTTCGGGCTGAAGGCACAATTATGCCGCCGAAAAAGAAGCGCAGCTGACCCCCACAAGTTCTCCCCGGGCTTAAAGCGCCTCGAGAAGCTCGCGATAGGCGCTTCGAAAGCCACTATCCGAAGGCAGGCTGTTGTGATCGCCTCCGGGTTCGACGTAGTACCGCTTCCACCCGGCAGCGCTCTCCTCGTAGAGACGCTCGGCCATGGCGGGAGGCGTGACAAAATCCTCCTCGCCGACCGCCAGAAGTGTCGGGGCGCGTATCGAACGAACACGGGGGACATTGTCTTCGTCGGCCAGTTCCTCGGCGATTTCGAAACTCAGAATCATACGGACAACTCTCGGAACCGCGCTCTCCAGCCAGTGGTCGGCATTCGTAGCCGGCGACTCGAGGACAACTGCATCCAACGCACGTTCGGTTGCCGTTAAAGCGGCCATGAAGCTTCCGAGCGAATGGCCGTGAACGACCAGATTACCATCGACCTCCAGATCATCGGTGACAAAGTCGGTGACCGTAAGCGCGTCCCGCCTGAGCGTTTCCACCGTCGCTTCCCCCTCGCTCAGGCCATAACCGCGATAGTCCCACAGGAACATATCCACCCCGAGCTCGGCGAAGAGCTCCAGATGGAGAACCGACTGAACCAGATAGAACCCATTGCCCCCGAAAAGCAACACCGTTGTATCATTCCCGGGCCGGCTCACGTGCCATCCATTCAGTATGGTGCCGTCATCGGCAGGGAAGAAATACTCGGTGAGCTCATAACCTTCAAAGCCGAGCCGGTCAAAAGTCTGGGGCGTAACCGACCGCTTCGGCTGCAGAAGCGTATCGCCCTCGACGGGGATGGAGCTGCAGGCGGCGGTAGAGGCGATAAGTGCGACGAGCGTGATAGCGAATACCACAAACGGGATGCGGCGGAATGAACAGATACGAATAGAGCTTCCTCCTGAGCTGCCACGCGTTCGCTGCCCGGCAGAGGAGAAAATATCGCCGTTAATGCAAACGGGCAACAATGCAGTGTATGCCCCTGCATATTTCATACCGCTTGTGCTTCAGAAATAGATACTGATGCCTGCATCAATGGTCGTCAGCCGGGCATTTTCCGACTGCAGCATCCCTGCCCCGCCGAATACGGCAAATCGATCAAAATGCCGGCGCAGCGCACCATCGACCCGAAGAAAATCAATCTGTTGAAAAGATACCAGCCCTGCTGCCACATCGAAGGAGACAGGAGGACGGGGAAACGAGCGAACACGCAGTCCGGTCGAGACCCCGGCACGATTGAGAATGCCGTGAAACCAGGCGCCCTGCAGATAGGCGGAAAGGTGTACAGGATCAGTCTGAACCAGGGAGATGTCACCACCTGCGGTGGTAACATTCAGATAGTCACCAGCATCATAGATGCTTCGAAACTGTAGCGATGGACCAATGTAGGGGGTGATACGCCCCTCGAAGGAGGCGGTGTAGCCGAACCCGGTATCCGGCGAAGCTAATGCACCACCGGAGAGCTTGAACCATTGCCGGCGGCCCGACGAGGCAGCTGGTGTGTGGTCCCGCCGACGGCTACGCACGAAATCAGGGCTGCCATAGGCGTAAGGAAAATCCTCATAGTGTATTGAGCCGATATGTTCGCTCCATGCGAAACCGGTGAGGTCCAGAAACAGCGATAGAATTGCCCCAGTGAACGATTGCTCTCCATCCTCATCCCTGTTGTTGGCGTTATCCTCATTCTCATCGTCTGTCTCCTCGTCCTCGTCGTCCTCCTGCGCCTCTTCTTCTTTGACGTCGTCTTCAAAGTCGTCAAGCGCGCCAAGGGGAGAAAGAGAACTGAGAAACACGATCATGAGGCAGCACAGGGTAACCTTTGGCATACCACGTATCACTGTAACGCAGGCCCGAATGTCCATCCATACGAAAACGCGCCTGCCGGGTGCGGCAGGCGCCTCTGTAATTCGCTGAAGATTACTGTGAGACTGAAACCGCTAAGTCTGAGATTTCCCAGACAGGGTCTCCGCCGGAGCGGAACCTAATCTGATACTGTGTTTCTGCTTCGAATGTAAAGGTTAAACGCTCCGTAAAATCTTCGGATTTAGTTTCTTCCAGCGGTGTGAACGTAACTTCCCCCTCGACCTCTTCGACTGTGCCAAAGAGAACTCGGGTGTTCCCCTGTGGTGTACCCGAAACCGCAACGTTGAATTCCACGGTGTATTCGCGGTCCCTTACACCAAAATCTATTTCGAAGCTGTTCTCCGCCTTCTCATTGTTATCGAATGTTTCGTCGAACAGTGATGTCACATCGGCCTCAATGACCTCAGGTTCGCTGGTGTCATCGGTGTGCTGGTCCTGGTTGTCATCGCTGTCCTGGTCATCGCTGCCGTCCGCGTTTTCATCTCTGTCGTCCGCGCTGTCTTCACTACGTTCCGATTCCTCCTGGGAATCTTCTGTGTCCGCCGAGGGGGCACTGCTGTCGCCGGAATCGTCACTTGATGAACTCGAAGCCATCGGGTTGCTGCATCCGGAAATAATCAGTATCAGCGAGAAGAGAATAGCGGTCACACCAGGTAGCCATGCTCTGTTTGTTTTCGTTTTTGTTTCCATGTTCGTGTCCTTTTCCGCCGGCGGCAAGCCCACCGGCATTCCTTTCCAGGGTATGGGGACGGATATTCCCGCCACCCCAACTATTTAGCAATCCGCGTGCCAAGCCTGAAACCGGGCTGATCGCAGGTCCCCGACGATTCCCCCGACGCTTCAACGGAGTTTCTCTTCCACTTATTCATTGTTTTGGAGCTAATGGGGCAGCGCACTGGCGCAGTTGCTGCTGTGCTCCCGCACCCGTTAGAGCACTTTGCATCGGCCGGGCCGGCAGCTATGCATAATGCATACGCATCCTGCATGAACACGGATGGCAAGAATGTTAAAAATCGGTTAAAATCTGGCGCTCGACTCGTTGACACGGAACGTGTCCCGGTCGACGATGTGCGTTTGTCGATAATTCACCCACTACCCCAGAGGCAGCCCGAATGAAAGAGAAGAAATCAATTACCCGGAACCTGTTTGGCTCCGGAGCAAAATCACTTGAACTCGACATTGACCACTATCTGACGCTCGTTGAGCAGAGCATCCTCCTGCTTCAGGACGGTATAGCGAAGTATCTCGACGGCAAAGTGGAACTCTTCGAAGAGAAGCGCACGGAAATAAACCGGGTCGAACGGGAAGCCGACGAGATCCGGCGCAATATTAAGTACCGGCTTTACGCCGAAATGCTCATCCCCGACTCGCGCGGTGATGTTCTCGGGGTACTCGAAACGCTCGATAACGTCGTAGACAAGGCCAAGGATGTTGCGAGTCACATAAGCATTGAACTGCCTCAGATATATCCGTTCCTCCGGGACGACTTTCGGGAACTCATGGACATCTGCGTCAAGGCGGTTAATGAGGTCACTCTCGCCGGGAGAGCCTTTTTCAGGGAGCTCTATCGTGTCACCGAACACGTAGAAAAGGTCTACCACTGGGAACACCAGGCGGATGAAACCGAGGAGCGCCTCAAACGAAAGGCCTTCCGTTCGGACGAAATCAAGCTGTTTCGAAGGGTACACGTGCGCTACTTCGCCGAGCATATTTCCGAAATCGCCGATGAAGCGGAGGCGGTAGCAGACCGACTTTCGATATACGCAATAAAGCGAAACCTGTAGGAACGCCATGGAAATCGTCGGACTTGTATTTCTCACAAGCGGACTCTACATGGGCTGGTCCCTCGGCGCGAACGATGCCGCGAACATATTCGGTACCGCGGTGGGCACGCGCATGGTGCAGTTTCGCACCGCAGCCATTATATGCGCCATCTTCATCACGCTCGGTGCTACGATAAGCGGTGGAGGTGCGGCCGGAGGACTCTCGGACGTGGGAGCCGTTAACGCACTACCGGGAGCGTTTGTAGTTTCAGGCATGGCGGCCGTGACAGTCACATTCATGACACGAGCCGGGCTTCCCGTCTCCACGACCCAGGCCATTGTCGGCGCAATCGTAGGATGGAACCTCTTTTCGGGTAAGCCTACCGATCCCGACGCGCTGACTACGATCGTTGGAACGTGGGTCTATGGCCCCATGCTTGGCGCGGTGATCGCGTTCATTCTCTTCTATATTGTCAGGTATGTGCTGCAGCGAGTGAGAATTCACCTGATTCAGCTCGACCGGTACACGAGGACAGCCCTTATTCTCGCCGGCGTATTCGGGGCATACAGCCTTGGAGCGAACAACATGGCGAACGTCGTCGGCGTGTTCATCGAGTCGAGTCCGTTCCAGGGAATGCGCGTCTTCGGCATTACGTTTACCGGAGAACAGCAACTGTTCGCCATCGGGGGAATCGCCGCTTCGGTCGGGGTTGCAACCTACTCCCACCGCGTTATGAACACCGTGGGAGCCGACCTTTATAAGCTTTCCCCGATAACTGCCTTCATTGTCATTGTGTCGACGGCGCTTGTGCTCTTTCTTTTTGCCTCAGAGGGACTTGAGGCGTGGCTTATGGCGAGGGGGCTGCCGACATTCCCCCTTGTGCCGGTCTCACAGTCACAGGCTGCGGTAGGTTCGATTATAGGGGTGAGCCTGCCGCGGGGAGGGAGAAATCTGAATTTCAAGCTACTCGCAAACATTGTACTCGGCTGGATTGCCACGCCTACAGTGGCCGCTGTACTGACCTACATTGCGCTGTTTTTCATGCAGAACGTGTTTCTCCAGACGGTGTATCTGTAGCTGCATTCAATAGCTGCTACTGAAAAAGTTGCTGCCCAAGCCGTTGGTGACCCTTGCGGAGGTTTAACTGAATCGGTAGCGTGATACTTAACATCTGTACAGCGATGAAATTTTAATTTTTTGGCCGGCGGCGTGCAGCAATACATACCGGGCTGGTCAGGGAGAGGTATATGGAACTGAAATATCTTAACGGACGTGTCGCAATGGTAACCGGAGGAGCTTCCGGAATGGGACGCGCAATGGCGCTCGCATTCGCTGAACACGGTGCGAACGTGGCGATAGGGTCACTTCTTTCGAAAAGCAATGCGAAAAATGCCGAAGGCGAACTGGTTAACCGCCCCGGTGAAGAAGAAATGCAGAAGACCAAGGCCGAAATAGAAGCCTTCGGCGTGAAGGCAATCGCCGTGGAGCTGGATGTCTGTGACGTCGATTCGGTGAGAAACTTCTACAAGGAAACGGTAGATGCGTTTGGTAAGGTCGATATTCTGGCAAACGCCGCCGGTATTACCGCCGAGCATCCCACCAGCGGACACAGCGACGACCTGTGGAACAAGGTTATGGACGTAAACATTAACGGCGTATTCCGCTGCACCCGGGAAGTACTTCCGGGCATGATGGAGCGTGGATGGGGTCGCATTATCAGCATTGCCTCCACCGCAGCAACTGTCGGCGCTCCGTGGTCACCGGCATACTGCGCCTCGAAGGCAGCGGTTACCGGCTTCACCCGCGCAGTTGCGCAGGAAGGCGCGCCGAATCTCGTAACCGCCAACACGATCAGCCCCGGCTGGGTCGAAACCACCTTCGGAACCGAATGGCTCTCCGACGTGGCCGAGAAGCAGATGAACAAGAAGGGTGACGAACTTATCGCCGAAGAGAAGGCGAACAACCCGCAGAAGCGCATGATTCAGCCGAAGGAAATCGGTGCCCTCGCTGCATACCTGTGCCGCGATGAGGCAGTGGGCGTAACCGGGCAGGACCACATCGTCTCGGCCGGATCGCTGTGGTAATGGCGCTCTGCCAAGGAGAAGTCTATGGATCTGAATAATCTCGGAAAAATGTATATCGATGGTCAGTGGGTCGAAGCCGCGTCCGGCAAGACCCGAACCATAATTTATCCCTACGACAAACGGGAAATCGCAAAGGTCACCGACGGGGATGTCGACGACGCGCGAAAGGCGATTGCCGCCGCGCGTCGCGCCTTTGACGATCGAAAGAGCGAATGGCGCACAATGAGCGGCGCAGACCGCGGACGTCTTGTCGGCAAGCTTGCCGACTTCATCGAGCGCGACCGCGAGGAGCTTGCCAAGCTCGAAAGCCTCGATACGGCCAAGACCTTCGAAGAAAGCAAGGTCGACATGGACGATATCGCCGGCATTTTCCGCTACTACGCGGGCCTCGCCGACAAGGACGCCGGTGAAATGATTGACTCGCCGATTCCGAACACAACAAGCCGTGTGGTTCGCGAGCCGGTCGGAGTGTGCGGACAGATTTCTCCGTGGAACTATCCGCTGCTTCAGGCAAGCTGGAAAATGGCGCCGGCGCTCGCCGCAGGCAACACCATCGTCATGAAGCCGAGCGAGGACACGCCGCTGACCACGATCAAAGTGACCGAGCTTGCCGAAGAAGCCGGTTTCCCCAAAGGCGTGGTGAACCTCGTGCTCGGCCCGGGCGCCACCGTCGGTAACGAGCTTGCCGAAAGCCACGACGTCGACCTGATTTCGTTCACCGGTGGTATCGAAACCGGACGAAAGATCATGCAGGCGGCCAGCGGCAACGCGAAGAAGATCGCCTTTGAGCTCGGCGGCAAAAACCCGAATATTGTGTTCGCCGACGCCGACTTCGACCTCGCCGTCGACTACGCGCTCAATGCCGTGTACTTCCACGCCGGACAGGTCTGCTCCGCCGGCGCACGGCTCCTTGTCGAAGAGTCGATCCACGACCGCCTCGTCGAGGAAGTCAAAAAGCGTGCGGAGCGAATCAAGCTCGGCGAAGCCTTCGACCCGACAACCGAGTGCGGCCCGCTTATTTCTGAAAAGCACCGCGCCAAGGTCGAATCCTACGTGGAAGGTGCGAAGAAGGAAGGCGCAAAGTGTATCTTAGGCGGTAAGCGACCGGATGATCCCGAACTTCAGAAGGGCTTCTTCTACGAGCCGACTATCTTCGTCGACTGCACCAACGACATGAAAATTGTCCAGGAAGAGCACTTCGGTCCCGTTCTCACGATCGAGAAGTTCAAGACCGAAGAGGAAGCGATTGATCGGGCCAACAGCACGACCTACGGCCTCTCGGGAGCGGTCTGGTCCAAGGATCAGAACAAAGCCGAGCGGGTCGCCGCCGCCCTTAGAATGGGAACGGTCTGGATTAACGACTTCAATATTTACTTCGCGCAGGCGCCGTGGGGTGGATACAAGCAGTCCGGCATCGGCCGCGAGCTCGGAAAACCGGGCCTCGAGGAATACACCGAGACCAAGCACATCTACCAGAACATTGCCACCGAGGCGCTGAACTGGTTCGGTGCACAGTAAGTAAGCGCACGTTCTACCGTGCAGGGCCCCGTCGCGGCATGTCCGTCGACGGGGCTTTTTTGTGGACAGCCGGGCCGTGGCTGATCCACCGATCACAGACGGACCCATGGGGGCGGGCCAGTACTGGGCAGCCGCTCACAACCACGTATGCATTACGTAGGCATCCACGAATCCATGATCAGGATGCCGGAACACTCCCGGCAGCGTTCCCACAATCGCAAACCCGTGTTTCCGCCACAGACGGACAGCCGCCGTATTCGTCGATACCACGAAGTTGTACTGCATCGCCCGGTAGCCTCTCTCCCGCGCAACTTCCTTCGAATGCTCGCACATCGCTGAAGCCACGCCCCGTCCTCGCGCATCCGGCGCCACCATATAGCCGCAATTGGCCACATGATCGCCCTGCCCCACATAGTTGGGCTTGAGGTAGTACGATCCGGTAATCTGTTCCGCATTTGAAGAGTTCAGGTCGATGCTTACAAACACCTCCGGGTGCTCCTCCACCCAGAAGCGCCACGCATCCTCCCGCGAGACATCCGGCGGAACAAGATACGTATCCCCGCCGCGGAACACAGGTTTAACCACGCATCGCCAGAGTTCATCCCAGTCATCGGGACGATATGGCCGAATTGTTATCGTCTCAGCGCACATAATGGTACAATTATAATCGATCCATGGGGCGCGCGCCTCGGGTGATTGCCGTTGGCGGCGTCTCGCGAGGAAGCGTATGCGCGGGCAGCGAGATTATCCGGCGATCCGAACCATCAACCTCATTACATCTTCTCTTCTTCTACTTATCGCACACACGCTTGTGGCAGAAGAGACCCCACCGCCCTGCGAGCTGCCGGAGGCGGCCGATGAGCACATGGAATACCAGGTTTCCTATATGGGCATTTCGATCGGCACGGTTGATCTCTACTATACCGATGAAGGCGACGGATGCGGATTGCTCATTATGGAGACATTTCCGGGCATCGGCTTTCTGCGCGCGTACACCGAGTATTTCGGATTGCTCGGCGAAGATGGATATATCCGCGAAGGGCACTTCTGGCAGGATGAAGATGACTACTGGGACTACCGAAGGCTCGAGCGCGACCCTGAGAGCAATAACATCGTACGGACAACGTATACGGCCGACAGCAAGTTCGGTGCACTCGGGGAGCGTGAGGATATCAACCGGTCTTCTTATGACTCTCCCGGGCATAACGCAATTTCGCTTATCCCGGCAATTCGCCATGACGTTGCGGAACCCGGCGGCTCCGGAGTCCGGGAAACTGAATACCCGTTCTATTTCGACGGCAGGCGCAAGCACCTCCCGGTACTGTATCACGAAGGACGGGAGACCATTTCGGTTGAGGCCTTCGACAGCGAGCACGAGGTAGTGAACACCGAAATAGATCTTGATTTCGAAGGTGTGTACGGATTGCGTGATGCGCTGAAGGTTCAATTTACCGCCGACAGGTTGGCGATCCCGGTCTACGCGGAGGCCAGGATCGTAATCGGCCGCATACGGCTGGAGCTTACCGGTTACGGTCGCCCATAGAACGCGTTCAGACGGCGATGTGCGTGGGAAGTGCTATGGGCGGGGTCCTGCCGCGCCGGGGATCGTGCTGTACCCGGCAGCGGGCGGGCCGTCTCCGGTCCGACCGCGGTATCGGCCGGACCGGATGGCCACGGGAAGGAATACAACCTCAGGCCGCCGGCCCGTCTGACGGGACCTCGCGAAATCCCGAGGCGGATAGTGCTTTGATCAGGTACTGAGAACGCGCTTTACCAGCTCCTTGTTCTTGTCAAACACTTTTTCGTGGTCCACAGACGTATGATGTCCGCGCCGGATAACCACACGACCGTCGACAATCACGGTATCCACGTTACGCTCGGAAATCGAATACAGCAGATCAGCAGCCGGAGAAACGCCCGGTTGCATGCTGGCAGTGCTCGGCCGGACCATGACCAGGTCGGCAGGAGCGCCTTCACGAACCTCTCCATAACCGGGGAGCCCGAGCGCGCGACCTCCGGCGGTCATAAGCGGCAGAATGTTCTTCAGCGGACCTTCCTCCGGATTTCCGGTGGATGCTTTGGCAAGCAGGGCAGCCATTCGGGCCACCTCGAACAGGCCGAGCGAGTTGTTCGAAACCGCCCCGCCGCTTCCAAGCGCAATCTGGATCTTGTGTTTCAGCGCCCTCGGCAGGAAGTCGTTAATACGACCAAACTTCATGTAGCTTTTCGGGCAATGCGCAACCGTCGCTCCTTTCTCCTTAATAAGTTCCATGTCACTGTCGGTCGCGTAGTAGGCATGAGCAAGAATACTCCCGCCGGTCAGCACTCCGGTTTCTGCCAACACTTCAACCGGCGTTTTCCCACGTTCGGCAACCGAGCGATCAACCTGCTCCTGAGTCTGAGCCACATGCACGTGAGTGCGGACGCCGAGCCGCTGGGCCTCCTCGCCGACTTTGCGAAGGAAGTCGTCGGAGCACAAATGGGGGGAATGCGGCCCAAGTGAAACCGAAATCCGTCGTTCAACGTTGTGGAACTCGCGGGTGAAACCGAGAGCTTCTTCGTAGCGTCGTGTCCCACCATCTCCGGCGTCAAACACCGCCTCAGCAAGGTTCGCCCGCATGCCGGAGTTCGAAAACGCACGAAATGCGTGGTCCATATGGAAATAGTGGTCGGCAACGCACGTGACACCGTTCGTCAGCATTTCCAGCGCTCCGAGCATCGTTCCCCAGTAGACATCCTGCGGCGTCATGCGCTGCTCATAGGTACGGACGTGCTCGCGAAACCAGTCCTCCGGGATATGTTCGTCGAAAATTCCCCGGAAGGGAGTCATCGCTGTATGCGCGTGAAGATTTACCAGTCCGGGAATGACGTACGCGCCGGCAGCGTCAATAATCTCCTCGGTATCCGAAATAGCCCCACGGTGGCGACCACGACCGCCCCTGGCGCTGGCAACGCCGGTTCCAACCGAAACAATAGTCGGCCCATCAGTTGCAATGTAGGAATCGGGGATCGCCCGACCTTCCGAGAGATTAATGACTGTAGCGTTGCGAATCAGCATGTATGCATATCCTCCTTCATAGTGCTCACCAAACGGGTGCACCTGCCCCTAATAGTGATACGGTAAATCTCGCAGTGCAATGGTAAAAACATACTATCGTAGACACATTTGCTTCTGCAAAACCACAGAATTACAGATCATCACAAAAGGCACACACTCAAGGCGCGTGTAACGGTTTCGTGCGCCGAGGTAGCTGCTGGAAATTCAAACATTGACCGGGGTGACGAGCGGTGGTATTCTGGCGATCGTGATGTACACGAGTACATTCAGTGTCTCTCGTGTATGTATACGATTAAAGGAGGATATTATGTCCAACTATGTAAGGCGAGTTTTGTTGTCCATGCTCGCGCTTCTGATGGCGGGAAGCATGGTCTTCGCCGGTGGTCAGGCCGAAGAGGTTGACCCGGAAGAAGATGAGATAACGTTGAGTATATACGTACGGTATCAGGACGAGGAGTCGAGAATTCCGTACGACTACGCCGAGGAGGCTCTGAGAGAGGAGTATCCGAACGTAACCCTCGAGCTCGTAGAGCAGGGACCGGAGCCGGGACAGGAACTGAGGACTATGGCGGCCTCGGATAACCTCCCGGACATTTACGACGCCCGCCTGGAAGTACTGGATGTCTTTATGGGTTCCGGTGATGCACTGGTTCTCAACGAATATGTGGAAGAACTCGGCTTCGAGGATAAGATGCTTCAAGGAGCAATGGATCTGCTGTATCACACCGACGGAAACGCATACGCATTCCCATTCGTCGGTAACGAACTGGTTCTTCTCTACTATAACAAGGCGCTCTTTGAAGAGCACGGAGCACCAGTACCCGAGACGCTTGATGAACTCGCAGAGGCAGTCGAGATCTTCCGGGAGAACGATATCGTCCCCCTTTCCACATTCGCCAGTGAAGGCTGGAACACGATCGCGTTGTACGATAAGTTCGCCACCCGTTTCGATCACCGAGGTATCCTCGGACTCGATCAGGGAGAAACTGAAATCACCGATCCCGCCTACCTTCAGGCCGCTGAGGAGCTGTATGACCTGGTCCAGGCCGGATTACTGCCGCGGGGGGCCACCGCGCTCGACTATGACTCGGCCGCTTCACTGTTCTATGAGGAACAGGCGGCAATGTTCATTAACGGGCATTGGGAAATCGCCGATTCAACCGAGCAACTCGGTGATGACGTAGATTGGATTCCGTTCCCTTATCACCCTGACTATGAAGAAAATCGCATGGCATTTTCAGGCGGAAGCGCTCTCGGTGGTTTTGCCGTATCCGGCAATACCGATTATCCGGAAATGGCCGCGCGGGTAGCAGCACTCTTCGCCGAGAAGTATGCAGAGGCCCGAGTCAAATTCCGCGGAAATCCTATTGTCGCACTTGACGTAGACGTTGAGCCCGAAGAGGAAATGCCACCGATGATGCAGAAACTCATGGACACGCTTCCAGATATTACGAGCAATACCACCTTCGAGTGGGGTATGCAGAACGCCCGTGGTCAAGCCGCACTTGCAGACTCGACACAGGAATTGCTGACCGGCGACCTTGCCCCGGAAGAGTTCATTCGACAAATTGAAGGTGAATTCTGATTCAGTTGCTTCCGTTGTGACAGGATCTGAAAAACGGTGGGGCCGGTCGGATGGCCCCACCTGTTTCACCCTCCCTCCTGACTTGTTATACGAGTAACGCAAATGTCGAAAACTATTTTTCACAATCGAACGGCCGCAGCTGTGTTTGCCCTTCCGGCGATTACGGTTGTTGGCGTGGTAATTTTCTATCCGTTGCTGCAGGTATTCTGGTACGGATTCTTCGAATGGGATGGGATTGGAGACGCAACCTTTATCGGGCTCGATAACTATCGGCGAATGCTCGGCCACTCTCTGTTCTGGCGATCGTTCACCAATGGTTTTCGCGTTTTCGGGTTCGTGGTTCTCTATCAAATCCCGATCGCTACAATTCTCGCCGCCGGGCTGACACAGAAGCGATTCGGCAGGGGATTTCTGCGACGCAGTTACTTCATTCCTGTCGTGCTGTCAGTGACAGTTGTAAGCCAGCTCTGGATGAGCGTATACAACGCCGAATACGGTCTGTTAAATCAGTTCATAGAAAGACTCGGTTTCGACTGGTATCAGGAGTGGGTGTCTGACTCCAGTGCTGCCATATGGGCGGTAACTCTCACGAATGCATGGCATTACCTCGGAATTCACTTTGTGCTCATATATGCCGGAATACGATCGATCCCCAGCGACCTGTATGAATCTGCGATAATCGACGGTGCGACCGGCACGCAGCAGTTCTGGCGTATTACCGTACCTCTGCTTCAGGAGACATACCGGTTCTGCCTCATTTTCGCGGTCACAGGCGGTCTGCGCATGTTCGCCGAAAGCTTCATTATGACCGGCGGCGGGCCCGGGACCGCCTCGTACACCCTGACATTCCTGGTGTACCGATCCGCATTCCGGGTTAATGAGTACGGCTATGGAAACGCAGTAGCCGTCATCCTGGTATTGCAGGCACTGCTTTTCACGTACCTCATTATGAAGACGGTCGCACGAGAGCAGATCACGTACTGAGAAATAAGGAATCGATTCTATGAGCACGGAGCAACTAATGCCGCGAAGACTATGGACCAGGACAGTCAGGGGAATGCACGTGAGTTTTCTCTGGATCTATGCCCTTCTCTCCGTCTATCCCTTGATCTGGATGGTCTTTTATTCTCTCAAGACAAACAACGAGATCTTCATAAGCAACCCGTTCGGACCACCAACTTCATTCCGCATCGAAAACTATGAGATGGCACTGAGCGCGTTTAACGTGCCCGTATACTTTATGAACAGCATAATCGTCTCGGTTGCGACCGTCGCGATAACCCTGACGTTCGCTGTCATGTTCGGCTACGCAACTGCGCGGCTTCAATGGCGCGGCAGAGATCTGGCGCGATTGTTCGTTGTGCTGGGGCTCTTTATTCCCGCCGAAGTTATTCTGATTCCCATTGCACAACTTATTCGTGACCTTGGACTCAACGACAGTCGCGCGGGTCTTATAGTGCCGTATGTGGCCTTTAACCTCGCATTTGCCTCTCTAATCTTCTACGGCTTCTGCAGAACAATTCCCCTGCAGATGGAAGAAGCTGCTTTTATAGACGGTGCGAGTATGAAGCAGTCTTTTGTCAGCATTATTCTGCCGCTTCTGAAACCTGCGATGGCTACCAGTCTTATTTTCATCTTTCTCGCCGCATGGAACGAGTTTACGCTTTCCTTGATCATAATTCGGTCCGAGGCACTGAAAACACTCCCGCTGGGATTACTGCGCTTCCGCGGTGAGTTCGCAACGAACTGGGGAGCGACCGGCGCTGCGCTGACCCTCGCGAGCATCCCGACTGTCGTGTTGTACCTGATTATCAGCCAGCACGTTGAAAAAGCCCTGACCATTGGAGCGAGAATGGAAAAATGAAGCGGTCAATCTCCGACGGGAGTGGTGAACCAAGGCGCGCAACCCGGCGTGACGATGTGGGCCGGCTCGCCGGAGTGAGTACCGCAACCGTCTCTCGTGTTTATAACCGCCCGGAGACTGTCTCCGCCGAAAAACGGGAAGCAGTCCTGGACGCGGCCGAGAAACTCGGTTATCAACCGAACCGCGAAGCAAGCGCCCTGCGGCGGATGGACGGAGCTCAGATACTGGTCCTGGAACTCAAGCGTGCGGCCGCGAATTACTGGACCGACGTGCGAGCGTACAGCTGGTTTTTTGCCGATGCGATTCGCGCAATAGTGACTACGCTCCACGGATCGCTGTACTACATGACCCTGGATACCTGGCATGTAGAGGAAAACCTCGAGGACATAATTTCCAAACACCGCCCCGCCGGAATCATATGTTTCGATGTCGAAACAATCGGCGAGGCCGAATCCATCCGGGCACTCGGACTTCCCTACGTACTTTCCTGGCACGTAGCGACATTCAACGGATTTAACCGGGTGATAAGCGACAACTATCACGGTGGCTACCTCGCCGGTGAATGCCTCAAGAACGCCGGATGCGCGCGACCGGTATATGTAACCGGACGGTCGTACAATCCGGAGGTCCACCGTTCGCGGATGCGGGGCTTCTGCGACGCGATGGCACCTGATAGGGTTTCGATCGCCAATGCGGGATTAGGCAAGGACGCAGGGTTCGCGTGCGGACGGGAACTCGCCGTCAGAGTACGCGACGGCGGTATCGACGCAGTCGGGGTAGTCAATGACATAACGGCCCTCGGGGTCGCGCAAGGGCTCATGGAATCCGGAATCCGAATTCCCGACGACGTATCTCTCGTCGGATACGACAATATGCCGGTAAATATCGCGCTTCCTTTTCGCCTCACCACAGTTGATATAGGAATTGATGAAATCTACACGAAGGCGACCAACGCCCTGCTTGGCCTCTTGAAAGGTGAGGAGCACGTGGAACTCTACCATCCACCCAGGCTGCTACCGGGGGATTCCGTGGCATTTCCCGAGTGAACGACTGCCGGCATGTTCTCCCGAATCCCCGGTGTGTTCAACGGCACATTCACTGTGCGAAGGGTCGCTACTACGCTCCAGTAATAGTGATGCCGGAAATCACCCAGTGCAATGGTGAAAGCCGCAAATCGTAGACACATTTGCTTCTGCAAAACCACAGAATTACATATCGCAATACTCGGCAACGGGTTTAGCGTTGTCTAACAGGAAACACCGGGTCGCGATACGTATGGCCGCGGTTTCCGACGGGCCATTTACCACGTTGCCGTGTTCGCTTGACAGGACGATATCGGTTACGCACTCGCCCGTACATCAAAACTTCGCAAGCGACGGTACACCGTAAGGAGGAAGAACCGTGAGCAGCGAACAGGCAAGACAGAGATCCGGTGGAGTGTCCATCCCATTCTGGTCGCGCTACAAGCCGGATGAAGTCGAGGCAGCGATCTATCTCGTCGTGCCCAGCCTCATTGGATTCGGACTTTTCTATTTCTACCCGGCGATTCGGGGCCTCTGGATGAGCTTCACCGATTGGGACCTGCTCACCGATGCAAGCTTCATCGGTCTTGACAATTACCGAAGGCTCATCGGTGACAGCAGGTTCTGGAATTCACTCCGCGTCACCGCTATGTACGTCATTTACAACATTCCGATTCAAACGGTTATAGGACTCGGAATTGCACTACTGATGAACCAGATGAAAAACTCCACGGCGTTCAGGGCACTGATTCTGCTGCCATGGTTCATTCCAAATGTTGTCGTCGGCCTTCTGTGGCTGATGCTTCTGAACCCCACCGTAGGCCTCGTAAACATGATGCTTGAGCTGACCGGCATTGGCCGAGTTCCTTTTCTGCGGTCCCTTGAATATGCACTGCCGACCATAGCCGGTATCAACATATGGCGTCATATGGGATATGTAGCGCTACTGTTCTTCGCCGGGCTTCAGACAATACCGGGGAACCTTTATGAAGCCGCCCGAATAGATGGGGCCTCGCCGAAACAGACGTTCGTGCGCATCACGCTTCCCCTGCTGCGACCGGTTATGGCATTCGTCGTAATAACATCAGTCATTGGTTCATTCCAGATCTTCGATACAGTCGCCGTGACAACGGAGGGCGGGCCTGTCAATGCAACCGAAGTGATGATCTGGCTTATCTTTGAACAGGCTTTTCAGCGATTCAACATGGGATACGGGGCGGCGATTTCAATGGTTCTGTTTCTTATTCTCATCGGATTTACGATGACCTACATAAAGCTTTCTCGCGCCAGCGAGTCGGACCTTGGGTAAGGAGTCAGATATGAGTATCACTGAATCCAACAGTACCAGAACCGGCTCTCTCCGACGTTCCATACAGCGAGAGAAATACACCGCACGCGCGACTTTCTGGTTCTTTTCCATTCTGTTGCTGCTTATCACGCTGGTACCGTTTTACTGGGTGTTCCGTACGGCTTTTTCGTTTCCCGCATCTATCTTTCAGAATCCCAGAAGCATTCTTCCGCCGGTCTTCACAACAGGAAACTATCTCCGCGTCCTGGGGTTGGTAAGCACGGAGGAAGCCGTCCGTCTCGGAGGTACCGGCGCACAGCTTCGATTCTTCCTGAACCTCCGTAATTCCATAATCGTAACGGGAATAATTACCTTTGCTCAGGTGTTTTTCAGCGCGTGCGCCGCCTATGCCTTCGCGCGGCTTAAGTTTCCGGGTCGCGATACGCTGTTCAGCCTCTATGTTTCGGCGCTTATGGTTCCCATTATCGTAACGGTCATTCCCAACTTCGCGCTGATTGAGCAGATAGGCTGGATTAATACCTTTCAGGGAATCGTGGCTCCCTTCTTCTTCATGACGCCGCTCGCCGTTTTCTTCATGCGCCAGTTCTTCATAGGTATTAACAAGGAGCTGGAGGAGTCAGCGCTCCTCGATGGAGCAGGCCGTCTTCAGACCGCGTTCCAGATCGTGTTCCCGATAAGTAAATCCGCGATTATGACCGCCGGGATAATCGTAAGCACTACGTCATGGAACGAGTATCTCTGGATGTTAATCGTCGGGAGGGAACAGTCGGTAAGAGTATTGACCGTAGCACTCGGAATCTTTCGGCAACAGACGCCACAAGGCGCACCCGACTGGGGTGGCCTTATGGCGGGAACAACACTCGCGATCATACCGATCGTGCTTGTGTTCCTGTTAATTGGTAAACACGTGGTTAATTCAATCGGTCACACAGGATTCAAGTGATCGACTTGACTATTCCACGAACACTGCGGTGGTGCCCGGGTCACAGTTCTGTGCAACTGTAGCGCAGGCAAGCATCAGGTATTAGGTAAGGAGGTCTTATGCCTAAACGTCTTTTTGTTGTACTCGGCGTGGTAGTTCTCGCCGTAATCGTTGGTATCGTTGTCGCTGTTACCGGCGATGATGACGTCGCGGTCGATCCTGACGAGGATGTCACGATTGAATATGTTCTCTGGGACGCGGAGCAGCAGCCGGCCTATCAGGCGGTTGCCGACGCCTTCATGGAGGAGCATCCGAATATAGAAATTGAAATCAACCAGCTCGGATGGGGTGACTACTGGGACGATCTCACCCGCAGGCTTGCGACCGGAGGCGGTCCGGATGTCTGGACTAACCACGTCGCCTATTTCCGTGAGTTCGCTCAGCGTGGCCAGATGATGGATCTCGAGGACAGAATTCAGGACTCGGATATCATCGATCTGGACGCCTATATGGAGGGACTGGCGGATCTGTTCGTACATGAGGATGGCGGCCGTTATGGAGTGCCCAAGGACTGGGACACCGTCGCAATCTTCTACAATCGTGCCCACCTGGAAGAGGCAGGCGTGAGCGTAGAAGAAGTCGAACAAGCGACGTGGAACCCGGATGACGGAGGCAGCTTCGAGGATATACTTTCGCGCCTGACCGCGAACGGTCGACAGGCGATGGCGGTCGATTACGATAATTTTGGAGCATGGGGGCAAACTCAGTTCAGTGGACTCGCTGTGAGTAACAGTTGGACTTACCACAATGAGGACGCGACGGAGTTTTACTTCGACGATCCGCAGTTTATCGATACCATCCAGTGGTTCGCCGATATGACCCTGGACACGGGTTACATGGCATCGTTTGAGGATACCGAGGAAGTTCCTGAAATGTTCGCTTCTGAACAAGTTTCGCTTATTTTCGACGGATCGTGGATGCTTGGACTTCACTCCGACAATCTCGGCGATGATATGGGAATTGCGATGCAGCCGGAAGGCCCTGAAGGCCGCCGCAGCATGTTCAACGGATTGTCGGACGCCGTAAACGCCAATACCGAACATCCTGAAGAGGCCTGGTTGTGGGCCGAATATCTTGGTTCGGTGGAAGCTCAGGAGATCGTGGCCGAATACGGTGTTGTGTTCCCGGCTGTTGAATCAGCGACTGAAATCACATTGGATGTTCATGCCGATCAGGGATTGGACACCTCGGCGTTTACCGAGCTGGCGTTCGATCCCGACGCAACATTCCTTTTTCCGCTGACAGCGAATGCATCCGAAGTGAACAACATCATGCAGCAGACCTTCGATGAAATCTTTCTCGGACAGGTCGGCGTCGAAGAAGGTCTGACATCAGCGAACTCGGAGATAAACGCACTCTTCTGATCCCGGACGATCGATTGTAACGAACTGGTTTCGTACCGAGGGCATGATTTTCGGGCGCGCATGCACCGCATGCGCGCCGATTGTGCAACCCTGAGGCCGCGAACGTCCGACTTATCGACCACCTTAATATTATTTGTGCACGCAATCGATTTTTTTACCCCTGCACCGGCAGAGATGATACACTCATTTCTATGAAACCTTTGGAATACGCCGAAAATCCGGGAACCGCACCGAGTGGAGCAATCCCAGAGGTGCTTCATGCAGGCCTCGAGAAGTGTATCCCCCGGCACCATGCGTCAATTCCACGCGATCACTACCTGCTGCATCTGGTGTTGTCCGGCCAGGGGAAGCTTCGGATAGATCGGCAGACGTTCGCTCTGCGCAGCCACCAGTGCTTTCTCATTCGTCCTTATCAGGGTCATGCTTATCAGGCAGACTCGAAGTATCCATGGGAATACCTGTGGCTCGGATTCAGTGGAGTCACCAACGATGTTCTCCGTGACGTGTACGGAATCCCAGAAGATGTACCCGCATTCCGTCCTGCCGCGCCAGCGCGACTCGAATTGCATATGCGAAGAATTCTGGAGGCACTCGGCAGTGAAAGCCCACTCGAGCAGCTCTACAGCCGCGCCCTCGGGGTCATTGCGCTCGGCTGCATCGGTGAGCCTGCAACGGAACGGCAGGAGACGACACGGCAGCCTGACTACGTGGAAGAAGCCGTATCCTATATCGAGTCCAACTACGCGAAACTCAGGAATGCACAGTCCGTAGCTGAATTCGTGGGACTCGACCGGTCGTATTTTTCGAAACTGTTTCAGGAACGAACGGGCATAAGTGTCGCGCGCTTCATTGCGGAGACGCGAATGAGCCACGCGAAACGCCTGCTTGTCGACACTGACTACAAGATCAAGGCAATATCGTCATTGGTCGGCTACGACAACTATCAGTCTTTTGAACGACGTTTTACCGCCGTCGTTGGCATGTCACCAAGTAATTTTCGAAACAGGCCCGCCGGGGAAATTATCAAGGCAGGCAAACGGGGGATTGGCAAACAACCGCGAACCCTGAGCAGGGATTCCAGGATTCCACCGAGCGATCACGGGGATATGGCAGAGCCGGATGGTGAGCCTTTGACCGATTCGTTTATCTGCGCGGACGGTGCGGAAAACAACGTGCGTTCATTATTGGAATCCGTCACCCGAAACGGGGAGAGATCGAGCAATGGTTCCTCAGGTACGGTCACTGAAACCAGGATCGAACACGATCGAGGCAAACGCTCGGTGAACCACCTGCTGCGGGGCGCACCCGGTTGCCCCTCGCACGTGAAACGCAGGTCCGACGACCGCAACCACGACTCGACGTAATCCCGGAGCTACCCGTAGTACCCCCCGGGCAGCATATCCCTGTGGGCCTCAAACAGTTCATCACACAGCGAGACGATATCGTCGAGAGAGAGTTCGGCAGCGGTATGGGGATCGAGAGCAGCGGCCTGGTAGACCGTTTCCCGATCCTGCCGAAGAGACGCCTCGTGCGTGACGAGCTGAACGTTTACATTTGTGCGGTTCAACGCCGCGCACTGTTCAGGCAGCCGACCGACTGAGACACCCTGTACTCCATTAGCATCCACGAGACACGGTACTTCTACGACACTTTCGTGAGGCAAATTCGAGATCCGGCCCTCATTCAGAATATTGCCGTGTATTCTTGCCGGACGACCGGATACAATCGCGGCCAGAATATCCGATGCGTATTCAATCGTCGGCTCATGTTCGATACTCGGAGTCTCCAGCAGGGCATCGCGCATTTCGCTCCACTCGGCAATCTGCTCCCGGCATCGTCTCGGATACTCGTCCAACGGGATATTGTACCGTTCGATGAGCTCCGGATACGCTGACTTAATCCACCACGGCGTATACTCGGCGTTGTGCTCGGAAGACTCGGTCGTGTAGTAGCCGAAGACATCCATTACGGCAAGTCGAACAAGATCGGTGTTTTCGCTTGCCACTCCGTCGCGGGCTTTCTGTAGCTCAGCGGACGCGCGACGTTTTACCTCCGGGTACAAGTCTCTTTCCCCATCACGAAGTTCAAGTAGCCACGCCATATGGTTAATTCCGGCGATATTCCAGCGAAGATCGGTTACATCCGCGGCAGGATCCATGCCGACGGCTTCCAGAAGTTCCTCAGCGCATCTCTGTACAGAATGACACAAACCCACGGTTTTCACTGACGTTTCCCGTACAAGCGATCCAGTCACCGTCGCCATTGGATTGGTGTAGTTTAACATCCATGCATGTGGACAGACCGCCATCATATCCTCGGCGATATCCCACATCACCGGTACCGTGCGTAATGTGCGAAAGATTCCCCCGATGCCCAGCGTGTCTCCGATCGTCTGTTTCAGCCCATACTTCCCGGGTATTTCGAAATCGCGAACAGTGGCCGGATCGTATCCACCGACTTGAATCGCGTTTAAGACGAAGTCCGCGTCTCGCAGGGCCTCACGACGCGCTTGCACACCTGAGTGAGAACTCACGGTGGCGCGTCCGTCGTTAATGCTGCTGTTAAGCGTTTCTACAAGTCGCCTTGAGTCCT
>CAZMEV010000016.1:0-12119 GCA_964565375.1 uncultured Spirochaetaceae bacterium
ATCTTCAGGCTATCATCTTTTTCTTCATCGAATCCTGCAACAATTTCGTTATTGCTCATCAGTTACCTTTTCAACGACTATTACGAGGCAAGAAGCCGCCATATTTTAGTTATATTCCGGCAAATAGTAGAATTGCGCGGTTGCTTTGTCAAATGTAAGCCACCTTCATTGATTATACTATCCCCTCTCCGGCGTTAATTACCGCCCCATTTATGACACGACCAGCCGTTCCGCACAAGTACGTAACAAACCCGCCAATATTCTCCGGATCGGTAAGACGGCCGGTCGGCGCACGTCGCGTGAACAGCGCTCTCTGCCGGCCGTCAAGATACTCAGTATCTACATACCCTGGACACAGGATGTTACAGGAAACATTGTGTGCTGCACCGTCTTTTGCGACACTTCTGGCAAGAGACACCAGCCCGGATTTCGCCGCAGTGTATGCGGTTGCCTCTGAGGAGGGCGGTGCGACGTCGCCTCTCGATGCACCAAAAAGGATGAGCCGACCGAATCCCCGCTTCTTCATATCCGGAAGACACGCGGATACAAGCGCACCCGGAATGGCCAGATTCAGAAGCAGCATATCCCGCCATCCCCCCGGGGTTTCATCGCTTACACCAACCCAGCGAATCGGGCCGAACGCTACAACGAGGATATCCGGGACCCCTGAGTCCAGCAGCGCGTCTACCGCGGCGGAGTCGTTCAACTCCTTAAGGAGCGTCGTACAGCTGACACCGTGGCCCCGGCATTCCGCAGCCACCTTCTCAAGTGCATCCTTTCGGTGTCCCCCGTGGACGACCAGGTTGGCGCCGGCCTCGGCAAGAGCTCTTGAGGCACAGCTCCCGATACCACCCGAACCACCTACCACCAGAGCATTGTACCCGGCCAAATTATCACCGAACGGTTTCATTATCATATGCATAATATATATCGGATGAAATTGCTATGCGTCGGCGACACAGAGCTGCTATAGTCAGACCTGTTATGATTAAATGGCTTGCGGTGACGGTACTGATGGTTGTAGCCGCTTCGATCGCCACACTCGGCGCACAAGAGATTGAACTCGACAGTCCAGTTAACTTCTCAATTACACTGCGGGAGCTTTCACGAATGGCTGAACGCGGGAGCGACAGTTCTGAAGTTTTCGAATCATATGTCGTAGTCCAGGGCTACATATCCGCTTCGACCGTCATTACACGGACGGAAGAACACTTCCGGGCCTCTGTCGATCTGGTAAGCGGGGAATGGGAAGGTCTCGAGAATGTCCGCACACATCAGAGCCGGTTTATCGTGGAAGGTGACGAGTACCGCGACCGGATTTTCGAACGCCCTCCCCGCAGACCGGCAGACGACGATATAATACCTGGACGGGAAGCAGTGGTTATCGCTCGTTTGCTCCGGTATGAAGAGGACCAGCTGAGTGGCCGACGTATCCCGGTTCTCGAAGTTAGAGCTTTCAGAATCGCTGACTGACTTCATTACTCGGTTGCTTACTCAGTCCTCCTTCATTGCTCGGTTGCTTACTCAGTCCTCAGACTGTCTTTCGGCCGGCATGTATCCCTGAAGCGTTAGACCAGCGCTGCAACCCGAAATGCTTCCCTCACGGTATCGCATGTAACTCGCGTGCCGCGGCTGATTACAGAGATTCGCTGCACCATATTTCTCAGTTCCCGGATATTCCCCGGCCATGTATGCCTCTGCAGCATCGCTACGGCAGGAGGACTGAACTCAAGATCCTGCCTGCCGATGAGAGCTGCGAAGTATCGGCACAGATCCGGAATCTCATTGACCCGCTCACGAAGAGGGGGCACATGGATGGGCAGAACATGAATTCTGTAGAATAGGTCCCCACGAAATGTGCCGGCGGTAACCTCATGCTCAAGATTCCGATTTGTTGCTGCCACCAGACGGAAGTCCACAGATATCTGTCTTGAGCCACCAACTTTTCGAACCTTGCCCTGCTCAAGTACACGAAGGAGCGAGGCCTGCTTTTCCAGAGGCAACTCCCCGACTTCATCGAGAAAAATTGTACCTCCAGCCGCCAGCTCAAAAGCTCCGGTCCGTTTTACGGCACCGGTATATGCGCCGGCTTCACATCCGAACAGGTCCGTTTCAAGAAGAGCATCCGGAGTTGCTGCGCAATTGCGGGGAATAAACGGCCCGTCAGCCCGGGGCGATCGTCGATGAACTATCTGAGCTGCAACTTCTTTACCAACCCCGCTCTCGCCTGTGATCAGAACAGGAAGGGGCGTCGCGGCATATCTGGACAGGAGGCGGTCGATCGTCGGAATAATAACTTGCTGGTTTGTGCCTGAACCGGAATGTCCACCTCCATTCCATGATGCAAGCATTGCCTTCCCGACCGAATGCCGGATTTCGTCTCCCCGAATCGGTATCGATAAACAATCGAACGCTCCTGCACGAATGCAGGCCGACGCAGCTCGCACATCGTCGCGTGGCAGGATCACTACCACAGGGACCCCGGTCTGCAATGTGCTTTGCAAAACGCGTTCGACCGCATCCGGTCTGGCGCTGACAACCACACACACATCGAAGTCGCCCCGAACGAGCGGATTCGCGGCTGTCGCAGGTGCTGCTGACTCGTCACCCTGCCGCTCTTTCAAGTGGATAAACTCGGCGGGACGCAGCAGTTCACGTACACGAGCGATAATGCCCTGATTGTCTCCCACGCATAATACCGGGCCCATAGCTGACCGGAAAGATAGCGCGACAGGCGGCCGAAGGCGTCAGCCAAAAGGATGATTTTGTACGTTAACCCGTTTTTTTCGCCCCGGCCCCCGCGCTATACTCGAAGTTGTGTTTTCGACTCACACGATGCTTAAACTGCTGCGTTTTCGTTTTGTAGCTCCGTTTCTCCTGTATTCGCTCATACTTTCGGCGCTTCTGCTCGCGGACGCGTATTCGTTACTCATTCTGGCACCGGACTACGGCTTGTACTTCGTTCTTGGCGTGGCAGGAACCGTGTCTCTGACCGGAGTGATAATAACAGTTGCGCTCCTGGCTCACAGACTGAGATTGCTGCGCCGCAGCGTATACCTCGCTACATCTCCATGGAGACACTATCGAAACGCGCTGGCCCTGTTCTGCGGCGGCATGCTCTTCCTTTCGCCCGGAGTGGCTACAAGTACTCTGGCACTCATTTGCCTGCTTCCGCTGCTCCGCGAGATTCCGGGATGGATTCTGACTGCTCTCACCCGTAACGAACTGGAACCTGTCTATGATTTTCTGAAACTTGAAGACGCCGGCGACACGTTCGATCCATCGGCGAAACGGATGCAGCGTTCAGCAGAGTCGGCAGAACAGATCACCGACGCCCCGGATCAGGCTTCCTCATCTCACGAGCCCCCCGGGTAGCCGGCTTTCGCCGCGGGCCAATGGTCGGGACGTACAATCAGTTGCCACGGACACGTGTCAGAAGAAGCACTGCACCGTACCACAGGTAAACCGGCGCCCGCAGCACGCGCCACGGCTTCTGGAGCAGCAGACGAATACCGGCAGCGACTCGTCCCCAGGACGATTTTGGCGGTTTTCGTCTTCGATCGCCGAAGATTTCGAACGATTCCGAACTCACCAGTGCAATGCCCGGATTGAACAACTTGCGATGCGTGAAGACCCACAGATCCTGGCCGGGCACGCCCGGTCCAACCAGCAGGAAGTCGGGCGCAGCCTTCTTTATTGCCGTGACAATGTTTCGTTCGAAATCACGCGGATAGTAGCCGGTGTAACGACCAACAATTCGAAGGCCCGGAAATGTCAGACGAATGTTCTGTTCAACACTGTGAAGCAGCTGTTTGTCCCCGCCGAGCAGATATACAGTTCGATTGCGTTGTTCGAGGATCCCGAGTACCCGAATAACAAACTCGAATGGTGAATACCAGTTCAGAGCCGGGCGGCGCAGAAACGCACCATGTCGCGCCACGGCCGGAGAGGCGGGCACCGACAATGAGGAGTTTCTCACGTACTGCCGGAACTGCGGATTGAGACGGGAACGGATCACGTCCCATGTCCGCAGCAGGACCATATGGTGGTACTCCCCGGTCGACAACATATAGTCGACCGCCTCCGACAGCACATCCTGGTTGACAGCATCCATGGCAACGCGAGCAACGTTTGTTCGTGTTACTCCTGGTATGTACTCTTTAGGCGCCACGTAGCCTTCTCCATAATGATGGTCTGTACGGCAGCTGTTGCGTAGAGTGCCGCCGTCTCTGTCCTGAGAACAAAGGGGCCCAAGTATACAGGCTTATAACCCGCTTCTCTCGCCAGCGCAAGCTCACGATCGCTGAATCCCCCCTCGGGTCCGACCAGCAGCGTAATGTCACAAGCCGGCCCTGCAAGGTACTCGTGGAGAGACGTCTGTTCAAGCGGGTCCTGATGGAGAATCAGGCGCAGGTCGGAATTTTCACCGTCCCGGCTCTCATCCTCAAGGAACCGATTGAGGGTAACCGGCGGTTCGATACTGACCGCGGTACCGCTGCCGCTCTGCTGCAGTGCTTCGGTTGCCACCCGCCGCCACCGATCAAGCTTGCGCTCAGCCTTATCACTCTCGATTCTTACTACCGTGAAATCCGAAATAACCGGCCTCAGGCACGCAACCCCCGCCTCCGTGCAGCGACGGATTACATCGTCGAACTTGCGCCCCTTGGGAAGACATTGAGCTATTGTCAAAGCCGGCCGCTCAGTCTCCGGCTTTCCCTTCGACTGCACTCGAAGTCGAACTCTATCTCCGGCTTCAACAATCGTACAGTGATAAAAGTTTCCCCTGTTGTCGATCGCCGGAAAACTGTCATCAGGACGCAAACGAAGAACGCGCACCAGATAGTGCGCGTTCTCCCCATCGAGTTCAACAAATGGTTCGCCGCTGTAATGATCCGGCAGAACCAGCTGTCGCATTACCGCCCGGCCACTTCACCGTCGAGAATCAGGTCGACAGCTTTCTGAAGCACTGTATCGTACTCAAGGTCATAGACCAATGCACGGTTGTCGCGTCGGGCAATCTCTTCACGCACCATTCTTCGAACATTCCGTTCAGGAAGCTCGAAATCTGCGGCAGTTTCGCGAACAAAAGAGTCAATCTCTGCCTCGGCAGGATCCTCATTGTCATCGAGAAAGTCATCGACGACCATGCTTTGAAGCAGTTCACTGTATTGGTCCTGTTCTTCCTCACTCAGAGTAGGCATCTCGGCTTCATAATCCGGGTCAATGCCTTCCTCATCGATATACGTTCCGCTTGGTGTGTAGTATCGACTGAGGGTCAAACGGAAGCCGCCCTCAATGGCACCGGCGCGCTGTACCTGCTGAACAGAGCCCTTACCGAAGGTCGTCGACCCTACGAGTACAGCCCGTCCCGAATCCTGCAGGGCTCCGGCAAGTATCTCGGCACCTGATGCAGAACCTCCGTCAACCAGCACCACAACAGGAATATCGTCGGGGACCTTAGTCCTGGAACGTGCCTCGTATTCACTCCCGCCGCCGTCGACACGGCTTGTCGTCCCGACAATTAAACCGTCGTCAAGGAAGGCATCCGCCGACTGTATGGCGGCATTAAGCAGCCCGCCTGTATTGCCACGCAGGTCGATGACAAGCCCCTCATAGCCCTGTTCCTCGAAATCATCAATCGCTTCCTCCATCCGGGGCACCGTAAACGGCGTGAAGCTGGATACATTCATGTAGCCGATGGAGTCAGGCATAAGCTCGTGCCGCACCGTAGGCACCTCTACCTGTGCCCGTTCAAGTGTCATTTCTATTTGCTGCGTGCGTGCACGGCGAATTGTTACCTGTACTTCCGAGCCTTCGGGCCCGCGAAGACGATTGGCAGCCTCCTCGGTACTCAATCCCTGCGCGCTCTCGCCGTCAATCTCGTAGATTTCATCCCCTATTCGAATCCCGGCTTCGAACGCAGGTGTTCCGGGGATAGGTTCGACAACTTCCACGTAGCCGTCCTCGTCATCGTCGGTGCGCGAGATAACCATACCGACACCACCAAAGGCCCCGGAGGTAACATCTCCGAGGCTTTCCATCTCATCAGCGTCGAGGTAGGCCGAATGACGATCATCGAGCGTATCGAACATACCCTGGACGGCCCCCTGGATGAGTTCCTGGCGATCAACTTCTTCGACGAAATTATCCTCGATATAAGAGAAAATATCCTCGAAGCTCGAAATCAGTTCTGCCTTGTCGTCGCTCGGAGACTCCGCAAGGACAGTGGGCGATAAAAGCAAAGCAAAAATAACGCCGACTAAGAATACAGAAATACCGAGCCATACCAACCGTTCGGTTGTACGCGGATTGTTATTGTTGGGGTTCATATAAATACGCCTCACTGGTTTGAATATAGTATAACACAAAATCAACGGCCAACCCCGGCAGGCAAATAACGGCAAACACCCCCTTACCGAGGCAAAGTCTCTCTCCTTGACCGGGAACGTACGCGCCCGTACACTCTGCCAAGCCTGCATATGAGAATATCATCGGGGCTCCTGGGAGCCGGAAGCCTATGGGAATGTATTCGATTCGCCCTCATCGTTACGGGAGTCTTCGGTATCGGAGCGCACGCTTCCGGCAACTACGCCTCGGTTATCTGGTTTGCCTCTCCGCAGCTTGTCATCGCCGGGCTCCTTTTCATGATTGCACTGTACCCCGTTCGGTATCGTCGTACCATCACGGTGGTGATACTGGCCAAGATACTTGCCCTTGTCAGCGGCATTGTAGCAGCGGTACCGGCTCTTTTCGGAGGAATCGGAGGCTTCTCGCTGACTCCCGAGGCAACAATAATGCTTCTCGTGATGTTCGGTGACCTGCTCCTTCTTGCAGTGCTGCTATTAATCAATCGGGAGCATGCCGGAAAATGAGGATACTGCCTGTAGCCAGCGGCAAGGGTGGGGTCGGAAAGTCGCTCACCGCCGCTAATCTTGCAATAGCTCTTGCCGAAAACGGACGCGATGTCGTACTCGCGGATCTCGATCTCGGCGGCTCCAATCTTCATCTGATTCTCGGGGTAACCGGACACAACGCATCCTCCGGCCTCGGCACCTTCCTCAGTGGTACAGATCAGTCCTTCGACACGGTCATTCACGGGACCGATCATCAGGGATTGCGCTTTATTCCGGGGGACGGAGAGATTCCGGGACTCGCAAACGTGTCGGCAGCTCAGAAGCGAAAACTGATTTCGCGCCTCAAAAACATCAACTGCGACTACCTGATTCTTGACCTCGGTGCGGGGACCAGCTACAACACCCTCGATTTCTTCCTCATGGGTTCCCGGGGACTGGTAGTTACAACCCCGACTCCCACGGCTACCGTAAGTGCCTACCTTTTTCTCAAGAACGCGGTATTCCGCATCATACGCTCCTCTTTTCCGGTTAAATCATCGGCCGGCGCCTATATCGAATCACTTCGAAAGGGCGAGAAAGGCCTGCAGAGAACCTACATTCCGGCTATGCTCACCCATCTGCGGGAATTGGACCCGAAACGGCATGACCATTGCATGCAGCAACTCGAGCGATTTCGGCCCAGACTGATTCTTAACATGCTCGAGGACCCGAAGGATTCCGACCGGGCACAAAGACTACGCAAGTCGTGCAAACAGTATCTCGGACTCGAACTCGAGCACCTCGGGGTTGTATACCGGGATGACCTTCAGGACATCGCCCTGAGCTCACGACTACCGATTATTCGGTACAAGCCGCAGGCGATTCTTTCGCAGGCAATGTACCGGATCGCCGACAAACTCATAAGCCTTGAAGCAGAAGATGGGTCATTTCTCGATTTCGAGAACGTTGAGGAAAGCTATAAAGAAGCATCGCTTGAAGCTGAGGCCGATTTCGCCACCAAGACAAGCTATATCGAAGATCTGCTCCACACCGGGGCGTTAACCCACGGTGATCTCGTGGAGACAATTAAAATGCAGCAGATAGAGATAAACCAATTGAAAAAAGAGAACAACCTGCTGAAATCGAAGCTCGTGCGGACATTAAGGAACGAGCAAAGTTAGTACTTTATACGCTGATATGGACGACAAGGCTTCGCCGGCGATCACCGTCTCCGAAGATGGAATGAAAGCCTACCTTAACATCTCACCGACTGATTCTACCCCTTCGCTGACGCGCGAATATATTGAACAGCTTCTCTCGGAGGCCGGTGTGGTCCATGGAAACCGGCTTGAGGAGATTAATGACGAAATCTCCGTGGCTCTAAAACAGGCGAAGGAAACGGAAAAAACGCAACACGTTGTTATTGCAGAGGGAACCCCGGTCCAACCCGCCGCACGGGAACGGCTCGAACTATCCTCCGAGCTGAGTTTGCCGAAAGAACTGAGGGAGACGGCCAGGAGAATTTTTCGTGAGGCCGGCCCGCCGAGAGCTCGACGACTCGAAGAGGAGACGTTCGAAGTAAGGAAGCCGGTGCGAAAGAAAGGGTTCTTCGGAATCGGCGCGAATCGAGAGGAATGGCAGACGGTACGGGAGAAACGGACAAAGGAGGTCAAGGGTCAGGTCCCCTTGAAGGTAAAAGGAGCACGACTCGTCCGTAAGGATCAGACAATAGGTCGAGTAACCGCTGCCGGCAGAGGAACACCGGGGCGCACCGTACGGGGGGAACGCATTAATCCTCCAGCACCAGCCGATCCGTGGTTTTACACCGGTGACTACATTCATCGCGAAGGCCGTTCGCTCGTCGCAGAAGCGTCGGGCTTTCTGCGTATCGGGCCAAACTGGGCCGACGTGGTACCGTACGAGGCTCACGACTGGCGGTTGTCGTTCAGCAGGGATAAAGGTGACTGTCTTCTCTCCTATAAGCCGGGCGAAGAAGAACACGAGCGTCCTTCAGCCGACACGATCATCAAGGAGGCGAAACGCCAGGGTTACCCTGCGGAGGCTCTGAAACCGGCGTATGAAATAGATCGTATGCTCGACGAGGCAACAGCATCCGGCCGTGAGCTGAATGAAAAGTCGATAAGCACGCGGCTCGACGCGTTCATTGACATTAGAACAGCAGAAGAAGGACTCAAAGCGTATCTGCATGTAATAAAAGGTCGTGGCGGCGGAAAACCTCTGGATTTGAAGGACGTGGGAACAGCGATCCAGCGCAGCGGTATCCGCGGATACGATCGCGAGAAGATCCGTACTGATCTCGCTGCCTTTTACCGCAGTGCAGACACGGAACTAAAAGATTATCTGCTGGCTGAAGGTACTCCCCCCGGGCTGGGACCGGACGGAGCCGTTGACTTTTCTCTACGGGAGCTAAGCGGGTCGGAGTGTGAGCGCATTCGAACTCTGCTCGAAGCACAACCCGATCGTGCAGGAGAGGACGCGAATCTGCAGGCGTTCCCACCACGCAGCATTGAAACGATGGCGCCGGTCGAAGCAGATCAGCATATTCTTACCGTGGCCCCGGGGCTTCCCGGCAAGGCGGGTCGCGACGTGTTCGGGAATGAAATACCCGGGAAACCCGGACGTGAACCCGAAGTTCACCTGTACGGTTCGGTAACAAGAAAAGAGAACTTCGTAATGGCAAAGATCAATGGCCTCGTCGACCGGTGCCGGCAGGAAAACAGAGTGTATATACGGGTTCGTCCGCATCGCGATGTTGACACCCGTGTCCGGGTTGCTGAGGACCGTTTGAGCGCCTATTTGACCGTGTATCCGCATCACGGTACAGGAACGGAACTCACCCGGGAAACGATCACAGAGACACTTGAACAGAAATCGGTAACGTACGGTATCCGGGAGGAGGGAATCGAGCAGGCGCTCGCCGCCGATGCCGGGCAATCACCCTACGAAACAACCGTACTTATCGCGCGAGGACGCGCGGCAACCCCCGACGGTCGCCCCGCCGTACAATTCTTTGCCTCTCTGCCGCAAGACCCGAAAGTACGTATCAGGAAGGACGGACAAGCCGATTACCGGAATACCGGCAGCCTTGCGGCAGTCTCAGCAGGAGATCCTCTTGCGGCAACGTTCCGCGAAACACCCACAGGTGACAGTATCGGCGTCGACGGAGAGCGTCTTCCTGCGCTCAATGATGCGGCGACTATGATTTATGCGGGAGAAAACGTGGAAACCCGCGACGACATGGACGGCGCCACGCTCCTGTTCGCCAGTGCCGACGGCAGGCTCGAAATACGCGATAACACGCTTAACGTAATCACTGCGCACGTTATAGAGGGTGATATCGACATGAATACCGGGAACATCGACTTTCCTTCAGCAGTCAAAGTTGGTGGGAGCGTGCGCAGCGGTTTCACTGTTATTGCCGGAGGTGACATCGAGGTTGCCGATACTATTGAAGCAGCACTCGTATCAAGCGAGCAATCGCTTACGGTAGGCGGCGGGATAAAGGGCGGCGGCCGCGCGGTTGTCCGAGCAAAGAAGGATCTCAAAGCACGGTTTATAGAGCGCGCCCGCGTGTTCGGGGTGGGCACCCTCCAGCTGGAAGCAGGGGCAATGAACGCCTCAATCAAGTGCAATGACCGCATTCGGTGCAGTCCGAAGAAGAGCCGGATCGCCGGCGGCGAAGTAAAAAGCCGACGGGGCCTTGAAGTCGTCGATCTCGGCAGCCCTCGCGGCGCGCAGACGCTGGTCAGTTTCGGACAGGACTATGTCGTCGAACATCGAATCGGCGATCTCGAGCAGCGTATTGCGAAAGTCCAGGAGAGCGTACTCCAGCTCGACAGCGTAATGGACCAGCTCACAGGTGGAGATCTGACAAAGGCGCAGCGAAGGAAAGCCTCACTTTTAAAGAAGGTTGAACATTACAGTGTCCAGTTGTTTACCTCCCGCGAGAAATATGAAGAACACCATGACTCCGATGTAGTAGTTTACGGAACACTGCACCCGGGTGTTATTCTGGAAAGTCACGGGCGAACAATGGAAATCCGGGAACCGCAGCAACGGGTCCGGTTGCAATTCGACCAGAACACCGGGCACATTGTGACTGCGCCTTTGTAAATACAATTATTGAGGGAATTGTCAATATGCTGAACTATATTGAGTATCCGGCATGGATCACGCCGGAAGTTATTCCGGGATTGCCGATACGCTGGTACGGACTCATGTACCTCTTTGCCTTTGCCACTACCTACCTGCTCATTCGCAGACAGATAAAGAAACGTAATATCAACGTCGATAGCGACGATCTGCTTAATCTTATCTTCTGGTGCGTTATCGGCCTGCTGGTGGGGGCACGGATTTTTTCAGCGCTGGTCTATGAAGCCGGAGAAGGCTACTGGACGCAACCATGGCTCATCTTCTGGCCGTTCCGGAACGGCACATTCGTAGGGTTGCAGGGAATGAGCTACCATGGAGGTCTTATCGGTGCCATAGTCGCGGGCCTGCTGTGGTGTAAGCGGAATGGACACAGCGCGCTCTTCTGGGCCGATATGATAACAGTCAGCGTTCCCCTCGGTTATACGTTCGGACGCCTGGGCAACTTCATAAACGCCGAACTGTACGGACGAGTGAGCACCGCGCCGTTTGCCATGCTGTTTCCCAATGCCTCGCGCTTTCCGGCAACCGAAAGCTGGGTCATCGAAACGGCGGAAACCGTCGGTATTCCCATAACTGACCCTGAAATGATGGTAAACCTCCCTCGCCATGCGAGCCAGCTATACGAAGCTGCACTGGAAGGGGTTATTCTCTGGATTGTCCTGTGGTTTATCGTAGACCGCTTCGCCCGGAGACCAGGTATCGTCCTGTCTTCCTACGTTATCGGGTACGGGGTCGCGCGGTTTATCGCTGAATACTTCCGGCAGCCGGACGCACATCTTGGATTCGTCGTTTCATTTGTCGAAAACCCCGGTCCCATCTACATGCTTAATACATTTCTGGCGTTCTCCATGGGCCAGATTCTTTCCGGGTTGATGGTTCTCGCCGGTATCGCCCTCTTACTGTACTTCCACATCCGCGGCCGCGGGCAGGAGCGATTTGCCGCATACAGCACGCCGAATGCAGGCCGAGGCGGCAAGTCGGCAACGCAGGGCGAGAACTCGAAGGCGCAGGCGGCTGCGCGGGCTGCCGCAGCCCGCAAGAAGCGTAAGAAGAAGTAGGCGCACGGGGCCGACAGAGCCTGCCCCCGCAGAGCCTGCCCCCGCAGAGCCTGCC
>CAZMEV010000016.1:12219-39514 GCA_964565375.1 uncultured Spirochaetaceae bacterium
CGCAGAGCCTGCCCCCGCAGAGCCTGCCGAGCGAGCCCCTGCTCTTCCCGGGGCGGCTTCATATCTGACGGAGCCGCCCGGGAGCCTTTAAGCTTCCGGCCTCCTCAAGGCTCGCGGCGGATGCCTTTACCCGCGATCAGCAGAAATCCGGCCAGACTGGCTACCGGAAACCAGTCGCCGAATCGCGTGTATATGGTGCGGGCGGGATCATCCGGAAGTGCCACGTCAGCGCTCATCCATGCTTCCTCATAATACGGCAGCGAACCGAGCAGTCGTCCATGAGTGTCTATGTGGCTGGTAAGGCCACTTGCAGTCGATCGCAGCATAGGACGCCGGTTTTCAACCGCCCGGAACATGGCACCGGCATAATGCTGCTTCGCCTGAACCTCGGTGAGTGACCAGTAGTCGTTCGTCTGATTCAGGATAACCTCGGCACCGGCGTTCACGAACTGCCGCACTTCATTGGGAAAAACGTCTTCGAAGCATATCGGAGTCGAGAAGGTAAACTTGGGATGCTCGAATACCGTACGCTCGCGCCCGGGCTCCCAGAGATGAACATCGAACTCCTGAAGCATCTCATATACCCAGGGAAGCGTATCCTTATAGGGGAAATACTCGGTGAACGGAACAAGACGGATCTTCCGGTATGTTTCCCGGCGACGTCCTTCGTCGTCGAAGAGCACTGATGCATTGTAACTGTTCCGCGTCACCTCCTGCCCGTCGATCGTACGAATCAGCTCGTAATCGTCATTTCCGGTCAAAAGCCAGGTACCGATACCCTCCTGGTAATCAAGGAAACGATTGACCACACCGGTAAGACTGCCGGGAGGATCCTCGGCGGCCCATCGGCGGATATTCGGGACGAAGGCGGTCTCCGACCACGCAACGAGATCAGGATCGTCCTCGAGCGCATCATCGGTCAGATCCTGCAGGATGCTGAGCGTTCTGGTGTACTGAGCCTGCCGCGGGTCGGTATTCTGCTGAATGAGCGACACGCGCGCACTGCGCTCCGGCTGCTCCCCGGCAGAATCCATCAGCAGCACCAGCCCGCCGGACGCCCATATGAAAAGCGTTACCGCAACCGTTGTAACCGCAGGACGCCATACGGCGGGAATCCGTTTCACCGCGCGCAGAAGCCCGGCGAGGCGCATTGTATGTATGCGCGACATCGCCTGGAACACCGGGGTGGGCTCAACGGAGCGGGCGAAAAACCGGCGGTATATTGTCTCAGCAAGCCCGGAATTGACCAGAAGCACGAGGAAGCTTACGCCCCACACCCCTGTAATCGAGCTGATCTGAATCAGCGGGAGATTGGCGTATTGTGAATGTCCAATGAGCGTCCACGGATATCCGAGAAAACCCGAGGACCGTGCCAACTCGAAGAATGTCCATGCAAACGGAAGAACCAGTATGCGCAGCCAACCGGCTCGCTTATAGACGGGAAGCACCACCAGCATGAACACGAGGAAAAAGCCGAAAAAAAGCACAACAGCAAACTGGAGCGAAACCAGATTAAACGTCGCAAGCCAGTAATTCGACGCCATCGTCAGCGTGGTCCCGAAGAACGCTCCGTAGAACACGCCACGGCGATAGTCGCAGATACGAAAGAGCAGGAAAAGCGGCACCAGGGCCACCCATCCAAGGAGGCCAATACCTTCAAGGACCGCAAAACTCGGAAAGGCGATTGCCTGAAGCAACGCTGCAAGGCCGGCAACAGGAAGTGCCCAGTTCGAAAACTGCCGTACCGCAGCGTCACGGCTGGAGTGATTGTCGGTCTGCGGAACGATGCTGCCCGCCCGTTGCACACGGGCAAGCAGACGCCCCTTCAGTATTCGCGGATAGAGGTAGGCAATAATGTTTGCCACAAAAAACGGAGCAAAGCGGGCAAAGGCCACAGCCCTTTCAGTCGCGGTGTCGAGTGCGAGCCTGAGCGTTCCATCATCAATGAACCGCTCTACGTACTCCATGTTTGCATTGAGTGCGTAGATATAGTTGAACAGAAAAAACAGCGTGGTAACTGCGAGGAGAAGCTCGGGAACGAAGAAGAAGCGACTGAGCCGGTTGCCCGGCCTTCCGACGCGCGGTACAAACAGAGCCACTGCCCACGCCCCATGAGCGAGCATGAGCAGGTACAAGGGCATGTCGGCAGGTCCATCGCCGTCTACCGCGACAGGAGAGGCAAAAGCGAGAATGAGTGCGACCACTGTCGCTGCTGCATAGAGGAATCCCGCCGCCAGCGTATGGCGGCGAGTACGAATAAGGCTACTCATACCTCCATGATACAATAACGACCGTAGTTATAACAACGATTCGTATTCCTCGACAGATGCATTATCAAGTGCCGCCTCAATAATGCGCATCGCATTTTCGCTGAGATCCCGATCACGATAGGGGGTAAGTTCGGAGCGGAAGAAGTCGGCCAGGATCTTTGCGCCGGCGTCATATCCGTGCTCTCCGACTTCGATCTGCTCATGCACATTGAGAAGGCCTTTAGGAATTGTCTGCCCATTGATGCGGAGCCCGGGTACCGGATAACCAAGGAGTGGGCAACGAGCCGGTTGCAACTGTCCGTCGCGGTACCTCACGCCACCGCGACGGGCCATATACTCCCGGGCAATCCACTCTCCTTTGAACCCTACATGAAACGCACCGACGTACTGGTTCGGTATCAGCGCATACCGGGTCCGTGGCGATGCCTCTATCTGCTCGAGAAGTATGTTCGCGTGCCGGGCGATGGTACCCGTTGCGAACGGCCAGTAAGACCCAACCCCTTCACTCGAGATTCCGCTTGTCGTGGTAATACTCGGATTGGAGTGCCCGCGAGGGGCAACCAGTCGCCACAGCCATGCAAGCGCCGGCGGAAGAATATGCAGTATGCCGATGATCCCATAATTAGGATTATCGTAGGTGCAGGGGGGCGTTCGAACCCCGAAGCTTCGGATGTCCACCTGAACCGGTTCGTTAACAGTGCCACGAACAAAGTGCCGTGGCATTACAATTCTCGGATTCGGGCACGGCTTACCCGGTTCATCGTAGGTATGTTCCCACGGCAGCGCAGTCGCACCGGGCTTGCCGTCGATATTCAGAAATACGAGCGGCTCCGGAGGCGAAATGGTCAATCTTTCGAGGTACGGCTCGGTGCCATACTGTGTCAGGTGGTCCACACGGAGAAACCAGCCGGCTTCAGCGTCCTCTGCGATGAGCTTACCGCGATCATCCTGGAGAGACGGCGGAGCCAGCGCCATATCGTCGGTGACCGGATGCAACTCGCAGGTGTCAGCCATTTCGAGAAACAGCTGATCGCCTGTTACAGTATCACTGGCAAGCAGCACACGCCCATCAGGTTCACGGTGAAGCTCCTGAGTCATTTCACTCTTCCCGCCACCGCTGGCGCCCTCGTGCATGATCACGAATTCGTTGTCATACGGCGTAACCAGGCGTACCGCCGAACTGTGAAGTGTGGCCCATCCTTCCGCCTCGCCGCGAGCGAGGAGCACACCATAGACTCCCTTCTTCGCACTCGGGCCCGGATAGAGGTTGTACGAAAAGAGCTCGTGAACGTCTTCGGTGCGATTGTGCACAACGACCTGCCTGCCGCCGAAATGCGTGTGACGGAAGGGCGGTGCTACGAAGATTATCGACTCGGGTTTAAATCCTTCGGGTATTGAATCGGACGGAATGAACCCCTGAAGATCTGCAAGTGCTGTGACGAAGAAGCCGGCATTTTCCGGGGCCACCAGCAGAGACGGGTACCCGTCGTGAGGGTCTCCGGCACGAAACGGCATGAGAATAAGACCTTCCTGCTGCGACAGCCACGTGAATGTATCTTTGCGCACCTCCTCGAACGGCATATCGAAGCGTTCATGAAAGCGATGCTTATCCGTCGGTAGGGAGTCAGCAATAAGCATTGCTTCCGGATCGCGTCGCCGCATATAGGGTTCGGTGTAATTCACTGACGCACCGTTCTTGCATCGCGTGACGTGCGCCTCGGTCACCGTACCCTTGCCCGGGACGTCGTAAGTCACATCGAACTCGTCACCACCAGTGTTCCCAAAGGTGAGTTCAAGCAATTCCTCGCGCGAAGCAGGAATCGTGACGCGAGTGGTTTCGAGCGCCCTTGCAAGGGCCTCGGGAAGCTCGATAGTATGTTGCTGAAAAGTAGAAGGCTCAAATACACTCATTATGCAGTGATGGTACGCATAGAGTGACTGGTATGCAAGTATATGCGACCTGCTGGGTAAGAGAATACGGGAAAGCATTTCTGCACAAGGCAGCTGCATAGCGGTGTGAGTGGGTCTTATTCAAGTACTTGACCCGTTCAGTGTATGCCCGCTACTATTCGATCCCCACACGTGGTTTAAGTTTATCTCGGAGGCATAATTATGGCCGGACAAATCTCCAAGAATGCACGCCGTGAGGGCGCGCAGGAGCTAATGAGCCGCTGGGGCGGCAAAATTACAATGAAAACGCGATTCCAGAACGGACGTATCAAGCACTACGCGGTATGCGAAAAAACGGGTAAAGAAGCCCGTCGTCCGAAGGATCTCATGTAAAGGCAGGCTCGATATGGCAAAGAAACAGAAAACGAACATCCAGCGAGTACGTCTGCGAAGCACCGAGAGTCCGCACTGCTATTACACGGTGAAGAATAAACGGAATCTTCCGCACAAACTCGAATTCAAGAAATACGACCCGGTTGTGCGACGGCACGTTCTCTACAAAGAGTCGGGAAAGGTATAAGGGGAGCTTCATGGCACAGTGCAGAATAAGCGGTAAAAAGCCGCTTTCGGGGAACAATGTCTCCAAGGCTAACAATAAGACCCGAAAGGTGCAGCGCCCGAACCTGCATCGAAAACGAATCTATGTTCCCGAACTCGGCCGGGCAGTCACAATTCGTGTGTCAAGCCGTGGCCTGCGGACGATCACCCGCACGGGTCTTATGGATTTCCTGAAAAAAAACAAGCTTCAACTCAAAGACGTGGTAAGTCACTGAAAGGTGTACCGGCTGGTGCGGCCGTGGAGCACACGGTATCCTGCCGGCCTCAATTGGTGCATCCTAAGCTTTGATTGCTGAAAATATCCGATTAATGAAAGCGCCGCGACCGTCGGCGCTTTTTTTGTTACTGTCCAGGCACTGTCCACCAGATTGGTGGAAACCCGGATGCGCTGATGCCCGGATTCGTGGAAACCCGGATTCGCGGAAACCAGCTGCTAACTCCCGGTGTCGTACGCCGGTATCGCCGGGGTCGACGCCGGTCGGGCGAAGAAAAACCCCTGGGCATATGTGGCACCGTGGTCGCGGACCCACCGATACTCCCCTTCGGTCTCGATTCCCTCAACCACCGAGGGAATATCCAGTTGATTGGAAAGGTCAAGTATATTCCCTGCGATCCGGGCCTTGAAGGAATCGGTGTCGACATCCCGCGTGAGCTCGGTATCCACCTTCACGAAGTCCGGTCGTAAATCGTTTAACGAGACAAGAGAGTTGAAGCCGGCTCCCATATCGTCGAGCGCCACACGAAACCCCTCGCGGCGATAGAAGTCGAGAATTCGTCTGAGCCTGCCCATTTCAGCCACGCTATCGCTCTCAACTATCTCGAAAACGATGCCCTCCCTGGACAACCCGTATTCCTGTATTGCTTCAAACGTTGTGGCAAGACAGTTCTCAGGCGAGTAAATCGCGCTCGGATTGAAGTTAATGAAGATAGTATTCGGGATATTAAAGGCAGCCGCCTGCTCGATCGCGCTCAGCCGTGCAGCGCGATCGAGATAGAAAAGCAGGTCGGCCTGCCTGGCGACCGAAAACATTTCCCCCGGACTTACAATGTTTCCTTCAGGATCAAAACCGCGAGCCAGGCATTCGTAGGCAAACACGCTATAAGTGCCGTCTTCGGCGACTCCATCACCGAGCGAGATAATCGGCTGAAACCATGTGGTGAGACGGCGATCACGAAGCAACGCGATAATGCGTCCGCCCTCAACACGCGCAGTCAGCGAGGAAAAGGTTTCCATGTGGACAAGCTCGCGGATACCCACCTGCGTTCCATGGGCTACGACAAGTACCCGTGTGCTTTCCTTTTCTACGGGGGTAAGTGCGTCGTCTGCCGAAGCACATAGAGCACGAAGCTGTTCACGTGATCCGGAAAACGCCCATACCTCATCGGCAGCACCTGAGATACGCGTAAACCCGCGTTTCGCACACAAATCCCCGAGCTTCTGCTCAGTTGCATCCCGCGGAGCAGAGTAGTACAGGTTTAGGTGTTCGGGAAGTTCCCGAGGCAGTAGTTCGCATCGTTCGCAGCCGCTGTTGTTCATAATGCAGTACTGTAAGCCGCCCGTTCACGACCTGTCCACGTGGAATTACTGTGTGGAATTACTGTCGAACCAGTTCAATTGCTTTCGGCCGCTCATTACTTGTAAGGCGTTCTTCGAGCCAGTGGCGAATTGCCTGTTCATCACCTGCGCCCCTGATACGGGCTGTCGCACTCAGCCGGCCAGTCTTCGAATCAACCCGGACGTGGGCCTCAAGCACATCAGGATGCTCCTCCATTTTTCGGCCGACTGCTTCGGGGCGTACATTTACTCCGCCGACCTGGACCGCGCCGTCGCGACGGCCCACCGGCCGGAATCTCCGGTCGTCGACCCACTCGATTTCGTCCATAAGGGGAACATGCTTCGTCGAGCCGTCGGGCCGTTTGCGAAGCAGGGCGAATGGATCCTCCGAGCGGGAGAAGTAGCTGAAAAGCTCAAACGGGTCGCTGTCGGCGTGACGAACACCTATTCCGCCTGTCTCGGTAGAGCCGTACACCTCGCTCATTCGCTTCGGTCCGGCTTCGCCGACGCGCTTCCACAGCGAGGGCGGACACGGTGCTGTACTCGTGACGATTGATGCCTCCGGCGGCAATGCAATCTGCGAGTCAGTGAGAAACTGAATGTAATCGGGAAAGGTGACAATAAGATCCTCTTCGGCGGGCTCGCGCCTCCAGAAGGATGGGCCGGCCTCGCGTGCGTCTATTCGGGGCACACCGAGTCGCTCCGGCAGAAGCGCCGTAAACAGAAAGCCATAGATGTGCCTCGCCGAGACTGTTGCAATTATTCGCCGGACAGAAGCGAACACCTGTGCAAGCTCCTCGGTTTCCTGAAGGAGCTCCGCCAGAGGCTGCGCAATCTGCTTGGGCTCGCCTGTGGTCCCCGACGTTTGAAACGATATATACGGCTCACTTCGCCCGAGACTTCGCCATGCCAGGTCCACCCAGTGGGAGGCTTCGCCGGAGCGCAGCAGGTTATCCTCGAGTCCCGTTTCATGAATGCCGAAGAAGGTGTTCACCTTGCCCGCGATAGTCAGCCGGTCGAGCGAGTCGAGCCGCACAGCTTCAAACTGTTCAAGCACATGCGCGGGGTCAAGACCGCTTCTCACGTCCGCCGGCAGCGTATCACGTACGATTGCCTCAAGGGCAATCGCCGCAACCTCCCGCCCCACCGGGGGTGAGAAATCCTGCTGTTCATTCATGAGTGTTACAGGCGCTTCACGAACACCCAGTACGACTCGCCGGTCAGCGCTTTCTTCATGTGCACTTTGACTTTGGTCGGCTTCATTTTGTAATCAAACACATACTCGAACAGATCGTTCAGATTGCCGCTTTCCACACCTTTCCTGAACCGCCCGTAGAACTCGTCGCTGTTCGTGCACGGAGCAACTTCGGTGAAGAAGTTCTTCCCAACAACTTCTTCGGGATTGCGACCGGTCAGATCTCCTTCAGCCGCGTTATAAGAGAGAATCTTTCCATCCTTATCGAGCTGAATAGCACCAAACGCAAGATTGTCGAGTTCCTTGTCGTCGAGCTGAGAAAGCTTGTTTTCAATGTCATCTGAAGCAAATTTCACTACTTCCATCGCATACACTCCTTTTCGCTGTAATATGCCTGAGTTATTCTACTCATCTACCGGTTCAAGCCGGTACACGGGCGCCGACCCTTCGTCGGCAACAATGTAAAGGTAATCATTCGGGCCGACTTCGACATCCCGTATCCGCCCGATTCTATCATCGAGGATGCGCTCCTCCTCCACAGCAACCCCGTCCTCAAGCTCAATACGGCGCACATGGGTATCCACCAGCGACCCCACAAACAGGTGGTTGCGCCACGCAGGGAAGGCTTCACCGTCATAGAAAACCATCCCCGACGGCGCGATGGCCGGTGTCCAGTGGGCCACCGGCGGGGTCATGCCTTCGGCATGCGTGCCCTCCCCGATCTGTTCACCGGTCATATACTCGGTACCATGCGAGACGACCGGCCATCCGTAGTTTGCCCCGGCCTCTATAACATTGAGCTCATCTCCACCACGGGGGCCATGCTCATGCTGCCACAGAATGCCGGTCTCCGGATGGAGTGCAAGCCCCTGTGAGTTGCGGCTTCCAATGACATACAGCTCAGGCTCGTATCCCTCAATTCCTATCCAGGGATTATCTTCCGGAACACTGCCGTCGTCGTTCAGCCGGATAATACTTCCCGCGTGATCATCTGTTGCCTGAGCCCGCTCGCGATCGCCCCTGTCTCCGATCGTTGCCACAAGCGACCCGTCCGGGAGAAAGACAATTCGGGAGCCGAAATGCTGCCCTGAGGTAGAAAGACGGTTCTGAAGAAAAATGCGTTCCACGTTTTCAAGCGAGGTTCCGCTGAGTTCACCTCTCGCAATCGCCGTTCCCGTTTCGCTCCCGGCCACCGAGTATGAGAGGTATATGAAGCTGGTGTTCTCGAAATCGGGGTGGACTGCGACGTCAAGAAGTCCCCCCTGTCCCACCGCGGAAACATCGGGAACACCATCGACCTCAAAAAGTTCTTCATCTTCCATAAGATACAGGCTGCCTCCGCGCTCGGTCACGAGTCCCCGCCCGTCAGGCAGAAACGAGATTGCCCATGGATTGGTAAGCGGTTCGGTAACCTCTACAAGGCGAAAGTCGACAAGCTCGCTCGAATGTAGCGATATACCGTCACCGCGCACCTGGTCGGCACATGCTGAAAGCAGCACTGCAAAAGCAATCAGTATGACCGCACTGAGCGCCGGCTTCAGCGGACCGGGCCGGTACTCATGTAGATAGACATCCTGTAAACGCACCCTGTACATCACCTCGCGGGGAAGGATACTATGCAGCCTTGTACATCGGCAAAGCGCATGCCGCGTATATTTGCCTGAAACCTTATTTCCGACGAGGCCAATGCACGTGTCCCACGAAATGACGACCCATTCGGCACCGGGTTCAATCCCTGGTAAAGCGGCGGCACTGCCCGGAATTCGCCTGCTGATCGGACAGGCGTTTTTTGCCGGACTGGCATTCGGTCTTCTCTACAACGTAGCGTATACCCTTCTGGTACTCGAGTTCGGATCGGCCGGACTGAGAAATGTATACGTACTCGTCGGCGTGATCGTACCGGTAACAACAATCGGTTTTAACTGGCTCGAGGAACGAATGCGTCTGTCGGCGCTGGGTACGGCAACCGTGCTGTTCTTCGGGCTCGTCATCTTCATGCTGTATCCGCTGGTGCTGCTTCCAGAGACCGGATGGGTTATCTATATGATGATGGTGGTGAACACCGCCGGCGGACTGTACTGCATGATGCTTCGCGGTGCACAGGCTGCAGAGCTCTACGATGCGCGTACGATAAAGACTGAGTACCCGCGCATTACCGGGGGTGAGATTCTCGCGATTGTCCTCGCCGGTATTCTCATCGGGCCGCTCTCGGAGCTGTTAGGCTCGCTTGAAGCGCTTATCCTTCTCGCCGGCGCATCCATGATTGTGGCATCCATTTTTGTACATGCGCTCGGAGTTCGCCATCTTCGCCATGAGGAAGAACTTGCCGAACTCTCCGAGGACCGCCACCATGATCATGGGCACGGCCTTTCCGCCTTGTGGGCAATTCTGCGAAAGCGCTATACGCTCCTGGTCTTCACGTTTCAGCTCGTAACCTCGGCCGCATCACTGCTTGTTCAGTACATAGTGTACAGTGAAGCTCAACGCTTTTTTCCGGCCCAGGCCGAGCTCAGTCAGTTTATTGGTCTCATAAAGGCCGGGACCACCGGGATGAGCTTCCTCTTTCTGGTGTTTGTCGCCGGTCGTCTTCTGGTCCGATTCGGTATACCGGCCGGCATCGCGGGGACACCGCTGGGTGTCGGCATAGTGCTTGTGGCCGCGCTTATTGCCGGGGCTATCGAGGATGGAACCGGGCGGGCTTTCTTCGTACTTGTCGTTGCCTCTCAGTTTGTTGACTACATGCTGTATTCCGGATTTGCGAAAACCACCGTTCAGAGCACGTTCCAACCTCTTCCAGCCCACGAGCGGGAGGCCGTTCACACCTTTGCACAGGGCGTAGGCATTCCGCTGAGCTATGGAATTACCGGCGTTCTCCTCGTCGTTTTCGCGCAGATCCCCACATTCCGCACCGAGTACGCCGTATACCTCACCCTCGGTATGTCGGGCGTATGTCTGGTAACAGGCTGGAAACTGTACCGGGAATACATTAGAGCGCTGAGAAAATCACTGAGCCGACGCAAGATAGAAGGGGTCGACGTAAGCCTCAATGACGCTTCGACCATGGGTATACTCGAGCGGCTCCTCGACTCGGATGATCCCTGGCAGATTTCAAGTGCTCTTGGCATGCTCGAGCAGGCCGAACACCCCGACTATACGGCAAAACTGTCGCAGCTCGTATATCACGATAATCCGGATGTACGCCGCGACGCGGTAGAGCGTATCGAAACACTCAAGCCCGACTGGTGCGCCGATCTGCTTGAGGAGCGGCTCGCGAAGGAGACCGACGAATCGGTGCTCGCCGCGGTAATCCGTGCGATCTCCGCAGTCGTGGACGAACCGGTGAGACATGTCGAACGCTGGCTTGAGGCGGACTCTCCGACGCTCCGCTCAGCGGCTGTATCCGGGCTGTTCCTGTACGGCGGTATAAACGGTATTCTCGAGGCAGGCGCCGTCTTCAACCGCCTCGCAGGCTCCGAGGATCCGATCGAACGCGCCGACGCGGCGGAAATTCTTGAGCAGGTCGGCATCCGGAATTTCTATCATCCACTGGTGTCATTGCTTGAAGACAGCGATGAAAGAGTTATTCACGCGGCGCTTCGCGCTGCACGTGCGGTGGCTCATCCGGCTCTTATAGATTCGGTAATTCCCTGGATAGACCCGGTTTCCACACGGGCGGAAGCGCTGACTACTCTCATAACGTTTGGAAATGACGTCAGGCCGCTTCTCGCAGGATGCATCGACGGAACTGCGCCCGTGTCACGGGCAACCGCATTCCGGATAATCCGCGCGACAGCACGAATAGAATCTCCCGAGATCACCCGGGAGCTCGAGCGCGCACTCGATCACCACGACCAAGAGACCGCCGAGGCGGTGTATTATACACTCTCCCAGCGCGGCTACCGTGCCACCGGTGCCGCGCGCGACACCGTGAACAGCCTGCTGCACCGCTCCTGTGAAGCCGGCGCCCGGCTCGTCATGGCAATGTGGGAAACCTCTTCGCTCGAGAAATCCGACGCGCTGTTCGGAGCGCTCGAAGATGCCTACCAGCGTCATCTTGAGATTATTTTCCAGCTCCTTACGTTTATCTACGATCCTGACGATGTGTCATCCGCACGCAGACGAATACTTGAAGGTACCGCGAAGGAACGTGCGCTTGGACTTGAGCTGCTCGACGTAATGCTCACAGGGGAGCTGAAGAAGCGTGTGCTTGCGGTCGCAGAACACCCCGAGGACAGCCCGCCGCGAACCGACAGTTACGGTGAGCTGTTCGGCCTGAAGCGCCTGCTGCCGCACGAGCGCATTCGCGAGATTCTCGAGGACCGCGTCAAATGGCCGGATCCATGGCTGAGAATGTGTGCCCATTACGCGGCTTGGACTACGGGGCTGGACCCGAACAAACCGGAGGATACCGTGCTTACAACCATCGAACGAGTTATTGCGCTGAAAGCCGCCGATATATTTGCCGGCATTCCTGACAACATTCTCGCGCATATCGCCTCAATCGGCGAGGATGTCGATGTTGCGGCCAACGAAACGTTTATCCGCAAGGGAGAACTCGGCAACTGTATGTACATTATCCGCGAGGGCCGTGTTGCCATTCACGATGAGACAACACGATTCGCCGAACTGCCGGCGGGTGAAGTAGTCGGCGAAATGGCCGTTCTCGACCCCGAACCTCGAAGCGCTTCCGTAACGGCCATCGAAGAGACCATGCTTCTGAAAATTGAAAAGGACGCGTTCGATTCGGTAATGGTCGATCATCCGGGTATCGCGCGCGGTGTCATTCAGGTACTGTGTCGGCGGCTGAGAAACACGATTCAGAAGGCCGGATAACAGCCGCTGGACCCGGGCTTTTTGCAACGCTGCAGGACTCTGTGACGATGCCCCTTTTTCGTGAGACGCTGCGGAACGTTACTACGATGAGCCCTTCTTCGCACGAGGCTGCGGGACTCGCGGGTGGCGCTTACTGTTGTTCAGTGTTGCGGTTCACGATCGACATGTCACGTTCACCCGCGAGATATGCGACGGCGTCTTCGGCTGTCGATCGCTGTATTTCTACCTGACTCTGCACCGAATACCACGCGCTGTGATCGGTGAAAACACTGCCTCTCATCTCGAGGGCAGGATGCGGTTCCGGTGGCTCGTTTGGAAAGACATCGAAGCCGACACTGTGAAGCTTCCCCTCCCGCAGCCCCTCGGCAATCGCATCGAGATCCACGAGTCCTCCCCGGCTCGTGTTGATAATGCAGACGCCACGTTTCATGGAGGCGATAACCCCGGCATTGATTATGCCCCGTGTCTCGTCGGTCAGGGATGTATGGAGGCTGATGGTTGTAGACCGGGAAATAAGCTCGTCGAATGAAACGGGCGTAGCGCCTTCCTGCTTAATCTGTTCCTCAGGGACGGAGGGGTCATACACGAGGATCTCTGCAACTTCGAAGGCATGAAGTTTGCGGGCAACGAGCCGGCCGATTCGGCCAAAGCCTATAAGCCCGACAACCGACTGTTTTAATCGACGGGTGGCAACCGGCGGTTGAATATTCCAGTCCCCCCGGCGAACAGCGTGGTCACGGGAGGCAATCTGCCTCATGCACGCGAGCCAGAGCCCGATCGTATGTTCGGATACTTCCACGGCGGTCACAGCCGGCTGATTAACTACGGCAACACCTCGGTCACTCGCCGCATTGACATCGATTGAATCGATGCCGACACCGTAGCGGCCGATGTAACGAAGCGCCGGCAGACGGTCTATTTCGTCGGCAGTAACCGGTGTAAGATTCACCAGAAGCGCTTCCGCTTCCGTCATCCACTCCGGCCAGTCATCGGAATTTGCCGGCACCTCGATCATCGTATGCCCTGCGGCTTCTATAACCGCCCGCTCTATTTCGTGGTTCGAAAACCGTTCTTCAACAACACCGATTACCGCCATGTCCTATCCGTCCTCACGCCGCAACAACTCAAAATTACCGCTGCGAATAACCATTCGGAATCCAGCTGGGATATCGTCTTCCCGGCGCCGGATGATAAGCCCGGTATTCGCCTCCACCGGCTCTTCTCCGGTTTCCGAATACGCCAGGCGCGGCATATCAACCGATGAGAGAATGTGTGCAAACAGCAGCGCCTCACCCTCAAGCCGCACCACCTGCCGCTCATGGCTCTCAAGCCACGATCGAACACGCCGTTCTATCACAGCGTATTCCTGCAGGTTACCACGATCCTCGCCACCACGCACGAGCTCGCTTACCGGACGAATCGTATCCGCGTCCCGGAAGAATACGGTCCATGTGTCTCTGCCGACGGCAGCAAACAGCAGCAGCACCAGAATCACCGCAAGCATTCGGGAAGGGAGAACCGTGTCAAAGTACGGATAGAGAATAATGACTCCGGCGACAATGAGCGGCACATGCAATGCTGCCGGAATCGGCTGCGCCCATAGGAGGCTCACGAGAATAAGCACTACGGGCGCGGAAAGGAGCACTATAACAATACTTCGCAGCTGTCGCGTGTAGAGCGCAGCGGCCACGCACAGGGCGATATACACGAACACGAACGGACCGCTTGATACGATAACGCCAAGCAGCCCCGGTGCATCGAGCATAAGCGCGAACTCGGGAAGCGGTCCGTACACGCTTCCCCGCAAATACCATTCCACGATACTCCAGGCCGCAGCGGCTGAAAGCATTGGAGCCAGGAGTACAAGCGGATATACCCAGCGACGATGCCGCGGTGGCCCCACCAGCGAAACCGCGAGAGCGAATACCACGACGTACATCGATGTCTCAGGGACCACCAGATACCCTGCCGCCAGCGCGAGGCCGCACAGGAAAAGGTGGTATACCGAATCCCGGCGACAGTACTCAAGCAGAAATCCGTACGCTCCCACGGTAACCGCGATGAGCATAAGCCACTCAAGATCAAACAGTGCGAGAGTGACAACCGACGGTGATATGAGAATATAGATTACCAGAAGCGTTCGCACCGAAAGGGGGCCGGCGTAGGTGGTAACGAAATATGCGAGATAGCCTATCGACAGGCCCGAAATGACCGCCGTGAGCACAATCGGATTGCGAATTATGAGAAATGCCAGAAAAGACAATGGAGGAAGAATCGGATGGACGCTCTGTTGCTGGCCAATGTCACCACTGAGCGCAAATCTGATGGCCCCTGCAAGATATAACTGCCTTTGTGGATAGTAGCCGAAATGCCAGGCAAGCATACCGAGCGCCCCGAAGACCACCGCAAGGATAGTCGCGAAAAGAATGAAACGGCGTCGACGGTGGACAACAAGAAGGGTTTCAACCTGAGAGCTCATGTTCGCCGCTCCTCGCCGGCTTCACCCACGCGATCCGAATAGGCCTGGCTGGTTCCCTCGCCGACTTCAGCCGCGCGGTCGGGATAGGCCTGCCCGGGCTCCTCGAACAGCAGGTGCTCGGTTTTCTCCCATACATGCGGCTCACGAATCAGCTGCCAGAGCGCGCGCAATGCTGAAAACGAATGCAGCAACCAGTAGAACGGCGTGAGCAGCGCTACCGCTACGAGCGCATCGACTCGCCTGCGAAAGGCGGTGTACATGTGCATGTACACGCCGAGAAACCATGCGAACGCTACCCCCGTCATAACGATAGCGATGAGCAGGGGCGTCAGAAGCAACTGCATTGCCGCCGGCGCGACGAAAAGCGCCATTACGATAATGGCCAGCAGAACAGGAGCCAGCAGAAACACAAAAGGCGTACCACCTACAAAGAAAAGCAGACTCAACGATGCTTTTACGCCGAGGTCACGTACGGCCGTAAATGGATTGCGGGTGTGCACCATAAACGTCTGCATATAGCCTTTGAACCAGCGGCTGCGCTGGCGGATCCAGTTCCAGACCTGGGGGTTTGCCTCCTCGCGTGTGGTACTGCGCAGTACAGCCACCTGCTGACTCTCCATGGATATCCGCGTGCTGAGATCGGCATCCTCGGTGAGATTATAGGGGTCCCAGCCTCCGAGTGCCCGAAGCTTACCGAGGTGAAAATGATTGCTTGAGCCTCCCATCGGGATCGGCATATCGAGCGAGATAAGGCCGGGAACCACCGCGTCGAACCAGTACCAGTGCTCAAGCGTGAATAATCGGCTCAACAGCGTCCGGGATCGATTGTAGTAAGTCAGAAGGCATTGAAGACAAATGGTATTGGCTGAGGCAGTCTGAAACGCGCGCACCGCCTTTCGCAGTTGATCGTGTTCGGGAAGGTCCTCGGCGTCGTAGGTAACCAGATACTGCCCGCGGGCGAAGAGCATACCGTAATTGCAGGCGCGCGGCTTTGTGCGCGGGACTCCTGCAGGTACGTACAATACGTTCCAGGAGGCCGGGACCGGATACCTCTGAAGTGCATCGATCATTTCCTCGTCGCCTTCTTCGAGGAGCACTATTACATCGAGTTTATGCCTGGGATAATCAAGCGCCTGTATACCGCGCACGAGCTGCGGCAACGACGCTGACTCCCGATACAGCGGAAGCAGAATCGTGTAAACCGGCAGGTTCCGTTCCTTCATACCCGCCAGCTCTTCCGCGCCCACATCTACGAGGACGTCTTCCATAGACCCGATGCCGGCCAGAAAAAACCGGAATGCGAAAACGGCAACATACGCGATAACGAGTACGGAAATTACCACTCGGAGCGTGCCCAGAGGCCATAGCGAGGCGAACGTCACCAGCGCAAGAAACCCGAGGGCCCCAGCCGCAAGTTGCCCGGCGCTTACGGTTCGCTCGGCGGTCTCCTCCGGGCTTCGACCGCGATTGAGTGCATCCGCGGCGAGCTCGTCTCGAAAGACGTACTGAAGACAGGCTATGACATCCGCCCAGGTGACGAGCACCTCACGAAACGAACCATATCCTAACTCTTCGGCAAAGTAACTGCGAGCCGCCCGGTTATCAGGCCGCACCGTAATAAACTCGAGCTTCTTCCGGCGTCGTCGAAGCGGCAGCGCTCCGAGTCGAAGTGCAGCATGCCGGCCTACAGCGCGAAGCATGCCGATATCGAGCAGGTTAAGAATTTCGTTCGGTCTGCCGGCAAGACAGTCGCTACCGAGTTCATCCGCCTCCGCTTCGGCAACATACGCGGAGTCCACGCCGGCATAGGTTACGAGCGCCTCGCCGAGCCCGATGTTCCAGGCCTCCGCCTGCTCTCTTGCATACCGTATCTGGTCGCGCGTTGCAACTTTGCGGCGTAAAATACGTCGTTCAAGACTCACGCTGGATCGTCATCTCCTGTGCCGGGACTGCCATGACTGCCATGGCGGTGACCATGAAAACTCCGGCAGTGTAGCCCGTTCCGCACACCCATGTCAGGCCTCCAGCCATGCTTTATCCGAGATCGAGCAGCCTGCGAATGCGCTCCTGACTCGAAGGGTGCGTTCGAAACAGTCCTCCGTCCTGAGGCTGTGGAACCGGCAGAAGCACACCAAAAAGGCTCCTGACAGGATTCTCGATGCGATAGAGCGCAGAAGCAAGACTTTTCGGGTCGCCGGTAAGCTCTACGGCTCCAAGATCGGCCTGAAATTCACGGTTACGTAACAGCGCAAGCTGAATGAGAAACACCAGAAGCGGCGCCGCCATAACAAGAAGCAGAACGTCGAGCGGAAGCATTTGACCGGAAAACACAAGCAGCGGCAGTTGCAGGAGCAGAAAGAACCATGTGAACCGCGCCAGGAGTATGGTCACATGCTTCACAACCTCGGCGAACGCAAAAAGCGTGAGATCATTATTGCGAATATGACTGATTTCGTGAGCCAGGACTCCGGCTACTTCACGAATGGACAATCGGCGAAGCAGGCCGTCAGTAACAATAAGAACCGCCTCGTCGGCACGCCCGATCGTCGCGGCGTTCGGCACCTGCGAGGGAATCAGATAGATCATGGGCACGGTTGTAAGGCCCGCACGCGAGGAAAGCTCGGAAACCACCTCATGCAACTGCGGCGCTTCGTAATAACGCAGCGGAATCGCGTTTTCAAGTACCCGACCCGGTTGCTGCCGCGAGACCTGAGCGACAAGCACAACGATTGCGATACCGATTGCCACAAATCCGACGGGGCCGAAAAATGTGCGCCCAAGCGCCAGGAGCGGCAGCACCATAAGCGCTGCCAGCAGCGCGGTACGCCAGTAGAGTGCGATCTTGCGTTTTCCGATTTCTCGCGCGAGTATACTCATGGTTTCCAGGCCGCCTGCAGCTTCGCGCGTCGGCGCCCGACGGTCAAGCGGTCGCCGACATGCTTCCTGCGAGGGGTGAGAAGCAGGCAGCTTGTTCCGGGGAAGCGAAGGAGCCCCAGTCAGTTCTTCCACGACCGGGCGCAGATTCCACACTGCGGAAGCACACAAACACTGAAGAGGAGGCAGCATCCGTGGAGATCACTGTTTTTCGCGACGACATATTTGAACGCCATGAACAGCCCGAAGGCCATCCTGAACGCCCGGAACGAATCACGACGATGTACCGCGCGCTCGATGAGGCGAGCTTCGCAGATCTTCTGATTCCCGGTTCTCCGCGGGATGCAAGCGACGAAGAGCTGCAACGCGTACATACCCGGGAATACATTGAGGAAGTCGCCAGGACTGCGCACTCAGGCCGCACCTATTTCGATCCCGATACAAGCGCGAACGAATACAGCTATGCTGCCGCGCGCCGGGCAAGCGGGTGTGCGGTTGCCGCAGTGGACAGCGTTCTCGATTCACCCCGGAGGCGGTCGCTGGTCGTCTCGCGGCCCCCGGGGCATCACGCAGAAGCAGATTCGGCTGCCGGTTTCTGTTTCTTCAACCATGTAATGGTTGCCGCGCTTCACGCGCGCGCACGGGGATTGCAGCGGATATGCATCCTCGACTGGGACGTGCACCATGGCAATGGGACGTTCCATTCAAGCTACAATCGCCCGGACGTGTTCTACGCCAGCCTGCACGAGTTCCCGCACTTCCCCGGTACCGGTAAAATGGGAGAAATCGGTTCAGGCGATGGAGCCGGTACGACGCTTACTGTACCGTTGCCGGGTGGCTGCGACAACGACGACTACATCTACCTGATGCACGAACTGGTGGTGCCGGCATTTCGCTGGTACCGTCCTGAGCTTATTCTTGTCAGCGCAGGCTTCGATGCGCATTACCAGGATCCGCTCTCCGCCATGAGTCTTACATCCTCGGTATTCGGCTCTTTCGCAAAAATCGAAACCGAACTCGCCGAAGAGCTCTGCGACGGCCGCATCGTGTATCTGACCGAGGGTGGATACAATCTATCGGCATTACGTGAGAGTGTCTGGGAACTCACCAATGTGCTCACCGGAAGCCCTGCGACGACCGAGGCCGACGCTCCGCCACAGGAGCAGGTGCGGGAAATCGCCGATCACGTGCGCGAGGCGCACGGGAGTGTCTGGTAGCGGGTAGCTCCTGCACTATACTAAGATACATCTATGTTTGGAATCGGCAATAAAGATGATCAGGGGCGGCAGACCCGGATAGAACACCGTGGCAAGCATGTCCGGGCAAGCAGAACCGGCGGCGTATCACTGCGCGCTCAGGCGGAAGCTGCGGGCATGAACTTCACGGTAAACTCGTCACACGGTACGCGGGTTTCCCGCCGGGTAGCAAAGGGAACAAACGTAGCCTTTCAACGGGGACGTTTCCGCCTGCGGGGCCGCTACGGCAAAGGGCCCGTAAAACTTAACCTTTCCAAAAGCGGAGCGAGCCTTTCAACCCGCAACAAAATCGGCACTTTTAACCTGACGAACCCCAACCGATCGTCGGCAAAGATAATGGGCGTACAAATGCGCGGAAAGAAAGCCGCCCAGATTCAGACAGCCTACATGCTTATTGCCGGTGTATTCAGCATCATACGCTTTGCATTCGTACTTCTTGTCAACACTCTCATTTTCGCCGTCTATGCTGCCGAGTGGCTCCGCCGCCTCATCGTTGCAGCAGGGCATATCGTGGCAAACGCGACAGTGGCTTTGTATACGTCTATCGGGGACTATCGGACCAGACGCCGGCATCAGCGACTGCTGTCGAACCAGCCGGTTCATGAACTCATTGAAACCAGCGACCCTGACAAAGCCGAAGCAGTGATCGTGCTCATGATTACCCTTCAGGGCCGTGGCCATAACTCGCTGCACACCGATGATAATGAAAAAATCCGTCGCGCATACGCGGAACGCGAGTCGATTCGCGCTCAACCCCCGGCCGCCGACCGGCTCGATTCGCTCGCTGAGGAAATTGACCACCGGCTTGGCGAGGTGTGCCCGACACGCAGCCGGCCATCGCCCGGAAGTTCATCGCGCGGCCGACGTCAAAAATGCGAAGACGCGCTGTTCATGCAGGCAGTCCGGCTCGTAGCAGGTGCGAGGGATTCACAGTATCTTATTGCGCTTCTCTTCCTGCTCGACGACCTGAGCATGTACCTTGGTGAACGCACGAATCGTCAGGAGCAGTTCCTCGACATGTACTGCGAACAGGCCGGCATTTCGGTAGAACCGGAGCAGTAGTTCAGACATTCTCCAACTTGCATATATAAATAATAATATTTATTCTGTACTCTATGAAAAAACAAACATCCATGCTTCTGTTCGCCTTAGGTTTTCTCGCCTTCTGGGCGAATGGCGATAACTACGCTGCGGCACCGCTTCTGGTAAGTATCGCGCAGGATCTGAACCTCGCGGTCCCGACAGCCGCCCTGTCCGTAACCGCCTACATGGTTACCTTCGGCCTGTTTACCGTGCTTTTCGGTCCGCTCGGAGACCGTTTCGGCCGCGGACGGATAATTAAGGTTGCCGCGTTCGGCACCGCTACATTCAGCATTCTCGGTGGGCTCGCCTTTAACTTCCCCTCGCTGGTGGTCTTTCGCGGCTTTAACGGCGCCTTTGCAGCCGGCATCTTTCCGGTAACCATGGCGCTGATCGGCGAGAGCTTCTCGGACGAAAACCGGCAGGGTGCAATTGCCAGGGTTATGGGAATGATGTTCCTCGGTGGCGCCTCCGCAACGGCCATCGGCGGAGCAATCGCGGAGTTCGGCAGCTGGCGCGGCGTTTATATCCTGTACGGGGTAGCAGAGCTTATCCTGGCGATTCTCGTTGTACGGGTCGTTCCGTCGGGCAAGTCTTCCGACAGACCGTTTTCACTGTTCGCCAGCTACCGAACCGCATTTTCCACACCAGGACTTCCGGCGGTTATCGGGACCATCTTCTTCGTTGGATTCGCAGTATTCGGAAGCTTTTCCTACGGCGGGCACTACGTAGAAGAGCTGACCGGCCTTCCGCTGATACTCGTCGGCCTTGTCGTTACGGCATTCGGACTTGGCGCTGTTGTGGGCAGCCGCTTTGTTCCCCGTATTCGCGCGAACCTCGGTGCATTGTTTCTGCCGACCGTCGGTGCAGTCGGCGCTGCGAGCCTCGTAAGCCTGGTATTCGCTACGGGACCGGCTGTAATGGTCGCGGGATTCTTCGGCTTCGGACTCGCCTTCGTGTCGCTTCAATCTACGCTGATTATGGCCGCGCAGATGAAGCTGCCGCAACTCAGGGGCACAGCAATGTCGCTTGCATCGTTCGCAATGTTTCTTGGCGGGGGAATCGGAACACAGGTCAATGGGATAATTGTTGATACGGTCGGCACACCGCTGATCTACGCACCTGCCGCCGCCTTTATTCTGTTAACCTCGCTGACGGCAATGCGCCTGACACGAAAACCGGCGGCCGCGCCGGCATAGAGCCGGCCGGCATGAAGCGGCCCGGCGGGAGGTGGCACCCGCGGTACACCAGTGCAGCGCCTGGCGCTCCGGTACACCGGAGCGTCGGGGGACCCTGGGGCGCCAGGCGCTGCGGGAAGGGCCTGCCTCAAAGCTGCCGGACCGCTTCCCGCAAGGGTTCACCGCTTCAGTGCGCTTTCGAGCTCAGCTTTGCTGAAGCCGACGAGGATTTTGCCCTTCACATCTATGACCGGCACCGATTGCTGGCGGGATTTTCGATACATTTCATCGGCCTTGCGCGGGTCGCGCTCAACGTTATATTCGGTAAAGGGGATATCTTTTTCCCTGAGGTAGCGCTTGACTGTCGTGCAGTGCGGACATCGCGACGTGGTATACACCTTCACTCTCATTGCGGACTCTCCTGTGTACTGGAATCGTGCATTTCAGCTTTATATATACTATTTAATATATTGATGCGTACCCGTCAAGAGCACCTGATTGCCATCCGCGACGGCCGGATGTTCACCCCGGCAACACGCACGAACTTGGGTGGCGTGAGCTTGAGTTCGCTTGCCCTCTGAAGAAACGGGGCATAGACTCTGGTTCAACAAAGCGGCGATCAGTAACGCCGGCGGAGGCACGCGTTGAAACATCAACCTCAAAAGATACACAGCCCCGGACAGCGGAGGGCTCCGGTACCGCAGGAGTCGCCTCCCCGCGTCGCCCTCCTCGGCGCCGGTGACCGTGGAACCGTGTACACCGAATGGATCGCCTCACACCCCGGCGCGCTGTCACTGGTCGCCATGGCCGAACCCGACGAAACGCGCCGGGCCCGGCTTGCCCGCCGCCACGGACTGCCCGAGTCGCGGACATTCACCGACTGGCGGACCCTGTTCGACCGGATTCCGCCGCACGAACTGGATGCCGTGATCGTTGCAACCGGTGACCGCGAGCACGTGGAACCGGCATGTGCGGCACTCGAGCGCGGGCATCACATCCTGCTCGAAAAACCTATGGCGCCCGACCTGGATGGACTCCGCCGATTACGCAGCGCCGGGGAGCAGAGCCCCGGCGGCAGCATTACCGTGTGCCATGTTCTTCGACACAGCGAAGTATTTTGCACCATAAAGCGTTGCATAGACGCAGGTGAAATCGGCGAAGTGCTGACCATGTATCACGCAGAAAACGTGGCTTACTACCACATGGCGCATTCGTTCGTGCGCGGCAGGTGGCGCAACAGCAGCGAGAGTTCGCCGATGATCCTGGCAAAAAGCTGCCACGATCTGGATCTTCTGTGCTGGTTCGCAGGCAGCAAACCTGTCTGGGTGGCAAGCACCGCCGACAGGAGCCTGTTCCGCCCGGATAAGGCGCCGGCGGGTGCGCCCGAGCGGTGCACCGACGGGTGTCCGGCCGCCGATACTTGTCCGTTCGAAGCGGTATCCACCTACCGGGATGGTATTCCGATTAAACGGGCGCTGAAGCGGCAGGGAGGCGCGCGGGGGGCGGCAGCCGCATGGCTTCTGGCAAGCCCGAAGCTCGTCGGTGCCCTGCCGGGGCTGCGGCGCTACCGGATCTGGTCGCTGTGGCCGACTTCCACGATAACCGAGGATACGAGCGAAGCCTGCATTATGAACGCTCTCAGAGAAGGGCCGTACGGGCGCTGCGTGTACCGCTGCGACAACAATCAGCCCGACCATCAGGAAACCGTTATCCGGTTCGAGTCGGGAGCAACGGCGAGTTTCCGCATGCACGGACACAGCCACGACGAGGGACGAACCCTCCGCATTGACGGCACACGGGGTACGATCCGGGCAACGTTCGGGGCATCGAGCAGCGTGGAACTCGACACTCACGGGGAGGATCACGGGCGCGAGCTGCCCGTCCCCTCGGAACCATTGGGACACGGGGGCGCCGACCGCGCGCTTATGGCAGCGTGGAGTGAATGGTTGGATGCCGACGCGGAGACCGCGAGCCTTTCTTCGGCGGAAACCGCTCTTGTCAGTCACCTGACCGCCCTTGCCGCTGACGACGCCGCGCGCAGCGGCGAGGCTGTAGATCTGCGGCGCTGGATGGCGGACAGCGGCCTTACTCTATAAACGAAAGGACGCGTTCGACAGTACGATCCATCTGCTCGGCGGAAGAAATGCTCGCCTCCCCGTCACCGCGCTGCACTCCGTAGTCGGCGAAACCGGCATGGTTGCCTCCTGCAATTTCGTAGAACTCAGTGTCATCCGGGAGCAGAGACCGGGCGCGTTCCCACGCCTCCCGGTCGAGCACTTCGTCATGCTCGGCGGCAATGGAGAGCACCGAAACCGGTTTATCCGAAATATCCCATCCCGACGCCGGATACCCGGCGAGAAGCACCAGTGAATCAATCCCGTACGTAGACAGCTCGACCGGCTCCGCCTGATCGACCAGTCGCGCAGCGGCGGCAGCACCGAGCGAGTGTCCGATCAGTGTCCACTGTTCTACCTCAGGATACACACCGGCAATCGTTGCAACGCGATCCGCGGCAAGAATCATGAGGTTAAGCGGCGCCTCCACGACAATAACAGGGAATCCCCGTTCAGCGAATCGCCGTGCAAGCGGCGCATACGACCGTGCATCGACGCGACCACCCGGGTAAATAATGATACCGCGATCGAGCGATCCAAGCTGCCGCAAAGGGGCAACATCCCACGACTCGCCGGCCGGCCCCTCGCCATTCGCAACCGGTGTGAATACGAACCAGTCTCCCCGTCTTTCGTGGACATGAACCCGCTCTCCCGGAATCAGCGCCCGCTCGGCGGCTTCGCCGGGCCCGAGTCCACGCGCCACCCAGACCGTGAATCCAAGGACTACGAGGGCTACAATAATGATCCCTGCAACAAGTGTTCGCTTAACTACAGTCGACATTCGCCCCCTCAGTCTATCATCGACAGCGAAATTCTGCCCCGTCCCAGATCGACCGCGACGACACTGACTTCAACCGATTTCCCGACCGAAACGACCTCGTGCGGGTCCGAGACGAACCGGTCGGCAAGCTTTGAAATATGCACCAGTCCGTCACGATGCACGCCGATATCCACGAAGGCCCCGAAGTCGGTGATATTCGTGACAATTCCGGGAAGCCGCATGCCCTCAGCAAGGTCTCCGATTTCAGACACATCGTCGCGGAACTCCACCGGGTCCCACTCAGGTCGCGGATCACGCCCCGGCGCAGCGAGCGCGGCAACGATATCCTCGAGCGTCGGCCTTCCCGCCTCGTCGCTTATGTAAGACTCAAGGTTGATGGTTTCACACAGCCGCCGGTTTCCCACGAGCTCGCCGACCGGCACCCCGAGGTCGCCCGCGATCCGCTCGACAAGTGCGTAGCGCTCCGGATGCACCGCCGTAGCGTCGAGGGGATGATCCCCGTGAACCCGAAGAAACCCTGCCGCCTGCTCGAAACGGCGCGGACCGAGCCCTGACACCTTCAAGAGCTCGTCCCGCCCTCGAAAGCCGCCGGCCTTTCGCCGGTGCTCCACAACCGCTTCGGCGCTTTTCGTGTTGAGTCCCGCAACGTAGCGCAACAGGTGGGCACTCGCCGTGTTAAGGTCCGCGCCGACCGCGTTCACACAGGAAACCACCGTATCCGAGAGTCGCGATTCGAGAAGCGCGGCATCCACATCGTGCTGGTACTGCCCGACTCCGATCGCTTTCGGGTCGATCTTCACGAGCTCGGCAAGCGGGTCCATGAGCCTGCGCCCGATCGACACCGCACCGCGCACGGTCACATCGTGATCCGGGAACTCCTCTTTCGCGACCGGGCTCGCCGAATACACCGACGCCCCCGCCTCGTTTACGCTGACCACCGGCATTTTTCGGTCGACCGCATGCTCGCGCAGAAAGCGCTGTGCTTCGCGGCCACCGGTTCCGTTTCCCACGGCGATCACCTCGACCCCGTATTCGCTGCACAGCCGCTGAACCGTTCGCGCCGATTCGGCCGTGCGGTTTTTCGGCTGCAGCGGATAGATCGTCTCGTTGGCAAGCAGCTCACCGTGTTCGTCGAGACAGACAACCTTGCAGCCGGTGCGCAAGCCCGGGTCGACCGCGAGAATGCGCTTTCCGCCGAGCGGTGCGGCAAGCAGAAGCTCGCGCAGATTTTTCGCGAAGACCTCTGCCGCCGCGCGTTCCGCCGTCTCCTTAAGCTCGCCCTTTCGCTCATTTTCGAGTGATGGTGCGAGAAGCCGCTTCCAGCTGTCGGCAAGCGCCGTCTCCATCTGTTCGCGGCAGGCGGAGACCGGCGCCCGGTCGCCCCCGGCAGATTGCCGCGCCGGGTCATCGTGTGCAGCCGCCCGCACGTCGTTCCGCGCCGGCGCGTGTCTGTCCCCCCGGGAGGCGTCGGGGGTCCGCCCGGCAGCAGGCCTCAGCCGGCGCCGGCGAATCGCGGCCATCGCGTCGTCCTCGTCGGGAAGCACGTGCACCGAAAGCTGCCCTTCGCGTTCACCGCGGAGAATGGCAAGCACCCGGTGAGACGGTGCCTTCGCCGCCGCCTCGGTGTGATCGAAGTAATCCCTGTAGACCGCCGCCGCCTCCGATTCCGCCTTGACCCCGCGCGCCCGTTTCACCTCGAGTCTCGCCGTGCGGGCGAAGAGCGTTCGAAGCTCGCCGCGGAGTTCCGGATCCTCGGCGACCGCCTCCGCGATAATATCCCGCGCGCCGGCGGCGGCTTCGGCGTCGGATAGCTGACCCTCGAGAGCGGCTCGCACGTCGTCTGTGAGCGTGGAGCCGGTCGCCGCCTGCTCAATTGCCGCCGCGAGTGGCTCGAATCCCGCTTCACGTGCTTTCTGCGCCCGGGTTCGGCGCTTGACCCGGTATGGGAGATACATGTCCTCGAGCTTACTTTTGCTTGCAGCCGACTCGAGGCGGGCGCCAAGGTCTTCGGAGAGAAGGTCCCGCTCGCGAAGCGATTCAAGCATCGACTCCCGGCGCCGGTCGAGCTCGGCCAGTTCGCCCGCGCGGTCACGCACCGCGCGGATCACCTCTTCGTCGGCGCTCCCTGTCTGCTCCTTGCGATAACGCGCAATAAACGGCACAGTAGCGCCGTTCTCAAGGAGCGAAAGAATACCCGCGACCGACGCGGGCGTAAGCTTCAATTCTTCAGCAATCTTATTCTCGTGCATGGGCGATTGCTACTGTAGCACACGCGCGTAACGAGGGGAAAAGACGGAGACACGTATGCCGCAGGAATCACGCTCAATAGACAGAAACGATCCATTTCCCGCAAAACCCGCGGGGCCACTCGAAGCGCTCACCACCGGGCCCTCGAGCCCTGGCAACGCACCCGGAGCAGCGAAACAGTCGCCGGGTGGGCCGAGGGAACCCCGACCCGACCGCCCGGAGGCTGCCTCGGCCGGGACGGGGGTTGCCCCGGGAGAAACCGCGAAGCCGTCGGAATCCGCCACCATTCATTTCGCCGCCGGACGCATAACCGTGCGCTCGCTCGCCGGCGGAGCCCTTGCCCTTCGCCTTGAAACCGAGCCTACCGAAGGCTCCCATTCGTACGCGCTCGCCGGTACCCCTGCGTACGAACCGGTTACCGCTACCCGTGACAACGACGGCGCAGCGACCGTCCGGGGCTCCAGGCTCGCGGTCCACGTGACCGCCGACGGCTCCAGGCTCGCGCTGCACATGTCCGCCGACAGCTCCAGGCTCGAGGTGACAGCGCCCGTGAGCACGCAATCGATGGCGCAGACCGCCGGCTCAAGGTCCGAACCTGCGGGCCACGATAGCGCGCGCTCGGCGGCCGACGAGACTGGCCGCGCAGCGACTCACGACGCTGCCGGCGACCCCGCCGCCGGCCCTGCCGGCCGCGAAACACTCCTCACCACCGTGGGCTCACCGTTTTTTCACCGCCGAAGCCGCATCGGTATCAAGCTCGCGCTGAATCCCGGCGAGCGCGTATACGGCCTCGGCGAGCGCATGGGCTTTCTCGACAAGCGCGGCAAGTCCTACCTGAACTGGAACACCGACGACCCCTTTATCCGCGAGAACACCGACCCGCTCTACCAGAGCATTCCTGTCGCCGTGCGCTTCAGGCCCGGCG